>PWYP01000116.1 GCA_003567805.1 PVC group bacterium
CGCCAGGCATCATTCCACTGACGCCGCTTCCATGCATCATCCGGCAGTAATCCCGCAGCTTCACCAGGCAAATCGATGCCTGTGACGCGACCAAAACCAACGGCATCAGCCATATGGTGTATACGTGAATATCCCGTGCGCATTGCCGTCTCAATAAAAAATGGATTACACGACTGCTCGATCGCACCTGCCAATTGCAAGGAGCCATGACCACGCCGTAGCCAGCATCTGAAGCGTACCGTGCCAATTTGATAATACCCCGGACACGCAATCATCGTATTTGCATCCAGACGATCATGTGCCATGCCCGCAAGAGCTACCAACGGTTTAAAAATACTTCCCGGCGGATATTGCCCAGCTATACTACGGTTTACAGATGGTCGATTCGGATCCTCTAACATGCTTTGCCACGCGGCCCGCGAAGCCAATGCACTACGGTCAAATGCAGGTCCACTTGCAAGCGCCAAAATATCACCATTTTGTGGATCCATTACTACAACTGCGCCAGGTTGATTGCTCAGCACATTCTCAGCAAGAATCTGAATCTCCAAATCAATCGTAAGATACACATCCTCCCCTGAAACCGGTTCCAACTCAGCATATTCCTGATATTTGAACCCCGTGGCATCCACCCGAATCAGTTTTCCTCCCGCGCGACCGCGCAAACGACGATCAGCAGCACGTTCGACTCCGGCGCGACCAGCCATCTCTGGCAAATAATAGTGATAAGGATTTTCATCTTCGCGAGCCGTGTCGGCACGACCGACATATCCCAATAGATGTGTAGCAATGTTCGGATGCGGATACACGCGCTCAGACTCAACATAAATATCAACCCCGGCGAACACGCGGCCACTCTCAGCCCATCTTGCCATTGCCGCAGCATTCAATCCTCGCCATGCAAGGAAGGGCAACGGCAAGCGGCGTTGCACATGTCTCTGGATATCCGCGCGATCAACCTCACGCTCTAATGCCAGCACCTGCGACAATTCATCGATCACGGCATCAATGTGATCAATCGTACGCCCCCATGGTCCGCGCTGCCGCAACTCCTCCGTATATAAGGCGATGCAATAAGAAGGATGATTCTCCGCAAGAATAGCTCCATTCCGATCAAAAATCCGTCCACGTACGCCTGGCAAGCGCACCCGACGTATACTCTGATGATCCAAGGTGGTGGCAAACTCATCTGCCCGAATAACCTGAATCTGCCATAACTGAATAATCAAGAAACCAATAAAAATAGCCATTCCCCCCCCAACAAGGAGAATGCGCATGCGGACCGTTTGTAACCGTTCACGTGTTGACATGCGTGCCCTCCTCTTCGGGAACAATGTCCAGCCCCCGGTGAATGGCCTGCATCAAAATACCCACGAGTGGGGTCAAGACAGCCGCGCTTACCAGCCCAAACCCGGATTGCAGAAGCATACGCAAAACAGATATACCGTGGTGTCCATCCGCCCCAATCACCAACAGGCGCAGCAGACTAAAGCCAAGACTCGTAAACATCCCGAAAACAATTGCGGTTATGAATGCCTCGGAAATGATCTGCTTTCGGAAACGATCAGCAAGATACACAACCAAACCGTAGAGGAGAACAGCAACACCAGGCTGGCCCAGCGCATAAGCGTCAACAAAGAGCCCTCCGAGGACGGCGGCCGTAAAAGCTATGGATAATTTCTGATGTAAGGCATAATACACGACCACGCCATGCATCCACGGCAGATGCCCCCAGCCTCCCATCAAAGGAACCGGAAACTGTATTTCCAGCAGCAACGCCACCGGAATACAAAGCATGAATACTCCCCACAAATACACTATATCTCCTTACTCCAAAACCACGAATACGTAACGCAAAGACCTTAAATCGGCAGATGGCTGCACTTCTGCCTGCTGATACAGACCGCTTTCGTGCAACGACACGCGCACCACTTCACCAATCGGAAGCCCTTCCGGAAAAACATGCCCCAAACCAGACGTCAACACTTGATCTCCAACTGCGATCGCGTGCGTTGTTGGCAGGTAATGCATCTCAGCGGGCCGAGCCGACGCAAGCAATTCAAGCTGATCCTTGCCAGAGGCACGTACACCTGCGCCATGCATGACGCCAAAGGCCATGTTGCGTTCAATCTTGGCGCTCAACTTACTGTTGGGATCTGTGATCAACAGAACTTCACTACTGCGAGCCGTCACCTCTAATGTACGCCCTACAACACCATCCCCGGTCATAACGGCCATATCCGGTAATACACCGTCACGGTGCCCCTTATTAATGCGAATGGTCTGCCACCACCCCCCCAACTCGCCCCTCGCGGTAACTTCTGCCAACAAAAGGGGGCGAGGAGAAAGAATGGCGAATCCTAATTGCTGCCGCAGCGCATCATTTTCGCGACGGATCTGCTTTAATTCTTGAATGCGAAATTCACGTTCTGCCAACTCACGGGCCAGACGCTCATTTTCTTGAAGTAGCCGATGTTTATTGCCAGCGGCGGAAAACCATTTGGAAGCACGCTGCCGGCCCATCACAAAAGATGATTCCAAGGGATGCAGTACATCGCGGAGCATCCCACGCATGCGACGAGCACCACGCATGGGCAAATTCAAAAGGACGAGAACCAGTAAAACCAGAACTCCGAAATATATTCGTTTGTTTCTCAACGCCAGCATTCCCGATCAAGCTGTTGCGTGCATCACACACAATTTGCCTGCACCTAATCGAGAAGCACATTCTGGAATGGAAAGGTTTAGCTCCCTGCGCGACGAAGAAAATGCAATTCATTGAGAACAACCCCGGTGCCTTCAGCCACGGCACTCAAAGCATCATCTGCGATGTGTACTGGCAGACCGGTTTGTTCTGCAATTAACTTATCAATCCCACGCAATAAAGCACCACCTCCGGCCAACACCATACCACGGTCGACGAGATCAGCAGACAATTCAGGCGGACAACGTTCCAATGTCACCCGCACGGCATCAATAATAGATGATACCGGCTCCTGCAATGCCTCACGGATCTCTTCAGACGTAATTGTCAGCGTTTTGGGTAGCCCCGCCACAAGATCACGCCCTTTTACCTCGATGCTGGTTTCCTCGCCCGATGGATAAGCTGACCCCATGGTCATCTTAATTTCCTCGGCCGTGCGCTCCCCGATCATCAAATTGTATACCCGTTTCATATATTGGACTATACACTCGTCCATTTCATCACCACCGACACGAACTGTCCTACTAAAAACAATTCCTGCCAAGGATATCAGCGCTACCTCGGTCGTCCCACCACCGATATCCACTACCATATTGCCAGCCGGCTCATGCACCGGCAAACCTACACCGATCGCAGCCGCCATTGGCTCTTCAATCAGAAACACTTCCCGTGCGCCCGCATGCGTTGCGGAATCCTTCACGGCTCGCTTCTCCACTTCCGTAATGTCACTCGGCACAGCTATCACAATCCGCGGACGAACCATTTTGCGATGACGCTGAATCTTCTTGATAAAGTAGCGTAACATGGCTTCGGTAATTTCGAAATCAGCGATAACACCCGCTTTCATCGGACGAATCGCTATGATATTGCCCGGTGTGCGACCCAACATCCGTTTGGCGTCATCACCCACAGCCAGCACGCGCTTGGTACCATCTTGCATGGCCACAACCGAAGGCTCCCGCAATACAATTCCTCGATCTTTTACATACACCAGCGTATTCGCGGTACCCAAATCGATACCAATATCATTGGAAAATAAACTCGCAAAACTGCTCCACATGCAGTCTCCTATTCTGTCTAATACAACCAGAAAAACCACTTATTCAACGAAACGCTTAACTGTGCGGCGTATCGCTGTGCCAGTCAAGTGAATTTACCGCTAAAATAAAGAAAAACCTGTTGAACACATTGACTTGCATTCGCACATCCGCTAGCGTTCTACAACTATGAACAACACCTGCAATAGATACGTTATATCCGTTTTAATAGCGGATCGACCAGGCATTCTGCGCGACGTAACCTCGACCGTGACGAATCTGGGGGCCAACATCGACGGTATCCGTCAAACTGTGGTTGCCGGATATTTCACCGTCATGCTCACAGCCACCCTACCTGCACAATTTTCTGCAACCGATGTGCAGCAAAATATGCTCAAGTCCTTCCCATCGGGCGATGCCAGCATAACCGTTGTACCGTATGACGCTACCCAAGCCATGGGAAAAGGCGCGAATGAACGTTACATGGTCACCTTGACTGGGGATGACCATGCCGGCATCCTCCAAGCCGTGACAAACTTTTTTGCCGAACGGCAAATCAATATTGAAGACTGGAATGTAGAATTCCATGGGCCCCACATCACGCATGTCGGACAAATTTCGGTCCCCACATTATTAGATGTTCACCAAGTCCAAACCGAATTTCGCCACTTGGCGCAAGAGCTGCAGCTTAAAGCGGGCATGCAGCATGAATATATATTCCGGGCCATCAGTGAAGTAGGCCCTATCCGCAGCTTATTGGGGCAAAATCAGCCAAGGAACCGCAGATGATGAACACGCAAGACGTACTTAGCACCGTGCGCATGCTCGAGGAAGAGAACCTTGACGTTCGTACGGTCACCATGGGAATCAACCTCACCGATTGTGTCGGTCCCTCCATGCCATCCGTATGCGATAAAGTCTACGAAAAAATCTGCCGTAAAGCAGCAAATCTCGTTCGAGTCTGCGACGAATTGACTGCACGTTATGGGGTCCCCGTCGTCAACAAGAGGCTGGCTATTTCTCCTGCCAGCCTGCTGTTGGGAGGACATGGACGCAAGGAAGCAGTTGCGCTGGCCCAAACGCTTGATCGTGCTGCAGCAGAAGTGAATGTGGATCTTATTGGCGGATATACGGCTCTGGTCCATAAAGGAATGATTCCCGCAGAACAAACACTCATCGAATCCATGCCAGAAGCACTTTCATCCACACAACGCGTATGTGCATCCATCAGTGTTGGATCCACAAAAGCAGGCATGAATGTGGATGCCATTCAACTCGCGGCCAAAACCATTTTACGAATTGCCGATGCTTCTACAGAAAGCCTCGGTTTTGCTGCCGCGAAGCTCGTTATTTTCGTCAACATACCCGAAGACAACCCTTTCATGGCAGGTGCATACCTCGGCATCGGAGAGCCAGAAACGGTTATCAACGTCGGTGTAAGCGGACCTGGTGTCGTCAAACGTGCTGTCGAACGTCTGCTCGAAGCCCATCCCAGTGCGACCCTTGATGAAATTTCCGACGAGATCAAGCACACTGCATTTCGTGTCACACGCACAGGCGAATTGATCGGACGGGAAGTTGCATCTCGCTTGGCGCTTCCCTTCGGCGTCGTTGACCTTTCTCTAGCCCCAACCCCGAGAATCGGTGACAGTATCGGGGAAATCTACCAAACCATGGGGATTCATAAACTGGGAGCACCAGGCACAACAGCAGCCGTCGCTTTGCTTAATGATGCCGTCAAAAAAGGTGGTTCATTTGCCTCTTCTTCTGTTGGCGGGTTATCTGGGGCATTCATCCCGGTCATGGAAGACCATGCACTCGCCAAGGCCGTGCAAGAAGGCACGCTAACGCTCGAAAAACTCGAAGCCATGACGGCGGTTTGCTCCGTGGGGCTGGATATGATCCTGCTACCGGGCGACACGCCCTGGACCACCCTCTGCGGGATGATTATGGATGAAGCTGCCATAGGAATCATTAACCGAAAAACAACGGCCTTGCGTTTGATCCCTGTGCCGGGGAAACAAACGGGAGACTTCGTTGACTATGGTGGGCTTTTTGGTTCCGGCACAGTGACCAGCGTTGCATGTCCGAAAGGCAATGAAGCTTTTGTGCGGCGCGGCGGGCATGTTCCAGCCCCCATTCAAAGCCTCAACAATTGAGTATCGCAAGCGAAGGCGAGTGATAACAGCCATGCGCGAATGGCCAGTTCGCGCTAGGAAAGGCTATGCCTGACACCATTACATCGAACAAAAAAAAGGATTGTGAAAAATGGTAGAATTTCCCACAGATCAAAGCGCTTTGATGCTGATTGCTGTGCCCGTGGCCATAATGCTAGCGCGTATCTGTGACGTAACCCTCGGCACACTGCGTATTATTTTCGTTTCACGAGGCATGAAAATCCTCGCGCCCTTACTAGGGTTTTTCGAAGTACTCATCTGGCTTATTGCAATTGGCCAAATCATGCAGAACCTTTCCAGTTGGGTTAATTACGTGGCCTATGCAACCGGATTCGCACTCGGCAATTACATTGGGATGCTGGTAGAAGAGCGCCTTGCTGTGGGAATGCTCTCTGTCCGCATCATTACACAAAAAGAGGCGCACGAACTAATTGCGGCATTACGAGAACATAACATCGGCACCACCAGTATTGATGCCCGAGGCATGAAAGGGAAAGTATCCCTGATCTTCAGCATTTTCAAACGACAGCACCTGCCTCTAGTCCAAAAGCTGATTAAAACCTATAATCCACAGGCATTTGTATCGATTAATGATATTCGATCTGTTCAGGAAGGATACTTTCCGAAAAGAACAAATTCGGGATTTGTCTTCCAGCGATTGCGACTAGCCAGCCTCAAACGGAAATAATGTCGGCATTGTCCTCGCATGCATATGCAGCATAGGATACAGTTACCGGTACCGTAAGGATATCAAGCCATAGAAGATGCGTAAGAGTAACCTTTGGCAGAAAAGGTGTTTTGCACGCTAACGTTTTAGGGGGAAATATGACGAAAAAGAATCTACAGGTAGTGAGCATGATGGGGAGTATTGCCCTGCTAATGCTCTGTTCCGTCTCGTCAGATGCAAGCGTAGAACATGCCGTCACCATGCCGGATGTCAGATCCGTCATGCCATCCATTTTCAAAATTCATGCGGTAACATACCGCTACGATTACCAGCAACCTTGGCAAGCCGGTGGCTCCTCCGCAGGATCCGGATCCGCTTTCTACATCGGTGACGGTATGCTCTTAACATGTGGGCACGTGGTTGCAGATGCCATCTCTTTGAAATTACAACCACATGGTTCCTCGGAACGATATCCCGCCACCGTGCGCTATATGGCATACGATGCAGATCTGGCAATACTCGAATTAGAAGATCCAAGCGTGCTGGAAGGTCTTCAGCCATTGAGATTGGAAGACGCAGTTACGGAACTCGGAGATGAGGTATTTGCCATCGGCTTCCCTATGGGAGGAACTCGGTTAAGTTTAACGCGCGGCATTGTATCGCGAATGGATCATGCCACATATGCCTTCAGCGGTTCGGATAATCGACTCGTTATGCAAATCGATGCGGCCATTAATCCCGGCAACAGCGGCGGCCCCGTCGTCAATAGCGACAACCGCGTTGTAGGCGTCGCGTTCCAAGGCATCATGCGCGGACAAGGATTAGGGTATGCCGTTCCAACCCCCGTTATTCGGCACTTTCTAGAAGACGCACAAAATCCTCCATATCATGGTGCACCCAAGCTCTATTTACAAACATTTGAGTTGCGCAACCCTACCTTACGCGGGGCCTTGGGTTTAGAAACGTCAGGACCGGGCGTCATCATCAGTGATGTCAGCCCTTTATGCGTCAGCGCTGAACACCTGCACCCCGGAGATGTTCTGCTCAGCATTGAAGGTGTAACCGTCCAGCAAGATGGGTCCATTTTCATGGACAACAACAACTTACCATTCTGGGAAGTTATCGAACGCAAACAATGGGGCGAGCCCCTCCATATGAAAATCGTTCGAGATGGAAAAGAAGAAGAAATACGCTTCTCATTAGAACCAGAACCTACGCCGTTTGTATTCAGACGTATATACGATCGTGCTCCTGAATATCTGATGACTGGAGGATTAACGTTTGTGCCCATCAGCAGGAATCAAATGATGACACTGGGAAATGAGTCTCGCGAAAGCCTGATTCCGGTATTCTACTTTTTCCAGCGAGCCCTGTTTGACTCGGATGTGGCCGATCGGAAGCAATTACTCACATTAGCATCAATACTGCCGCATCCCGTAAATACACACAGCGATAGATTTTTGCACCATGTAATTCGTCGCGTAAACGATCAGGAAATTCGCCATCTGCATGACCTCCGCAATGCCCTGCAATCACCAATTGATGGATTTCACATTCTGGAGTTCGAAGCCATGTCACTCCCCCTGATCCTTGACGCAACGACGCTGGATCAGGCCAATACAGACATACAACAAAGATATGGTGTCACACGACTCTACGCCATACATGATCCCCAGCAAACACTGCATGACACCGCAACCAATGAAGACGCACCAGCAGAAGGCATGTAAACATGAATGATAAAAATTGTTTAAACATCATCGTTGTAGTTCTTTTCTGCATAGTGGTTGGCACGATGACAACACGGGCAGAAGAAGTAGACCCCATTGAACAAGAGGTTGTGGCAGCACTGCCAGATGAACTTCCTGACATGACACGCTCCATGGTACATGTGCGTGTATCGCAAATCGAAGCAGACCGCTTCATGCCTTGGAGAAGCTCCGTACCGCAGCGAAGAGAGGGCTTCGCCATCGTTGTCAGCCCCGGTTTGTTTCTGGTACCCGAAGTACTGGTCAGAAACCATACTGCCATTGAAATGCGGCGAGCAGGTTCAATCAGACGCGTACCCGCAGAAGTGGTTCACGCAGATGAACGCATCGGACTCGCCATGCTACAAGCAACAGAACCCGATTGGTTTTCAGATGCCCTACCCTTGCCGGTATTGAGAAAAATTCCACAAAATGGCGATTTCACGCTCTTTCAGTGGGGTGCAAATGATCATTTGCAGGTAGGGATTGGAACCCTACTATCCATAGGCTTCGAAAGCATTGGAGATGGCATCCCCAATCAATTAACATACGAAGTGGCCACATCCATGCGCATTGATACTACGGGAACACCCATTTTGCATGACGGCAAATTAGCAGGTCTCGCAATGCAATTCCGCGGTGGACGAAGAACCGTCATCACAATCGCCCCCGATAATATCACCCGTTTTCTGGATGCCTCAGAACATGTGACATACACAGGCATACCGGAACCAGATTTTTATATGAAGCGACTCGCGGATCCCGTTAGACGCAGATTTCTTGGCGTTCCCGAAATGTATGAGGAACAAGGCATTTACGTGGCAGCAACGCTCCCCATCGCCGATGCGGAACATGGACTTGAAGTAGGCGACGTTATTGTAGCATGGGACGGGCACAGTTTGGATGCGCGAGGAAATTATGAACACGCACAATATGGACGTATTCCCTTTCAACATCTCGTTGCCCAAAGCATACCGGGCGATCATGTGCCCGTAACAATCGTGCGCGATGGAACCGTAAAAGAAGTTCAGGTTTTGATGCGCACGAATGATGACGTCCACCGGCGCATCCCGCAAAATGATGCCGGCAAACCAGATGACTATGTTGTATCAGCCGGCCTGATATTCAGGGAGTTAACCATAGATTTTCTAAAGGCATTCGGCGACAATTGGGAACGGCGCGCAGACATCGATCTCACCTGGCATGCCTACACGCACGAGGATGATCCTGACGATCCTGTGCAAAGAACCGTCATTCTCGTTGGTGTTTTAGCCGATCCGATTAATATCGGATATCGCGAATTACGCTACCGAATTGTTACCCACATTAATGGACATAAAATACTGAGCCTCGCAGATCTTGCCGCAAGACTGGATCAGGACGGATTAGAAAGTGTGACCCTCTCTGGCATGGAAGCCGTACCCCTGCGCTTCGATCCAGAGGAAGTTGAAACAGCCAATCAAAGGATTCAAGCACGATTTCAAATACCAGCTCTCAGCCGATTGACAAAGACAACTGCACAGCAAGCTCTTACAGAGTAGACATATTGTCATTCCAGATCTATGTAATCCGATTGACGTCAGGCGTATGCTCCGGTAACATATTACGCATAATGTGAACAAGGCGCTCGTCAGGGAAACCGTTACCATGCAGCACATAACCACATATAATCGGCGGCAATTTCTGCAAATTCTGAGCGGAGCCAGCATTTTCGCTGCCTCTCCCGTAAAAGCCCTACCTCTATCCGACGATCACCTGACAATATCTGTGATCCACACCACAGATCTGCATGGCAATATTTTACCCACGGCATCTTACGGCGGGCGGACGAACCTCGGGGGATTGGCCCGTTGTGCAACACAAATCAGATTGTGGAAAAAGGAAAATCCCTATCACATTTTACTGGATGCTGGCGACCTGTATCAAGGCACCCAGATAGGGCTGCAGACCCGTGGAAAAATCATGATTGAAAGCTTGAATCATCTTGGATACGACGCATGGGTATTGGGCAATCATGAATTCGACTGGGGTATACAACCGGTTCAGGACGCCATCGATATTTCGGAACCCAGGGTACTAGCAGCGAATTGCCTCATTGGGGGGAAAAGGGCCGGATGGCAGGAAGATCGCGAGCATCCATTAGGGCGCATTGCCCCATTTGTGTTGAAACGCATCGGTGGCTTCCGGATTGGAATTATTGGTGTTATCACGCCCGGTATGCCCTACTGGTTCCACGAAAGCTTCCATCGCGGATTAGCATTTGAAGATCCCGTCACGCCGGTCAGACGCTCGATTGCATTACTGCAATCGCGCAACGCAGATGCCATCCTGCTTGCAACACATATGGGACTGAGAGCTGGTGGAGATGATTTTGCGAACCGAACGCAAACGCTGTTGGAAACCTACCCCAATATAGTTGCATGTATCGGGGGGCACACACACCGACATGAGGCTAACACCCCCGTGAACGGCATTCCATTTACCCAAGCAAGCTATTTTGGTATTCACCTTGGACGTTTAGACCTCACGTTTGATCGTAACACACGACGAATCGTCTCGGTAAAACCGTCGACGATGTTCATGCATGAAAATATTGCACTCGACCCCACCATCCTCTCCATGGCACAGCCGGAGATCGACCGAGCGGAGGCCATTCTCGACACCCCTGTAGGAACGTTAACAACCACATTACGTGTTTCTCGTTCGCGGCAGCAGCACAGCCAAGTGGAAGACTTGATTGGCGCGGCCATGATGGAAGCGTTGGAAAAAAGAGGGCTAAAACCCGATGCCATCATACACGGGCTCATCTTTCCGGGAGGAGACTTCGAAGCCGGGAAAAAGACCATACGGGATATGTGGGAAATTATGCCCTACGAAAACAGAATTGTTACCGCAGAACTAACCCGTGATGACCTTCTGGTGATCTTGTCAGAAATGCGTGGCAGCCGCGGCATTATGGGAATGCATGTCAAGTCGGAAGGACAACGAGGTCCTCTCACAATACACGAAATTTATGATCGCGATGGCAGGCCAATCCAACGCAACCGACGTTATCTCATTGCATGTAACTCATATGATGCTGCCTCTGGCGGGCAAAATCTGATGCAACTGCGCGAAACGCTCCGCAAACCCGCAAGCCGTATGCGGGTGCATCCCGTCCTAACACGACACGCCTTGATCGACTACTTCACCAGCCGCGACCAAGTCGGCCCCGTAACGCGTTTTGCGCCCCCATCAGAATTGAAATCCGTAATGGGCAACACATAATCGATCTCGTATGTTCATTCCCGATGAAGCTTGTTCGCAACCCCATATGATGATAGTACTGGTGTCTTAACACATATCCAAAAAAGGAGAACATAATGGACCAGGAAATTCGTCAAAAGCTGGAAGAGATGCGGGCCTATTTACAAGCCGATGGAGGCGACATGGAAGTTGTTTCCATCGAAGACAAACGCGTGAACCTTCGCCTCAAAGGTGCTTGTGGCGGATGCCCCCACGCCACCATGACCATCAAACAAGGTATCGAACGTATTCTTCGCGAACAAGTTGATCCGGAAATCGTGGTCGAACAAGTCGCGTAAGCAGGAGAGATTGCATATGTCCCCTCTGCAGCACGCACTGCAGTTGCTGCGTGTTGCAATGCGCCCACGCAAGCGCTTGCTCGTATTCACCATCATCATGGTGTTGATGTTGAATATTTTCGAACTTGCTACACCTAAAATCCTGCAGTTGTTTATTGACGCGCTAGCGGATGATCCGTTGAAGGTATGGGGCGTCCCTCTTCCTGAATGGCTAGGACGCGGATATGGCCTTCTGCTGCTACCAGCAGCATTGTTCACATTTGCAGCAGCACGCTGGGCCACAGCATATTTGCGCGCCGTGTTCGAAAGCCAACTTGGTCAAGGGGCGCTGTTCGATCTTCGCTGCCGTATCTTTGATACGATGCAACACCTTTCCTTTGCTTATCACGACAGTTCCCACAGCTGAACGCTGATCTCCAATGTCGTTGAGGACGTCAACTATACCACCATGTTCATGCAACAAGGCATGATGCTCATCCTCGAGTCGACCGCCTTTGTCATCGTCTCTTATATCTTCATGTTTTTCATCTGTTGGCAGGCTGCACTTGTATCTCTCGTGCTATTCGCAATCGGGTGTCTTACCATCAAATTCGGCATACAACATGGGTATCCGCTTTTTGCCCGCACCAAAGCCCTGTTTGCATCCACCGTGGAATTGTTCTCGGAATCGGTCGAAGGCAGCCTTGTCGTCAAGGCCTTCGGGGCAGGCCCGGCACTGCGCGAACGCTACGATGAGCGAGTAGATCGCCTACATGATTCTGAATTCAAAGAACGGGTTCTCGGATCCGCCATCAATCAAGCCCTCCAATGGACCGCCATCCTCGGTATCGCCGCCGTGATCGGAACCGCTCTTTGGGCTGCCCAGGCGGGACATTGGGAACTCTCTACCGGACGACTCTTCCTGTTGTTTTATCTACAAAGTGGTATCCGTTTGCGAACATGGCGCATAGCACGAGCAATCGAAACCGCCGTACGCTTTGCTGTAACGGCCGAGAGAATTGATCGCCTCCTACAGGCCGATGTATACCTCGAAGACAAAGGCACCACTCCTATACCCCAGGAAGGCCCCGGACTAGAGTTGCAAAACGTTTTTTTCTCCTACGGCAATCGGGAGCATTCCGTTCGCGATGTATCTCTCAAAATCTCTTCCGGTACAACAATCGGTCTTGTTGGGAAAACAGGCGTAGGCAAAAGCACCCTCGCTCTCTTACTATGCCGCTTTTATGATCCAGACAAGGGAAGCGTACTCTTACACCAACGCGATATCCGAGATTACCCCATTGCCGAGCTACGACACAGCTTTGCATTCGTTTTTCAGGACACCTTTCTCTTTTCTGCTTCGATACGCGACAACATTGCCTATGGTAACCCTGAAGCACGTTTTGAGGACATTGTGCACGCCGCCACGCTGGCCTGTATACATGACTTTATCATGGAACAACCCGATGGCTACGAAACCGTGATCGGAGAACGCGGCGTAACACTATCGGGTGGACAGCGCCAACGTATCAGTATCGCGAGAGCCATTCTGCACAAACCGCGTTTTCTGATTCTCGATGCATGTACCTCCGCCCTCGACACCACAACGGAACGAGCCGTCCAGAGAGGGTTACAGTCACTCCCCCCAGAAACAACCACGATCATAATCGCCCATCGTCTATCAAGTATAGAACATGCCGACCATATCTATGTCATGGATGATGGACACATTATTGAAGCAGGAACCCCGGAACAGCTCTCTCGCGAAGGGGCGCAATTCAAAAGGATCTTGCAGTTGTGAAAAAAACACTTTCGGAAAATAGCGAACAGAACGAAGATCAGTCCCTTTCATTAGGCCTGACACTGCGGATATTTTCGATTCTCGGCCCCTACCGTTGGCTCATATTCTTTGCCACACTTATGGTTTGCATAGGAGCCTGGGCTGATATGCAGATTATCCATTATGCGAGCCAATTGTTCGAGTCGCAATCATGGCAAGAAACAGGAACATTCCGAGCCATACTACCATTAGCACTATTAGGCCTAGTAAACCGCATTTTCAGTTGGGGACAATTACTCATTTCCGTTTACTGTGGAAATCAAGCCATTGCAGGCCTGCGCAAAAAACTTTTTCAACGGCTTATGATGTTTTCCAAGTCCTTTTTCGACAAGCACAAGGCTGGCTGGCTCGTTGCACGCAGCACGGGCGACATCGCCATTCTCAAAGACTTCATGACCTATGCGCTGATGATGCTGGGCATCTTCGGGACCATTACCATTGCGGCATTATTCCGAATCAGCCGCATCGCCCCCCTACTGCTGGTCCCGGCCGCCATTATGCTACCCCTTGTCGCATATTTGACATCCCGCTACAAAACACGCATGACCAAACTACAGCGCACCGCGCGAGATCAAAACAGCCGCCTTGTTGCCAATATGGCAGAGACGGTTCGCGGCGTCCGGGTCGTACACGCCTTCTCGCGACAAGAACGAAACCTCGAAGACTTTAATATCATCAACTCCAGCAACTATGACACCGAAGTCAATATTGCCAAACTCAATGGTCTATTCATGCCTGCACTCGATTTCATGAGTGTTCTCAATTTGATCCTCGTCGTACTCTTTGCCACATGGGTGCTACACGACCCTCGCATGGAGCATATGGCTGAACACGTCAACATGGGCGACGTCATTGCCTATATCCTATACATGAATATGCTCATCTGGCCCACACGCATGATCGTGGAACTATACAGTATGGCTCTACGCGCTATGAGTGCAGGCGAACGGATTTTAGAAATCATTGACCTTGAGCCGGACGTGCAAGATCCACAGCAATCAGTCCCGCTGCAATCCATAGAAGGCACCATCGATTTTCAAGAGGTAAGCTTCCGCTACAAAGAAGCAGGGGAATGGATCATTCAAGATTTGAATCTTGCGATTCGCCCCGGGGAAACCGTCGCGCTCGCGGGCCCCACCGGCGCCGGGAAAACCACGATTCTGTCACTTGTGGCGCGATTCTTTGATCCACAGCAAGGCCAAATCCTGCTCGACGGAACCGACCTCCGCGATTTTGCCCAAGACGAATTACACCAGCGCATGGGCATTGTGCTCCAGCAAGGCTACCTCTTCTCCGGCACCGTAATGGAAAACCTCAAATTCCGTCGCACCGACCTGGAAGACACCTACGTCATCGAACAATCCAAACGACTCGGAACCCACGAGGCGATTGCCGCCCTTTCCGATGGCTATGAAACCCGCATTCTCGAAGGCGGCGAGTCCCTCTCGCTGGGACAACGCCAAATCATTGCGATCACACGTGCGCTACTGGCTGATCCCGCCATTCTACTGCTAGACGAACCCACTTCATCACTGGATGTACACACCGAATCCATCATTCAGGCAGCCATTCAAAAAGTCATGAAAAATCGCACCTCGCTTGTCATTGCTCACCGCTTATCCACGATTCAGAATGCAGACCGCATTCTTGTCATTGATCATGGGAAAATTGTAGAACAAGGAAAACATGCTGAGTTAATGCAACACGATGGCCCCTACCGCCGCCTCATCCTACAAGGCAAACTAGCAGAACACCACGAATAACCCCCCCCCGCCGCCAGCCATCCTAGCTGCAAAAGATGGAAATCATTACCCATCAACCTGGTCAACAAAGTCAATCAGGTCACACTGCCCGCAAACCTAGCCAAACTTTGCTCGATGGTGTCCAAATCGGCAAGGCGTCCGGTGGCCACATACCCACAGGCCAGATCGCCCTGCCCCACATCAATGATCGTAGTGCCGCGTTCACGCAACAATCGCGCATTCTCTTGCGTGGCCGGATGGTTCCACATCCGGTCATTCATCGCTGGCGCAATAACCAAGGGAGCCTCCATCGCGAGTGCCGTGCAGGTCAACAAATCATCGGCAATGCCATGCGCTAATTTCGCCATCACATTGGCAGTGCAAGGTGCTACGCAAAATACATCCGGCCACTCGCCCAGTGTAATATGGTCAGGACGCCACTCTTCATTTTCGGGAAACATTTCAAGATACACAGGATTGCGCGAAAGCGACCGAAACGTAAGGGGTGTAACGAACTTGGTTGCTCCATCGGTCATAATCACTTTCACGTCCCACTCGCGCCCGATAAACCGCCTAACAAGTTCAGCCGCCTTATAGCATGCAATTGATCCTGTTACTCCCAATAGCACCTTCATACAGCTTGCTCCTTGTTAACGATACCCTGCAATGCATCCACAGCCTGTTCAAAATCATCATTCACAATCGTATATCGATACTCCGGCACTGCCGCCATTTCCCTTACGGCATTGGCCAAGCGCTTCTCAATGACCTCCGGCGTGTCTTCTCCGCGTTGCTCTAACCTGCGCCGCAACTCTTCCATCGATGACACTTGAATAAATATATCAACAAAGCCTCTACGAATAATATTTTCCGGCGGAAGCTCTGCCAATTTGTAACGCAGTTGCCGTGCCCCTTGCACATCAATATCCATCACGATGCTGTTTCCTTGGTGCATGGCGTCCTCTACCGTGCGGCGTAACGTGCCATACCAATTACCATGCACTTCAGCACACTCTAGAAAATCTCCTGCTTCGACACGTCTTTGGAATTCCTCCTGCGATAAAAAATGATAACTCTGTCCATCGACTTCCCCGCCACGCGGGGCACGCGTGGTGCAAGAAACAGAATACCGGATATCCGGGCGCCGCGCGAGCAACGCCCTGCATAAAGAACTCTTGCCTGCACCCGAAGCCGCTGAAAGCACAAGCAACAAGGATTTCGGCTTACTCGACATTCTGCACCTGCTCCCGTAGAGACTCCAGCTCTGACTTCAATTCCACGACCCATCTTGCAATGAATCTATCATTCGCTTTCGACCCAATCGTGTTGATCTCGCGCAACATTTCCTGGCACAAGAACTCTAGCGTACGCCCCACAGGCGACTTCGCATCCAGATGAGCAATGGACTGATCAATATGGCTATCCAAGCGTACGAGCTCTTCCGAAATATCACAGCGATCGGCAAAAAGGGCCACTTCTCGAGCAATCGCATCACGCAATCCCGTATCCGTTTTCATATGAACAAGCGCAGCAGTACGCTTTTGTAAAACACCACGGTAATGACGAACCACGAGTGGTGCACGTTTCAGCACCTTGGCCTTCAACCGTCGCATACTCGTCAAACGTTTCGACATATCTTGCGAGAGGCTTTTACCTTCCTCTTGCCGCATCGATAAAAAAGCCGCCATGGCCTGCTTTAACGCATCCCGCACGAGCGGCCAAATCGTCTCACTATCTGGATCGCCTGCTCCCGCAATCTGCATCACGCCCGGCATACGCAACAACACTGCCGTACCCATCGTATCAGGAACCTTGCATCGCTTCACAAGCTTACGAGCAGCATCCACATATGCTTGAGCACATGACGTATCCACTTCAGGTATTGCTCCCACACCAGCATCACGCTCAAATTGCACGGAAATTGTCACGCCCCCGCGAGCCACTTTGCTACGAACCAACTTGGCAACCTGTGGCTCCAATACGGCAAGCGACCGCAAACTATTCAAGCGTAAATCAAATTGCTTGCGATTTACCGCACTCATTTCAACCGTAACAGTGTATCCAGCACGGGTCACGCTACCGCGGCCAAACCCTGTCATACTACTTATTGCCATAATTCTCTCCTGACGCGTACCTTTATGCCGCCTACCGGGTTTATCCCGGTAGAGGCAGACGTTGAGCAGAAGGAGTCTCGCGCCCCACTTACCTTCCTTCACCACCGGTTCACGGTCGGCGGGATCGCCCCCCTTACCCCTAATCCCCGAAGCCTACCAGTTCTTTCTGTTTGTCCTCCGTAGTTCCGCCAAGCGGAACGAAGGGGGATCCCAAATCTTTCTGTCTAAAACAGCAGAGCCCTAACGCCTAGCTACTAACGCCTACCCCTACTCCCCTACATCCTGCTTGGCCTGCTTCTTTAGCCAGGCATCAATAAACATCTGGATATCGCCATCGAGAACCTTGGATACATTCGAGGTTTCCACATTACAGCGGTGATCCTTCACCATCGTATAAGGTTGCAAGACATACGACCGAATCTGACTCCCCCACGCAATCTCACCTTTGGAACCATAGAATTTCTCTAAATCCTTGCGCTTCGCATCCTGCTGCATCTCATACAACTTGGCGCGAAGCATGTTCATCGCTTTATCTCGATTCATATGCTGCGACCGCTCCGCCTGACACGCGACCACGATTCCAGATGGCATATGCGTAATGCGCACGGCCGAGTCTGTCGTGTTTACATGCTGTCCACCCGCGCCACTCGCACGATAGGTGTCCACGCGCAAATCGCCTTCATTAATCTCGATTTCAACATCATCATCCAACTCGGGAGCCACATCTACTGCCGCAAAAGACGTATGACGCCGTTTATTGGAATCAAACGGACTAATACGCACAAGCCGGTGCACACCACGTTCTGCCTTCATATTGCCAAAGGCGAATCCACCACTCACTTGAATCGTGGCACGCTTGATCCCAGCCTCGTCACCGCTTTGCAGCTCAAGTATGCTTACCGTCCAGCCCTGCGTCTCGGCATACCGGGAGTACATCCGCAAAAGCATATCAGCCCAATCGCAGGATTCCGTGCCCCCCGCTCCCGCATGCACAGTCACATAAGCATTACTCGAATCAAACCGTTCGCTGAGCAAAGACTGCATTTCCAGACGCTCAAACTGCTTTTCGGCCTCATCCAAACCCGCTGCAGCCTCTTCAAGTGCTTTATCCCGCTGTTTTTCATCGGCCTCATCCGATGCCAATGTCTGCAGTAGCTCGGCCTCTTCCAGCAACGTGACAATACGCTGAAAGGGGGTCAGCACGGCACGATGCAGATTGGTTTCGGCAATCACTTTGCGTGCCTCGGCAGGATCGTTCCAGAAAGCAGGATCACTACTCTGTTCCTCTAACGTCGCAACAATCGTTTCACGTCCCGTAACGTCAAAGATACCCCCGCATCTCATTCATCTGCGCCTGCATCTTCGATAGCCGCTCTTCAAAATTCTCAATCATATCATCCTCCTAGGTTGTAAACTTCATGCCGCTGACTGCGGGAACGTATGTGGGTCTCCTGCTATCAAAAAATATCCATACGCCAAGCAGCACCGTACCAATCGCGCAAGGAATGGCAAGCAGCCAATCGCCAAAGCGCGTGTAGAGGGTTGGTTTCCTCCCCGGAGGCATGATCACAACTCCTCGGACCCTGGAGCCTCGCTGCCCTTCTGCACGATAACCAGGCACCTCCTGGATGCGTCCGGCCTGATCGACAAAAGCACTTACCCCTGTGTTCGCCGAACGCACCAGCGGAACCTGGTTCTCTACAGCACGCACAACGGACAATGCAAGATGCTGCCGCGGTGCGGACGTGCCATCGAACCATCCGTCGTTTGTCAAATTGACCAGGATTTGTGCACCCCTGCGCACATCCCGACGCGCTAGATACGGGAACACATCTTCAAAACAGATCAGCACGCTGGCTGCTACATTACCATTAGCTGTCGGCAGCGGAGCCAATGATTGTTCCATGTCGCCAGGGGTGCAACTGAAACCGAGTGGTGCAAATCGATCCAACCACGGGAACCAGCGTACCAACGGGACATATTCGCCAAAAGGAACCAGATGTCGTTTATAATAGGCCTCATGTATTTTTTCATCAGGGCCCACTAATAATGCCGCATTATAAAGTGCACGCGTAACAGGATCGAGATCCATTGTCCCTACAAGTAAGAATGCACCTTCTGCAACCGCATCCGTGACCAATTCCCAACTAGCCGGATCGAACCGCACCATGTCGGGGGTTGCTGTTTCCGGCCAGACAATCAAATCCGGTTGCGACATAAGCACAATTTCCGTTTGCCTCGCCAATGCATGTTTGATCTTCTGCGCATGTTCTGCGGACCACTTCTGCACTTGCGGTATGGCTGGCTGCACCAAGGCGATGTGAAGCCCCCGGGGATCTTCCATGGCCGTTTCCGTCAGTTGCCGCACGGATCTTACCCCCATGCTCCAGGAGATGGCCAGTGCCAGTAGCCCCACCATTAACTCAACGTGGAGTCGCCGACCCCTGACCCCACTGCGCACTTCATGCCAGATACGCTCGACTGTTAAAGCTAAAGCAGTGTTGAACAAAACAATGAGAAAGGAAATGGCGTACACGCCGCCAACGCTAGCAGGCTGCAGTAAAACCGGATTTTGATACTGGCTGGCACCCAGCAGGTTCCACGGGAATCCCGTAAACAGAATCGAACGAAAATATTCGAGACCGCACCATAGCAGGGGGCTCAAGAACAAAAATACAATCCGGGCAGCCAGTCTCTTGAACAACTGTTTGCGTACCAATGCAGCATACATAAACGTAAAAACGGCAGTATAGATGCTGCAATAGAGTACCAATCCGATCCAGGACAGTATCGTCAACGGAAGATTGCCCCATGTGAAACGCAGTGCCAGCAGCCAGGACAATCCGATCAGATGAAAAATACCCCCTGTAATCCAGCCTAGCACAGCAGCTTGCCGGGGCGACACATGCGGCAATACCAGAAGCAAAGGCACCAAGGCAAACCACGCGGCACTTCCCCCCTCCAAACCTACCAGTACTGGCGGCAAGGGAAAGGCACATGCCAGGAAAAACCCGCTTAACAGGCTGGCGGCCACTGCCAGCAAGACCCGTTTATTTAAGCACCGCAACATTTCTTGTACTTCTTCCCGCTCCCACAAGGACAAGGATCATTTCGTCCAACTCGCTTTTCCCCACTTGCTGGCGGGAAAGACATCCTTGCTCCACTTGATGTTCCAGAAGCACGTCCCATAGCATCACCACCACCAGCTGCTGCGAGTTGACGCGACGCTGCCCCGGATGGAGCCGTTGCAGACGTGGTTCCGGCACCACCGCCCGTCACAGGCGGAGGCGTTTCATGTACCATCTGTAGCGGCAAGGCACGCAGAAATTCACCATAGCGCTCAATCGAAGTCGCCGACTTAAAAGCACCATTGATAATCTCGGTTTTAATGTCGGACATAAGCTGCTGGAACATCTGATATGCTTCATTCTTATACTCAACCAGAGGATCCCGCTGACCATAGGCACGCAGCCCCACACCTTGGCGCAAGCCATCCATTGCACGCAGGTACTCTTGCCAATGCGAATCGATTGCTTGCAAAACAACAACGCGTTCCATGGTTTCTATCGAGTGTGGATCTTCGGTCGACACCTTTACTTCATAGGCTTTGCAAACGCGATCGAAAACAAAGGCTGCAAGAGCATCGAGATCTTCCAAGTGTTGTTTGATTTCATCCGCAGTAAGTGGAATCGGGAAAGTGGTTTGTACCCATTCACGGAAATCATCCAATGCCCTTGCTTCGCGTGTTGCCAGCATGACTTCAACGGTACTGGCGATCACGTCCTCCATAACATCAAACATTACATCACGTACCTTATCCGCACAAACCACCCGCTCACGCAGGCCATAAATAATCTCACGCTGCTTATTCATCACATCGTCATACTCAAGCGTCCGCTTACGCACGGAAAAATGCTGTTGTTCCACACGTCTTTGCGCCGTCTCAATCGAGCGATTCAACCAACGGTGTTCAAGCTCCTGTCCCTCTTCCAATCCAAGTTTACTCATGATACTGGAAATGCGGTCCGACCCGAATAAACGCATAAGGTCATCTTCCAGAGATATATAAAACTTGGACGCACCAGGATCCCCTTGACGTGCACAGCGACCACGCAACTGGCGATCAATCCTTCGAGCCTCATGCCGCTCGGAACCAATAACATAAAGTCCACAGTAGTGATCTGTTAAATACTCGCGCAAGGGTTTCCCTTCATAAGGATCCTCAAGGGAAATCCCCGAAGTCACCACCTCGCGGGGTAATCCGGCAATTCCCTGACCAAGTTTAATATCGGTTCCGCGACCTGCCATATTGGTGGCAATGGTCACTGCTCCAGGCTGCCCTGCTCGCATCACAATCTCGGCCTCACGCTCATGATTTTTCGCATTTAAAACACTATGCGGGATGTTCTGCCTACGCAGCATCCGGCTGATTAGCTCGGATGTTTCCACCGAAACAGTACCCACCAGAATCGGCTGTCCCTTCTGGTGGCGCGTCACAACATCATCAATCAGGGCCTTATATTTTTCACGTTGGGTTTTATAGATAACATCATTACCATCAACCCGTCGAATCGGTCGATTCGTTGGAATCACCACGACATCCAGCTTGTAAATCTCGTGGAATTCATCGGCTTCGGTTTCTGCCGTACCCGTCATGCCGGCAAGCTTGCCATACATCCGGAAATAATTCTGAATGGTGATACTGGCAAGCGTTTGTGTCTCACGCTCGATTTTCACTCCCTCTTTCGCCTCGATGGCCTGATGCAACCCATCGCTCCACCGACGCCCCGGCATCAAACGCCCCGTGTACTCATCCACAATCATGACCTGATTTTCCTGCACCACGTACTGCACATCTTTTTCATACGCGCAATAGGCTCGCAACAATTGGTCAACATTATGAATCCGCTCACTTCGCTCCGTGAATGCTTCCTGTAAGCGCTGGCGCTCGCGCGTCTTGGCTTCCGCCGAAAGGTCTTGCTGACCATCTAATTCTGCCATGGCAGTGACCATATCGGGCAAAACATACATATCCGGATCATCGGGACTTAACGCCTCGCACCCACGCTCAGTCAGATTGGCATCATTTCCGCGTTCATCGATCGTAAAATACAATTCCTCACGTAATGCCCGCGCTTCCTCCTTGCGCATGTCTGTCAGCATCATGTTTTCCACCTGCTCACGCAACTTGCGGTTACCAGGGTCTTCAAGTAGGTGCATGAACTTCTTATGCTTCGGCATCCCATGCCCAACCTGATACATCAGCATTTGCGCTTTTTCAGTCTCTTCCCGATCAAGAGCAGTTTGCAAATCGGAAACCAACCGGTTCACTTGCTCCGATTGCAAGCGCACTAACCGCTCTACCCGCGGTTTCAATTCAAAATACTGATGCGAAGAAACCGGGGCCGGCCCCGATATGATCAGTGGTGTGCGCGCCTCGTCGATTAAGATATTATCGACCTCGTCAATAATCGCAAAAGCATAACCATTCTGCACTCGTTCTTCGGGACGAAATGCCATCCCATTATCCCGCAAATAATCAAAACCGAACTCACTATTCATACCATAGGTGATATCCTTGGCATACTCCACACGGCGTTCTTCCGGACGCATCGTGTTTTGAATACATCCAACCGTGAGCCCCAAATACGTGTAAACATGCCCCATCCAAGCTGCGTCACGCCGAGCCAGATAATCGTTCGTCGTCACCAGATGCACATTACGCCCCGCCAAAGCATTCAGATACAGTGGCATCGTCGCAACCAGTGTCTTACCTTCACCCGTTTGCATCTCCGAAATTTTGCCTTGATGCAGCACGATACCACCAATGAGCTGCACATCGAACGGAACCATATCCCACGCCAGCTCATGACCACATACATCTACGGTTGTCCCGCATAGCCTGCGACAGGCATTCTTCACAGTTGCAAACGCTTCGCACAACAAGTCGTCAAGCGGCTCCCCATCAGCTAGCCGCTTCCGAAACCATGCGGTATGTCCGCGCAGCGTTGCCTCATCAAGCTGTTGGTACGACGCTTCCAATTCGTTGATACGTCTGACCAACGGCATGATCCGCTTGATATCACGCTGATTTTTGGTCCCCAATATTTTCTGTAAAATCCATTGCATAAAAAAATCCTCCCACCCACAACAAAACCAAATGGTATCAGACCTAATGAATCCATTTATGTCAGCATTGGCACAAATTCGATCAAAACAGCGATCATATCGGATGACAAACGCGATAACCAGCAGAAATCTTGCTTGATCACCGCACAGGGTGCAGGACAGAAAAGTTACCAAACCACAAAATGCCTGTTGACGCATATATTTTTTGCACATATATTGTATATATATGTATACATTATGTTAAAAGGAGGTTTTCATGGAGGCAAAAACACAACGCAAGCGCGATGAGATTCTCGCACAAATGAGCCAGATTCAGCGGTTACGCCAGGGCACGATCAGTGAACAGTACTATGGCAGCGGAGAAAACCGGCGCGGTCCTTATTATGTGCTCCAGGGCTACAGCGATGGAAAGCACTGGTCCAAACGCGTGAGTGCCGATCAGATAGCACAGATGCGTGCAGATATTGAGGCTGGTACGCACTTCAAGGATTTATGCAAGGCATTTGCCGAAATCACGGAACAGGCCACGATCCGCGATGATCAGTCCTGTAGTAAAAAAAACGCGACGAAGCGCAACAAGAGCGCTATCGCGAAACCGAAGCGTTCCTAAGCACAATCAGACAGCAGTACGTGGACTCCGGCGTACTTGATATGGCCGCAATAGAAGAAAGGCTTTTATGTGCATTGATGCGAGATGGATGCCAGATTCTCGAAACCTTTTTCAGACAGCACATTCCTGCTTGTTCGCAGGAGCGCAAGGCGGGAGAGCGTCATTATCGCAAAAGACACTTGCGGGTGCACAGCGTGCTGGGCAAGTTCTCACTCTGGCGCGATTACTTCCATGACGGCAAGCAAGGGCGTGCTCCGCTCGATGAACACCTCGGACTCAAGGATGGCGTCACCCCCGGTTTACAAAAACTGATGAGTCGCGCCGGCGCCATGAGCGGATCGTTCAAACTGGCCAGCGAAGATCTCAAAGCCTATTCACGTCTGAATGTCTCTGACCGTTCAATACAGCGCATGAGCGGTGCCATAGGGCCGAAGATACAAACATGGTTACAGCAAAGAAACACCCCGGAGCCCGAGCAAGCAGTAGACGTGCTTTACGTAAGTTACGATGCAACCGGTGTGCCCGCTGCCAAGTGTGAAACGCAAGGGCGAAAAGGCAAGCAGTCCGATGGATCTTCAAAGAGTCGGGAGGTCAAACTCGGCTGTGTCTTCACGCAAACGAAACTCATCGAGGGCGAACTCCCAGAGCGTGATCCCGATAGCACAACCTATATTGCCAGCTTCGATCAAGCTGCCGATTTCGGCGGCCTGATTCGCAAGGAAGCAATGATTCGTGGGATGGGACGTGCAAACAAAACCGTGGTTCTCGGCGATAGAGCTGCATGGATATGGGAACTCGCACGTGTGAATTTCCCCTCTGCTGTATGTATACTCGATCTCTATCATGCTTTCGAACATGTCAACCAGATCGCCATGCTCCTGTTCCCGGAACAGTCCCCTGATGCAGGCAACGCCAAAAAGTGGCGTAAATGGCTAACCGAAGATAAAATCGACCACTTTCTCAAAACGGTCACAAAACTTGCCGATACGAACGCAGAGAAGAAAACCGATGTACTCAAGGCCCTCAATTATTTTATTAAAAATCGTGACCGCATGCTTTATGCAACCTTCCAGAAAAAAGGCTATTTTGTTGGCTCAGGCGTCGTCGAGGCAGGATGCAAAACCGTTGTCGGAAAACGTGCCAAGCAGTCGGGAATGTTCTGGCACGTCAAGGGCGCTCAAAACGTTCTTGCTACTCGATGCGCAGTATTGGGGAACCTATTTGACCAATACTGGCAACAACCCAAGGCCGCATGATTACCTCTCATTGTAACTTTCCTGTCCTGCACCCCACCGCACAACAAAGAAAAAAAACACCCGATTTGTAATCGGTCAGTTATTGGGGGTGCCATAGTTTACTATGAACATCGGTTTGCCGAGCATTTCTTTTTTTATGCCCAAGTAACGGGCTCATCCGTCAGGCTCTCTTTGATTTGCCATCAAG
>PWYP01000033.1 GCA_003567805.1 PVC group bacterium
CAATCGAAAAAAGGGCGAGTGGTAGCGCCATTTGACCTAACGGCCGCAAGGTTCTCTCGATTGTTACCGGTAAGCCAAGTCCCGTCAGCGAAAGCAGTAACCCAAGGATGCAGGCAATCAGCAAGGGGTTGCGCAGCACTTTGTATGCGATACGCATTACGGAGGGTTTTTCACCGTTACCACGGCTGGCACCATGCGCCAAGATGATGACGCAAGCAATGTTATAGAGTGGCACGGAAGGCGCGAGTACGAGCATGGCAGAAGCGCGCATACTGGATGTGTCGGACGGTATGCTTTCCAGCGCATAAAAGAGTACGGGCAGCCCGATATAAGCCAGGTTGCCGCGCATGGAGGCCTGCACGAAAGAGGCGGTTGTTGCGTGCGGAAGACGCATTCCGCAGGCTACCAGATACGCAAGAGCTGTGATTATGGTTGTTGCCACGAGTAACACATAAAATATGCGCAGGGCTGGTCCCGGTTCAATCGGGGCTGTGGCAATGCCCACGAGCAGTAACGATGGAAGACCCACATAAAATGTCAGCGTGTTTAACCCCGAGAAAAAACCTTCCGGTAGGCGTCTGCTCCGGTGCATACCCCATCCGAGTAGCACCATCAAAAATATGGGAGCAAGCGTTGGAAAGGTTACTTCTATAAACATGTCAGAACTGCTCGTTACGGGGTTGACTCATGGTGTAATAAGTAGCACTGGAGTGGACAGGGTGCAATCCCGCAATGCGGATGGTTTGACATGCGGATTCTGAATGGAGTAGCATCCTTCACATGATACCACAATGGGTAATTGAGAAGAAACGCGATGATCACTCGCTGACGGATGATGAAATTCGTGGCTTTATATCTGATTATACCCATGGCCGTATTCCCGATTACCAGATGGCAGCCTTGGCCATGGCAATCTATTTTCGGGGACTGGATGAACGCGAAGTAACAACGCTGACGGATGCGATGATGCGCTCGGGAGATCAGATTGACACTTCGGTTCTCGGTATGCCGACATCCGACAAACATTCTACGGGGGGCATCGGCGATAAGGTCTCTCTTCTGCTCGCGCCGATGGTGGCATGCTGCGGACTAGGTGTCCCCATGCTTTCTGGTCGTGGGCTGGGCATCACCGGTGGTACGTTGGATAAGCTTGAGGCTATTCCGGGGTATCGGACAAATCTTGAGACCAAGGAGTTTCTGGATGTGATTGGAGCCTGCGGCTGCTCCATCACTGGTCAGACGGCAAAACTGGCACCTGCCGATCGTAAACTGTATGCCTTGCGTGATGTGACGGGTACCGTGCCGTCGATTCCGCTGATTGCGGCAAGCATCATGTCGAAAAAGTTGGCCGAGGGGACTGCTACGCTGGTTTTGGATGTAAAGTGTGGAAATGGAGCCTTTATGCAGCGTCAAGAGGACGCGCAAGCATTGGCTAAGATTATGATTCGTATCGGGGTTGGGATGGGACGAGGCGTTTCGGCTCTGATCACGGCCATGGATCAACCACTTGGCACAACTGCGGGCAATGCTCTGGAAGTGATGGAGACGGTTGAGGCCTTGCAAGGGAAGGCCTCGCCAGATTTACTGGAAGTAACGTTACGTCTGGGTATGGAGATGCTGCGTTCAACCGAGATTGAAGTGGACGCAGGCAAGGCGCGTCAACGTTTGATGGATACTATCGATTCCGGGCAAGCCTTCGAGCGGTTCAAGAAAATGGTCGATTTGCAAGGTGGTGACCCTGCTGTTTTGGATGATCTTCGTCAGTTGCCACAGGCGCCTGTTGTTGTCGAGGTCCCTGCACCAGGGGACGGATATATCGCAAGTGTTTCGGCGGATGGGATTGGCCGTGCTGTCTTGCAGTTGGGTGCTGGGCGTAAGCAAACGACAGATAAGATCGATCCATCTGTAGGCATAAGCAATATGGTTAAGGTCGGGGAGACCGTATCGAAGGGGGACTTGCTGGCTACGATTCATGCTGCGAACAAGTCGGATGCAGCAGAGGCCCAAGGGCAAGTGTTAGCGGCGATTCAAATATCGGCAGAAAACGTGCCGGAACCGTCTGTAGTTTTAACAACGGTGGGAATAGAAGGGACAGCGAAACAGCATGGATGATCTAAAGCTGCTTGCATTGGCACGGGATGCTGCGCAAAACGCGCACTGCCCGTATTCGAAGTTTCAAGTCGGAGCGGCTTTGTTGACGAGTGATGGCAATGTGTTTTGTGGCTGCAATGTAGAAAATGCTTCTTATGGCCTCACGATCTGTGCTGAACGTAACGCTGTTTGCGCAGCCATTGCTGCTGGATATCGGGATTTTGTATCGATTGCTCTTGTTGCAACCCGTATCGCTACGCCTTGCGGCGCATGTCGACAGTTTCTTGCGGAATTCGTGCAACCAACCTTTCGTATCTTGGTTGGGTCTTTGTCCGCTGCTGACAAGCATCAAGTCTACACCATGGAAGCCTTGCTGCCTCACCATTTTACGTTTTAATCATTAGGAGATGGGGTTTATGAAAAAGAATCGGGTGAAGTCTGAAAGCGTTCGCAAGACGTTTGTGCTGGATACGAATGTATTGCTGCATAATCCACAAAGTTTAGAGTCTTTCTCGGACAATCGTGTAGTCATTCCGATGGCCGTAATCGAGGAGCTCGACAAATTTAAGACTCACAATGACGAATTGGGCCGCAATGCCCGGCACGTCATTCGTCGAATCGATACCTTGCGTACGGAGGGGAGCTTGCGCGATGGTGTGCCGCTGCCAGGAGGAGGCGTGCTGCAGATCCGTAGTGCTCTGATGCCAGAAGCCGATGGCATGCTTGTCGATAATGTGCCCGACAACTTGATTCTGAGACTTGCTTACGAACTGATCACCGAAAATGAAGAAGTCATTTTTGTAAGCAAGGATATTAATGCCCGCTTGAAGGCCGATGCACTTGGCTTGCAGGTGATGGATTATGAAAAGGAAAAGATCAATTTTGATGAGCTGTATACCGGCTACACAGAAATGACCGTTCCTATGGCCACGATTAATGGATTTTTCAAAAGCCGGATTTACAAGCATAGCTCCATTGGCGAATTTCCGAATCAATTTGTTCTCATGCGCGAGCGCACCAATCGCAAGCGAGGGAACACGGCCTTGGCGCGGGTTATTGAGCCGGGGACCTTGGTGCACCTGTCCAGTGATCTGGAGCGCGTTTGGAATATTGTTGCGCGGAATCGAGAGCAGCGGCTGGCGTTGGAGTTGTTGATGGATCCATCGGTGCAGATTGTGACCTTGGTGGGTCAGGCGGGTACCGGCAAAACCTTGCTGGCACTTGCCGCAGCTTTACAAAGCACAATTCGTAATCACCGCTATGATGGGATCTTGGTGTCGCGCCCGATTATCCCGATGGGCAAGGATATTGGATATCTGCCGGGAGCCAAAGAGGAAAAGCTCTCGCATTGGATGCACCCGATTTTTGATAATTTAACATACCTTATGAACGAGCCGGTGGAGAAAGGTGTTCCGGCCAAGAAAAAGACCAAGGTGACGCCGAAAGATCGCATTGAGTCCTTGTTGCATAATGATACGGTTGTACTGGAGGCATTGACCTATATCCGCGGACGATCGATACCGAATCAATACGTCATTGTGGATGAGGCGCAGAATCTGACGCCGCATGAAGTAAAAACGATTGTGAGTCGTGCGGGCGAGAATACCAAAATGGTATTAACAGGTGACCCATACCAGATTGACAATCCGTATCTGGATGCGTCGAGCAATGGATTAACCTATGCAACCGAGCGTCTTAAGTCGCTTTCGATTCATGGGCATGTGACATTGCAGACGAGTGAGCGAAGCTCGCTTGCTGCGGTTGCGGCGCAGTATTTGTAGAGACGGGTGTCGGGTTTAGGGTGTCGGCTGGTAGGCTCTGGAGTGGGAACCACGAAGACACTAAGGCACGAAGATTGTTGGCCTTTGCATGGGGAATCCTACAAAAACAAGCATTAGATACAGAAAATAGGGGAAGAACGATGGAATACAGGAATTTGGGACGTTCAGGGTTAAAGGTTAGCGCACTTTCTTATGGTGCTTGGGTAACATTCGATACGCAGTTACAGGTAGATGCTGCCAAGGATTGTATGGTGGCAGCTTATGATGCCGGGGTAAATTTCTTTGATAATGCGGAAGCCTATGCTGCGGGCAAAGCGGAAATCATCATGGGCGAAGTGCTAAAGCAAAACGGCTGGCGTCGTGACAGCTATATTGTTTCTTCCAAGGTCATGTTCGGTTGCGGGCACAAAGGCCCTACCCAGAAAGGGTTGAGCCGCAAACATGTGGTGGAGGCCTGCGAGCAAGCCATGCAGCGTCTGCAAGTCGACTATCTTGATTTGTATTTTTGTCATCGTCCCGATCCCGAGACCCCCATTGAGGAAACCGTGTGGACCATGCATAGTTTGATTATGCAAGGCAAGATCCTGTATTGGGGAACGAGCGAATGGAGTGCGCAGGAAATCACGCAGGCGCACCAAGTGGCGCGGCAATATAATTTGATTCCACCTTTGATGGAACAGCCGCACTATAACCTCTTTCATCGCAAGCGTTTTGAAAAGGAATATGCCCCGCTATATAAGGAATACGGTCTGGGGACGACAATTTGGTCGCCACTGGCAAGCGGGGTCTTGACGGGCAAGTATCGCAACGGAATCCCTGAGGATTCCCGATTGGCTCTGCCAGGTTACGAGTGGCTTAAAGAGGCACTCAGCGGTGAAAATGGCAAGAAGCGCATGGACGCGGTAGAATCCCTCGCAAAGGTTGCGGATGGGCTTGGTGTTTCTCTGGCAGAGCTGTCTTTGGGCTGGTGTCTCAAGAATCCGAATGTCAGCACCGTAATCATGGGTGCTACCAAAGTTTCGCAGATTGAGCAGAATCTCAAAGCCTTGGATGCCGTTGAGAAGCTCGATGAAACGGTCATGGAGCAGATCAACGAAATCGTAAAAGATATCGAAGTGTAGCTCTCGGTCTGACCTCAAGCGTCTTCGAGTACTTTGAGGGAAGCTGACACGACGAGATCCTTGACGGTTTCGCGATAGGCTTCCATGTGTGGTGCCACCAAGTGCGCTTGTAGAGCGGATACGCTTTCCCATTTTTCAACAATGGTGACGATATTCTCATCAAGTTGTTGGGCTGCTAGGTTGATGTCCACATCTACGGTTGGCGTGTATTGTACGCAACCTTCTTCCTGGAGAACGGTGGGGACGATGGCGTGAAACGCATCAAGAAATGCTTGGCGTTTACCCGGTTGGATCTGAATGGACGCAAGTACATGAATCATATGGTCTCTCTTTATTTAATACACATGCAGCCAGACGAAGACTAGCGTGTATCTTTTTGTAACTGATCATTATGACTGTACTTTATCACAGCAAGGGGCAGTCAACAAGAGGGGACGGTGGGAGAAAATGCTGAAATGCCGAATTGCTGAAATGCCGAAATGCTGAAAATAAGGAAATTGCTGATTGGCTTTGCAACATGAATTGCTAGGTTTGATGTTAGAACCCCAGATCGAGTTCGCCTGTTTTTGGGGTTGGGGTTGCTGGGGCTGTAAAAGGATGTCGCCAGCCTTCTGTCAGGTGTTGCGGGTAATTGGATATGAATCCGTGTTCGTGCAGGACAAGCGAGGTGATTTCGGACTTGTTGGCAACGAGGGCTGGGTCAAGCTTGGCGGCTGCTGCCCGCTGTTGCATAGACTCTCGCCGCACCTCAATTTGTTTTTTGATGCTGGCAGATATCCGGATATGCTCTGATGTTGCGGGGAGATCGTCATTGGTCATGTTGGATGCTTCGCGCAAGGCACTGTGTATGGAGGCTGCATACCGCTTTGGAATATCCATTTGTACGGGAGGAGTAGCCGTGAGATTGGTGGCAAGCTCAAATAGTTTGGCATCTTTGGCTATGTGACCCCGGGGCCGGTTTTGTTTGATTGCTTCTTCCTCGCGCCAGCGCAGTAGTACAAACAGGGCCTTGCGTGCTTCCGGGGTCAGACGTGTGGTTCGCATACGTGCGTAGAGTGCATTTGTCGTGGTGGTTTCATATTGCGAGGGGTCATCAAACCGCTGCATTTCTTCCTGTAGCGCGGCTTGATTGCTGAGTGCGCTGGCATCTGATTTCAGTATCTTGGCCAGTGCATGCAAATGCAAGACATCGTCTTGCGCGTAAGAAATCTGGGAGTCTGATAATGGCCGCTGCAGCCAATCGCTTCTGGTGGCATCCTTTGCCAGGTCAATATTGCGTGCATCGCGCAAAAGGTTGCCAAGGGAAAGGGTGGCGGTTCTTCCGGTAAACCCTGCCGCCCGTCTCGTGTCGAATACATTTCGCGGCATCTGCCCCGTATGGCGGGCAAGAATCTGTAGATCCTGGAGCGCGTCGTGCAGTAGTAGCTCGATCTCCGGATCTGCCAGGATATCGCCCAGACCATCCAGACCCGGCAAGGCAACGGCATCGATTAGAAACACCTGGCCATCGGGTAATGCCGCTTGCACAATCCCGAGCTGGGGATGATAGGTGCGTTCCCACACAAATTCGGTGTCCAGCGCCACGCTGCCGGCCGCTCGGGCAGCTTGGCATACATCTTGTAGTTCTTTTGGGGTCGTTATTAACATGGGGGGCATAGTGGGGGAGCGCGGCTTAGAGGTCGAGCATTTTCCATGCTTACAAGTTTCTTACAATCTTGTGAGGATGATCTGACACATTGATTTGCTATTTGGGATTTGATGGAAGCGTCGGGAGTTGTCCGTTGTGTTTGAAGGTGGGATTTGATAGCTTGCGGTTGTGTGTTCATTACGTGGAGGTGCAGTATGCGTTGGTTCTTGGGAGTGCTGTTGTTGGCA
>PWYP01000126.1 GCA_003567805.1 PVC group bacterium
GCCCAGCGCCGCAATTACCGGATTCGAAGAGAGTTTGCTTGCACGCAGGTCATGGGGATACCCAGCACGCAATACGCCCAGCAAGTAGTAGACCTGGGATTTAATCTAGCCTGAAACTAACACACCAGTTCAGAAAAAACTTGTAATCCCCCCCCCATTACACCATATTTGCGCACTTTGTTTAACCACGTATCAATTACCACCCCCCTGTTAGCTTTATTTAACCTGGAGACGAATATTATGGCAGCAAGTACACCGTTATCACGAATACGTAACATCGGCATTATGGCACACATTGATGCTGGCAAAACAACGATGAGCGAACGCATCCTCTATTACTGTGGACGCACACATAAACTCGGCGAAGTACACGACGGGGCCGCCACCATGGACTGGATGGACCAAGAGCAGGAACGCGGCATTACCATTACCTCTGCAGCAACCACCGCATCTTGGAAAGATCACCAGATTTCTCTGATCGATACCCCAGGGCACGTAGACTTCACGGCCGAGGTGGAACGCAGCTTGCGTGTGCTCGATGGAGCCGTTGCATTATTCTGTGCTGTAGGCGGTGTCCAGCCACAATCAGAACAAGTCTGGCGTCAAAGCGAAAAATACAGCGTTCCCAAAATCGCTTTCATTAACAAAATGGATCGCGTGGGTGCTGACTTCTATCATGTGGTCAGTCGTATCGAAAATGTTCTCGGGACCAATCCCGTACCGGTCGTGATTCCTATCGGCAAAGAAGAAAATCTCAAGGGGGTCGTAGACCTGATTCGCATGAAAGCCATAATCTTTGCTGATACAGACAGCGGCACCACCTTCCATGAAGAGGATATTCCCGCAGACATGCAGGACGAAGCTGCGGAATGGCGTGCCAATCTGGTAGAAAAAAGCGCGGAACAAAACGATGATATGCTGGAAAAATTTCTTACCGACGGGGAGCTCAGCGAAGAAGAAATCATGAAAGTTGTGCGGGAAGCAACCATTGCGCGTAAGATTGTACCCGTGTACTGCGGTTCAGCCTTCAAGAACAAAGGCGTACAACCCATGCTCGATGGCGTCGTGAATTTCCTGCCATCTCCAGACGACATACCGCCCATCATCCATGCCCACGATGAAGAAAACATTCGCCATCATTCTGCTGACGAGCCGATGTCTGCGCTTGCATTCAAAATCATGGCCGACAAACATATGGGCAAAGTCACCTTTGTTCGGGTCTATTCCGGCGTACTCAATGCTGGCGACACCATCTATAATGCAACCAAAGAGAAAAATGAACGAGCCGGACGCCTCTTGCGGATGCATGCCAATCGCCAGGAGAACATCGACAAAGCATCGGCAGGCGAGATTGTTGCGGTAGTAGGGTTGTCGGACACACGTACAGGAGATACCTTGTGCGACAAGAACAACCCGATCATTCTCGAATCGATCGAGTTCCCTGCACCGGTTATATCGATTAGCATCAAACCAGAGGGTCGCGCTGACAACGACAAAATGGGTGAAGCCTTGCACCGCCTTGCCGACGAAGATCCTACCTTTACCGTTCACTACGACGACGAGACCGAGGAAACCATTATCTCGGGCATGGGGGAACTGCACTTGGAAGTCCTCGTCGAGCGTCTTCGCCGGGAATTCAACGTCGCCTGCGAAGTCGGACGTCCAGAAGTGGCCTACCGCGAAACCGCAACGAGCCCGACCGAGGGCGACTACAAGCACGCCAAGCAAAGCGGTGGTCGCGGCCAATACGGACACTGCTACCTCCGGCTTACGCCACAAGAGCCCGGACATGGATTTGCCTTTATCAACGAAGTTAAAGGCGGCAACATTCCATCCGAATACATTCCTGCCGTCGAAAAAGGTGTTATCCGCGCGATGGAAAAAGGCCCGTATGCAGGGTATCCGGTTGTCGACATGCATGTCACCGTATTTGACGGATCTTCACACGATGTCGACTCGAGCGAGTTCGCCTTCATCGAGGCTGCGCGGGTATGTTTCCGTAACCTCTTCATGCAGGGCCAGCCGCAATTACTGGAACCTGTAATGTCCGTCGAGGTAAGCGCACCGGAAGAATATATGGGCTCCATCACGGGCTCCATTTGTTCCCGTCGTGGGCGTATCGAGAACATGGACGACCTGCATGGACAGAAGGTCGTTCGCGGCATGGTTCCGCTGGGTGAAATGTTCGGCTATTCGAACGACTTGCGTACCATGACCAGCGGACGCGGATCCTTCACCATGCATTTTGAACGCTACGAAGCCGTACCGTTCTCGCTGGCTGAAGAAATCATCCAGAAACGCCGCGAACAAAATAAAATCCGATAACCGCAAGAAAAAGCAAACGGGGGGTTGATCATGAAGGCTGCTGTAATCCTAGCATGGATCGTGCAGGTCGTATCCGCTCTCGCAATTTTCTTCATTGGGCGGTTTGTCGCACAAAAGATCACAGCAATCATTCGGAATTCTATACAAAAATCAAAACTGGATGATGCCCTGACATCTTTTGTTGGCCATCTGGCATATGCCGCCATGATGGCAATTGTCATCATTGCCGCGCTAAACCAGGTTGGCATTCAAACGACCTCGTTTATCGCAATTCTCGGTGCCGCAGGATTGGCTGTCGGTCTGGCCCTGCAAGGATCGTTAGCCAACTTTGCGGCTGGTATCATGATTATTATCTTTCACCCTTTTAAAGCGGGTGACTTCATTGAAGCGGCCGGCACAATGGGCATTGTGGAACAAATCGAAATCTTCACCACCAAACTTCGCACGGGAGACAACAAACTCGTTATTATCCCGAATAATCAGATCACGAGCGGAAACATCATCAATTATTCAGCAAAGGATACGCGTCGGATCGACATGGTCATTGGGGTTAGCTACTCCGATGATCTTGCCAAAGTGAAAGAAGTCCTCACATCCATTCTCGCTGCAGATGAGCGCATTTTGCCGGAGCCTGCACCCACGATTGGGGTTATGACTCTCGGAGAAAGTAGCATTGACTTCGTCGTGCGCCCATGGGTCAAATCGTCTGATTACTGGCCAACGCTCTTTCATCTGAATCAGACCATCAAAGAAACCTTTGATCGCGAAGGTATCTCCATTCCGTTCCCGCAACGGGATGTGCATTTGTTTCCAGCGGACAAAGCAGACGCGGTGGGATGAACGAAACGCCATATATTGTTAAAATACGGCAGGCCTGCACACTCATAGCAGGCCTGTTGTGGTTTATGGGACTGATCGTAGCGATCACACCAGCACCTCCTGCGTGGTCAACAGGACTTTTTGGCCTCGCACTAGGCCTATCCGCCGTGCGCATGATGAAACCCGTCTGGGAATCGTTACGTACACTATCTCTCGACATGAACCTGCTCATGACCGCTGCGGTTGTCGGGGCAATCGTCCTCCAGGAATGGGCCGAAGGCGCACTGATTTTATGGCTCTTTGCCTTAGCCGACTGGATCGAAGACAAAAGCATGGCAAGAACAACACGGGCCATCGAGTCGCTCATGCAACTGGCTCCCGATCGCGTACGACTGATTACCCCGCAGGGCGAGGTCATGGTGTCCCCCGAAGAGGTTGGCCCCGGAAGCCGGATTCGGCTGCAACCCGGCGAACGAGTCGGACTCGATGCAAAAGTAGTTTCAGGAACGAGCCAGATTATGCAGGCGCAAGTTACGGGCGAGTCTATGCCCGTAGAGGTTGCACAGGGCGACACCGTATATGCAGGCAGCATGAATGGAAACGGTCTGCTCGAGCTGGAAACGATACGCTCAGCCGGAGAATCCACCGTAGCAAGGATTATCAAACTCGTGCAGGAGGCCAGACGCACGAAAGCCCCTATGCAAAAAACGGTCGAGCGCTTTGCAAAATATTATACCCCTATGGTGTTTCTCACAGCACTGCTGGTGAGCGTGATTCCCGTTCTGTTTTTCCAACAGCCACTTTCTGTTTGGGGATATCGCTCACTGGTCATACTCTTAGTTGGTTGTCCCTGCGCATTTATTATCGCCACCCCCGTGACGCTTGTATCCGGACTCACGATCGCGGCACATCGAGGAATTCTCGTTAAAGGCGGCGCAGCACTGGAACAAGCCTCACGCTTAAAAGCCATGGTGTTTGATAAAACGGGCACGCTCACAACCGGAAAACTAGCCGTTGAAAATGTCATCACCTTGCCGGGACATACGGAAGAGCAAGTACTTACCACAGCGGCAGCCATCTCAGGAGAATCCGGGCACATCCTAGGCAAAGCCATCCGTGGTTATTGCACGGAACGCAATCTAACCATTCCCAAAGCAGAGGATATACAGCTAATACCGGGGCAAGGGGCCCAGGGAACCTTGGATGGAACGACCGTACTTGTTGGTCGCATCGAAACATTTTCATCACAGGCCATCCCACTGGAGCAGCATGGAATATGGAAGGATCTCGCAAATGCTGGCCATGCGCTCGTCTGTGTGGGAACGGCCAGCAAAATGTATGGATGTATTGCGCTCGCCGACACCGTCCGCCAAGAGGCCCCCAAAGCGCTCGCAGACCTGAAATACCTCGGGGTGAATCATCTGGCTCTCCTCAGCGGAGACCACCAGGATGCCGTACGCAAATTAACGGACGAGCTACCTTTGGATGTCGCCCGCGGTGAATGCGTCCCTGCCGACAAATTACAGGACATCCATTCCATACAGCATAAATACGGGCTAACCGCCATGATCGGAGATGGCATCAATGATGCCCCAGCCCTTGCTGGAGCCGATCTGGGCATTGCCATGGGAGCCGGATCAGACCAAGCGCTTGAAACCGCCGATGTTGCGCTCATCACCGATGACCTTGCAGCCCTACCACTTCTTATTCGCATTGCCCGCAAAACAACCCAACGCGTAAAACTCAACATTGCCCTTGCCTTGATCCTCAAATTTGGGTTTCTGGCCATAGCCACCACCGGCTTTGCTTCCCTTTGGATGGCAGTATTAGCCGACACCGGTTCATCCTTGATTGTGATCGCTTGCGGACTCAACCTACTGCGCGAAAAAATAGAATAGCATAAACGCTAAAGGAACAACATGCCACCCTTAGAAACCCTTGTTGTCGAGGCACCTCTGGAAGATCGCGAACGCATTGAAACAGCGGTTTCTGCCCTGCCTGCGCAGGGGTACAATTGCTGGACACCTGTGGATGCGGATTTAGACCGGCATGAAGCTTATTTTGAAGATGCGGACGATGCCGACCGGGCACGCAATGCCATGCACATGCAATGCCTCGCCACAGACCACCCCGAAAAGTGGAAAATCATGCGTTCAACATTGGAAGAAACGGATTGGACGCAGGCCTGGAAAGCATACTTCAAAACCGAGAAGGTCTCTGACCGCATTGTCGTACATCCCGTTTGGGAGCCTTATGAAATGCAACACAACGAGATTGTGATCCATATCGACCCCGGCATGAGCTTTGGAACCGGGCAGCACGAAACCACCCGTAGCTGCTTACGCATACTCGATGCCTGGACTGCGGCTGGTAACACCGGAAGCTTTCTAGACCTCGGCTGTGGCTCTGGCATTCTCGCGATCGCTGCGGCAAAACTGGGATTACATCCCATCTGTGCGTTGGACTACGACCCAGAGGCCATACAAGGCACGCTCGAAAATCAGGAACGTAACGCTGTATCAGACAGATTCACCCCATCTGTCGGCGATGTCAGCGACCTGCGCCTTACCCGGCAATTTGACATCGTTGCCGCCAATATACTGGCTCCGGTTCTCATCGAGCATGCCCGATCGATATGCAGCACCGTCAAACCTGGCGGAACGCTGATCCTATCCGGCATTCTCGACACCCAGTATACAAGTGTTAAAGATGCCTATACCGCGCTGCAATTCGACGAAGTGGAATGTGTGCAGGATGGAGAATGGACCAGCGGACGCTTTGTGGGGGAAAGATCCCATTGCTTGACATAACATACCAGTTCAGTAAACTAGTTGCATGAAAACAGAAACAATTGGAGCATTTGAGGCGAAAACCCACTTTTCGCAACTTATCGAACGTGCACAAGAAGGAACCACCTTCATTGTCACGCGCCGTGGGAAACCGGTCGCACAACTAGGCCCTAGTGAATCGGGTATTCCCCGGCCCAAGTTTGGGAGTGCAAAAGGTGAAGTGGAAATAAGCGAGAATTTCGATGCACCGCTTGCCGACATGGCGGAGTACATGTCATGAATCTGCTCGTCGATACTCAGGCAATGTTATGGTTCGTGAGCGGCGACAAGCGACTTAGCAAAAAAGCAAGAAAAGCGATCGAGACACCAAATTGCAAGAACTACGTAAGCATCGTATCTTGGTGGGAAATCGCGATCAAATGCAGTTTGGGAAAGCTCAAGATCACCAAGCCCCTGGAATTATTCATGGCTGCCCGTGCTGCAGAAGGTTTTCGCGTGCTTAGTATCGAGACGCAACATCTGCCGCCACTGGTCTCACTGCCCCTTCATCATCGAGACCCTTTTGACAGACTGATCATCTGCCAGGCAACGGCAACAAACATGCCTATATGCACAAGCGACAGTCAATTTGCACTTTATGGGGTTCAGACAATCTGGTAATCCGTGTTGCTAACAAAAATGGGTATGAACATGGCAGCAAACACGCATTGGGTACATGACATTGACCCTATGTTATTGCAAATCCATGGTGACATCGGAATTCGGTATTATGGATTAGCCTATATCCTCGCATTTGCCATCGCATTCGGTTTGCTTGCTCTCATGCGCAAAAAAGGGCATGTTGACCTTAGCGCAGAGCAACAATCTTCGCTTTTTAGTTATCTCGTACTCGGCGTTTTCATAGGTGGACGTGTCGGCTATACGCTCTTTTATTCGTTCGCGGATTGGATGGCAAACCCCTTGCTCCTATTCCAAATCTGGCACGGAGGCATGTCGAGCCATGGAGGATTTATTGGCGTCATTATCGCCTTGGTATGGTTCTGCCATAAGCACCCTTGCAGCCTGCTGCATCTAGGCGATGCAGCCGCAGTCATGACCCCGCCCGGACTATTGCTCGGACGCATTGCCAACTTTATCAATGGAGAACTTTGGGGTGTCCCATCGAACGCACCTTGGGCTGTCATTTTTCCCCTGAGTGCACCATATGGAACCCCGCTAGCGCAAATCATACCACGACATCCCTCCCAGATTTATGCAGCAGGTCTCGAAGGTTTTATCCCCATGGTCTACACATGCTGGCGGATGTTTGGCGCACGCGACTCGCGTAGGCCTGGACAACTCGCGGGGGAATTCCTCGTGCTCTATGCCATTGCACGCATCGTCGGTGAGCAATTTCGCGAACCGGATGCCGCGCTCATTGCAGGCCTCTCCCGTGGATCCTTCTTCAGCATCTTCCTGCTCATCGGCGGCATAGCGCTTGTTTTCTACACGCGCCGCAAGACTCAGCTCGTTGCAAAACGATAGGCATTATCGAACAAACGCTGCCACGGCCCCGTCTCACCCGGACAATAGTCTGCCGGACGATAGGACAACTGGATCGACCGGAACCCGCGCTCGGGATGCGGCATCATAATGGTCACCCTTCCATCAAACGTCGTCACGCCCGTGAGACCATCAATAGAACCATTCGGATTCCAAGGATAACGCGTTGTGGGCGTACCCTTGGGATCAACATATTGCAAGGAAACCAATGAACGTTCCGACAACTCATCAGAACAGCCTGTGTGGGAAAAATCAGCAAATCCCTCGCCGTGTGCAACAGCGATGCCCAGCCGGGACCCTTCCATCCCTTGCAGCAAAACAGAAGGAGACTTCGGAACGGAAACCGTCACATAACGTGCTTCAAATTGCGCACTTTGATTGGCAGTAAATTGCGGCCAAGCGCTCGCACCGGGAATGATATCCTTCAATTGGGCTACCATCTGGCAACCATTACACACGCCCAACGTAAAGGTCTCTTGACGAGCAAAGAAGGCAGCAAACATTTCACGCAAGCGCTCATTATATAAGATCGATCCCGCCCAACCTGACCCGGCCCCAAGCACGTCACCATAGGAAAACCCGCCGCAAGCCACCAATCCCTGATAATCGGCAAGGTTTACACGCCCGCCCAGCAAATCGCTCATATGAATATCATGGCAATCAAAGCCAGCTCGCGAAAACGCCGCTGCCATCTCCACATGTCCATTGATGCCTTGTTCCCGCAATACGGCTAATGGTGGCCTCTTCGAAATAACATGACGATCTTCAGGATCATACGTAAGGGCGAACTGCATTCCCGGATCATCCCCATCTCGCAGCAAATCGAACTCCGATTCCGCGCATGCAGGATTATCCCGCAAAGCTTGCATCCGCTTGGTAAGCTCCGACCATATGCCATGCAATGCGCCAATCGAACGATCAAGCACTTCGTCATCCCCAAACGAAACCCGTATGCGTTTGTCTTTACGAACGGGCCCAAGTTTATGAAAAACATCCGCCAACCCAAACTGTTCAATCACACCCTCAACATGCGGCATATGCGTTTCAGACACCTGCATCACCATGCCAGGTTCTTCACTAAACAGCACAGTCAACGCATCCTCACCCAACGCCCCGACATCTACGTGCATACCTCGGCGTCCGGCAAAAGCCATCTCACACAGCGTTACAATCAACCCCCCATCAGAACGGTCATGGCACGCCAGCAGAAGCTCATCTTCAACCATTTCCTGCATGGCACCAAAAAAACGCTTCAGCAAGTCCGGGTCGTCCATGTCCGGTGGACAGTCACCAACTTGATTGAAGACCTGTGCCAAAGCAGATCCCCCCAGTCGGTTACTGCCACATCCCAAATCAAGCAAGACCAACGTAGAGTGGCCCTCTTTCAAATCCGGCGTCACGATTTTGCGAGCATCCATCACAGGCGCAAAAGCACTCACAATCAAACTCAACGGACCAATCATCTTGCGCTCAGATCCGCATGCGTCTTGCCAGACAGTACGCATCGAGAGGGAGTCCTTGCCAACCGGAATACTAATTCCCAAAGCGGGGCAAAAATCGATACCAACAGCCTGAACCGTATCAAACAAGGCAGCATCTTCGCCAGACTCACCACATGCACACATCCAATTGGCGGAAAGCTTCAGATTTTCCAACTGCCCTACCGGTACACCAGCCATATTCGTGATTGCCTCTGTAACGGCCATACGCCCGGAAGCAGGGGCATCAATAAGCGCAACATTGGTTCGCTCACCCATGGTCATTGCTTGCCCCTGGTACGATTCAAACGAAAGAAGCGTAACGGCCGCATCGGCCACCGGCGTTTGCCAAGGGCCAACCATTTGATCGCGGGCAACCATACCGGTAACACTCCGATCCGTGATCGTGATCAAAAAAGTCTTGTCTGCAACTGCAGGTAACTGCAACACGCGCTCCAGCGCTGCCTCAACACCTATTCCTTCCAAAGCAAGTGGTTGTAGCTGCGGCTGTTTTCGCTCCACGTCTTTACACAACCTGGGAGGCTTTCCGAGAATCACTTGCAAATCAAGATCAATGGGGCGATCCCCGAAATGCGTATCCTCTACGATCAATCGCTGGTCACCAGTGGCTTTGCCGATTACCGCGACCGGACAGCGTTCACGCTCACAAAGCCCCAGGAACCGATCGAGATCAGCGGGCAGAACCGCAAGAACGTAACGCTCCTGCGCCTCGCAGCACCATATTTCCATCGGACTCATCGAGCGATCTTCATTGTGAATATCCCGCAGATGAAAATGCCCACCGGTTTCGGCAATCAACTCTGGGCAACCATTAGAGAGCCCCCCTGCCCCGATATCATGAATACGCAAAATGGGATTTTCATCTTGCAGCGCAATACAAGCATCAATCACTTCCTGGCACCGACGCTCCATCTCGGCATTTCCGCGCTGCACAGAATCAAAATCCAACTCGGCAGCATTGCTTCCTGTGTCCATACTCGAGGCAGCGCCACCCCCCAAACCAATACGCATGGCAGGCCCACCGATTTGCAAAATCGCAGCCTCCTTCGGAATCGGCTTCTTTTCAATATGGCGCCGCTTGATTACGCCCATACCACCGGCTGCCATAATCGGCTTGTGGTACCCACGAAAACGATCATCATGCATGTCTTCGAATGTCTTGAACAACCCACACAACTGTGGACGCCCAAACTCGTTTCCAAAAGCCGCCCCGCCAATTGGAGCTTCCAACATGATATCCAACGGCGTAGCCAAACGGTCAGGAAACGAACCAAAATCTTTTTCCCATGGCAAGACATGGCCTGGCACACGGAGGTTCGAAACCATATATGCAGCCAATCCCGCACGCGGTTTACCACCAATACCGGTAGCACATTCATCCCGGATTTCCCCACCAACCCCTGTCGCCGCCCCCGGATACGGAGCAATGGCTGTCGGATGATTATGCGTTTCCACCTTGATAAGCGTATCCACTTGCTCCTGTCGATACACATAGCGGTGCACAGCATCCGTAGGATCAACTTCGAACCACCCATCCGCAAACCCTTCCATCACGCCAGCATTGTCTTTGTAAGCGACCAACGTATTGCCGGGATGCAACGCATGTGTGTTCCGAATCATACCAAACAGGGTCGCATCCTTGGACACACCGTCTATAACCCAGTCCGCGTTGAAAATTTTATGCCGGCAATGCTCGGAATTTACCTGCCCGAACATCACCAATTCCGTGTCAGTCGGATTACGCCCCATCCGCGAGAAAGCATCTGCCAGATACGCAATTTCCTCATCCCGAAGTGCCAATCCCAGTCGCATATTGGCATCACGAAGTGCCGCCAGCGGATCATCTCCCAATTCCACGACGGCACCTGGTGCAGGATCGGGGTGTACAAACAAATCACTGCAATCAGTATAAACACCTTCAATCATGCGGTCATGCAAGAACCCCAATGCAGGACGAGCAGCATCTACATCAGCAATCGAACCATTCTCCAGTGTAAGCCGATAATGCAGTCCTCGCTCTATACGCGCATAATCATGAATACCGCAATTCCGTAAAATATCTGTCGCTTTCGACGACCAAGGAGAAATCGTGCCTTTACGCGGAATGACGAGAAAACCATCTTCCGGTTCAAAAAAGGAGGCTCCACCCAAAAGCTGCCGCACTTTGGGTAGCGAGGCTGGATCCGCATCACCAGCAGGCTCCAGAAAGTAAAGCGCCCGCACTTCCAATGCCTGCACAGCAAGCCCGATCGACTGCACTCGCTCAAGTAATGCAGCCACACGATAAGCAGGAAAGGCATCTCCACCGCGTAAACACTCAGGTTTTTTCATACATCCATCCTATCCCGAAATCATCCTGTTCCAAAAATCCCTACCGAAACTGCCCTAAAAACCGTAGATCATTTTCATACAACATGCGTATATCTGGAATGCCATACTTGATCATGGCAATTCTCTCAATACCCATACCAAATGCATACCCCGTAAACCTCTCGGCATCATACCCCACTTTGGCAAACACGCGTGGATCAACCATACCCGCCCCCGCGATTTCAATCCAGCCACTCTGCTTGCATACACGACACCCTTTGCCGCCGCACACATGACACGAAAAATCGCATTCCACGCTCGGTTCCGTAAACGGGAAGAAATGCGGACGAAACCGAACATGTACATCTGGCCCCATCATTTCGCGGGCAAAATATGCCAACGTTCCCTTCAAGTCCGCCAGCGAAACCTCTTCATCAACATACAGTCCTTCAATCTGATGAAAATTCGCGCTGTGCGTGGCATCCGTTGTATCACGGCGATAACAACGACCCGGCGTAATAATACGCACAGGCGGTGGTTGCTGTTCCATCACACGAATCTGCACCGGAGAGGTCTGTGTCCGCAAAAGCAGATCGGGCGCAATCCAGAAGGTATCCTGCTCGCTTAACGAAGGATGGTAATCCGGCGTGTTCAAAGCATCGAAATTACGATAGCCCGTCTCCAGATCAGGCCCCTCCGCAACCGTAAAGCCTAGCTTGGCAAAAATCCGGACCGCCTCTTCTATAACAAGCGAAACGGGATGGCGGCTACCGCGCGGAATGACACGCCCCGGCAACGTAGGATCAAATGCGGGGCCTGCCGTTTGCCCACTACCGCTGGCAAGTCTATCCTGTTTTTCACGAAGTCCCTCAGACAATGCCTCCTTGAACTGGTTCGCAGCTTGCCCCACCCCAGCCCGTTGCTCGGCAGGGACATCCCGCAACCCCTTCATAATCTCTGGCAGCAAACCTTTGCGCCCCAAATACCGAATACGCACAGCTTCGAGGTCAGCGGCTGTTTGGGCATCCGCAACCTGTGCCAAAGCCTCATCGCGCATAGCGAAAATCTTATCTTCCATCACATCCCCCTTGTACACGCCCGAGCAAAAAAAAAGGCCATCTCGAAAGATGGCCCTTTTTCTATACTGCTACGACAACTATTGCAAGCCAGCCTTGGCAATTTCAACAATTGTCTTAAATCCTTCAGGATCATGAATCGCAATTTCCGAGAGCATCTTACGGTTCAACTGTACACTTGCTTTCGTCAATCCCTCTGTCAAACGACTGTAACTGATGTCATTCGCGCGGCAAGCTGCGGAAATACGAACAATCCACAAATTACGATAGTTACGTTTTTTCAGCTTACGGTGAGCAGTCGACATCCACATGGCCCGGTCTACAGACTCGGAGGCCATACGAATCAACTTGCTGCGTGATCCCCTGAAACCTTTGGCTCGATCTAAAATCCGGCTACGACGCTTCCGTGATGCCGGTGCATTTGTTGCTCTTGGCATGGTATTTCCTCACTTCCCTCAGGATGAAATCAAAATTTGCAGACGCCGAGTTTCGGGTTTGCTCAATACGCCGGCTTTACGCAGATTCCGTTTGCGTTTACGACTTTTCCCTCCGAGCAAATGACCTGTTCCCGGCTTGGAAAACTTCATTTTACCGGTAGCTGTAACACGAACCCGCTTCGCTGCCGCTTTATTGGTTTTTTTCTTAGGCATAATCAACCACCTTCAATTCTTTTATTGATACGACCCCGCAACACGCCATCCACATTCCATTTCATGACCACAGTATCTGGCTGCTTTGCATGGGAACTTGTGAATCTAGCGCACACGAATCACAGAGTCCAGCCCTTTTTTCCGCATCCGGTGCAAATTCGGTATAAACCAGACAATTTGGCTGCATAAATCATCCGTTCCGCCTTGCTTTATCCCGGCGACGCGTAAGGAAATACAGGTAAAGACATAACCATAAATATATCACTGGAGCACAAAGAAGCCTGCGGGGCACACGCAGCAGGCAGGGAACGAATGTGGGGGATAAAAAACTGACTCCACCTTGACCCGACCCGCCGTATCTGGGAAACTGGGAAGTTATGAAGTATATTTTCATTCTTATATCTTGGATGATCCTATTGACAGGATGTCGTTCGGCTTCCTGGCATCGGGAAAAAGCCGATCGTGCCGCTGCCGCAAACATCACAGCGGCCCAACAAGCGGCATTAGGCCAAACAGAAGATATCCAACTGGGCACAGACGCAGACGCATTACGTTCCCGCCTACTTCAAGATCATAGCCTGCCCGGCATGCAAACGCTCCAAGAAGCAAACGAAACCAATCAGCCCCCCGCATTACCAGACCCATTCGTGCTCGATCCGGTAACGGCATTGCAAGTCGCTGCTCGAAATAGCCGAAGCTTTCAACAAGCCAAAGAACAACTTTTTATGACAGCACTAGGCCTCGACTTGGAACAATCGGCCTTTCGCCAGGCATTTGCATCCGAGCTGGAGCTGAATATCGAAGAAGATCGCAGTGGGGAGGAAACCGTAAGAGGAATCACCGCCTCGGCCCCGCTGCGAGCCACTCGCACCTTTCAAAATGGCGTCACTTGGACGGGCAGCCTTGCTGTCGACCTCGTTCGTCTGCTTACGCAAGGTTCGGCATCCTCCGTCGGCATACTGGGCGACACAGGCATTACGATTCCCTTGTTGCGTGGGTCCGGACGCGAAATCGCGGCAGAGCCCCTGCGGCAAGCAGAACGCGACATGCTCTATGCCGTCATGGAATTCGAACGCTTTAAGCGTACCTTTGCCTTTGACATTTTCAGCAGCTATCTGGAAGTACTGCAGGCCGCCAGCCAGATTGAAAATGCCCGCCAGAACTATGAGAGTCTGATGCAGTCCCGTAAACGCGCACGCCGATTAACAGATGCAGGCCGCCTGCCAGCCTTCCAGTATGACCAAACGGTACAAGATGAACTACGCGCCAGAAACCGATGGATCGATGCCCGCGAACAGCACGCCAGCAGGCTCGACCGTTTTATTTTCGATCTGGGCCTGTCGCCAGATTCTCGCATCCAACTAGATGATGCCATTCTACCGGAACTCGTAGATGCACTGCTTCTCAGCCATCAGGACCAAGAAACAAACGAAAGTGCCGCTCCGGATCAGGACACGGCAATACGCTTTGCGCTGGAAAATCGCCTCGACTTGCAGATCGCACGCATGCGTACCGAAGACGCTGCACGAAAAATCAAAGTAGCCGAAGATGCATTTCGGCCAGAAGTTACGTTAGGAGGCAGAGTGCGGGCCGGGGAAAGTCGTGCCAGCCTCGGCGCGGCCGAGCAGGACAACGCTCGCCTTGATCTTGGCGAACGCCGAACCTCGGGATTTCTACACATCGACCTTGCGCTGGACCGGCGCCGTGAACGTATCGCCTACCGACGCGCACTACTTGCGCTCGATGCCGCACACCGCGATGCCGCACAGCTCGAAGACCGGGTGAAACTGGAAATCCGCGAAGCCCTGCGACGCTTACACCAAACCCGCGAAGCCCTGCAAATCCAGCAACAAGCTGCCAAACTTGCTGCACAACGCGTACACAGCACCGATATGTTTCTGGAGGCGGGCCGAGCGCAAATCCGCGATGTTCTCGAAGCACAAGAAGCATTGGTGAATGCACAAAATGCACTAACAAGCGCAGCCGTACATCACCGCCTTGCGCAACTACGCTTCCAGCGGGATGCCGATTTATTGGACATGACCATAGACGGCGCCATGCAGGAATCCCCACTTACGCAGCTTTCACAAATAGATCCCCCAACGACAGAGGAACCGTATGAAGCAACAGCCCCGTAACACAAAACCTGTCATCATCGTAACCGCCATTGCGCTGCTGCTGGCAGTAGCAGGCATCGTACGCTGGCACCAACATACCACGAGCCGTATTGCACCTGTTGCCGTTTTCCATGCTGCACGTGGCCCCCTATCGATCACGGTACAAGAAGGCGGAACCGTTCATCCACGCGAACAGGTCATTCTCTCAAGCGAACTCGAGGGACGAAACCGCATTTTGTATCTCATCCCCGAAGGAACCCTTGTAAGCAAAGGTGATCTGCTCGTAGAACTGGATGCATCTGCCCTTGTCGATCGACGGGTAGATTTAGATATCCGTGTGCAAAACGCGGAAGCGGCTTTCATTCGCAGCCGCGAAAACCTGGAAGTGGTTCGCAACCAAGCCCAAAGCGATGTAGAAAATGCCGAACTCAAACTGCAATTTGCGAACGAAGATTATGTACAATACAAGGAAGGAGAGTTCCCGAACCGCGTAAAAGAGCTCGAGGCTCGTATCACCATGGCCCGAGAAGAGCTGCAACGGGCACGCGAAAAACTCGAGTGGTCGGAAGTGTTGCTCGAAGAACAATATTTAGCCGAGTCAGAAGTTCGGGCAGATGCATTAGCCGTCCGCAGAGCAGAGCTGGATGTAGAGCTAGCCGAAACCAATGTACGCTTTCTGCAGGACTTCGAATACCAGCGCAGAATCACGCAACTGGAAAGCGACAAGAATCAAGCTAGCATGGCATTAGAACGAACCCAGCGACGGGCACGGGCAGATGTCATCCAAGCCGAGGCAGAGCTGCGGGCACGCGAATCAGAATTCAAACAGAATCAGGACCGCTTGGAGCGCCTCAATGAGCAAATTGAAAAAGCGCGTATTACGGCCCCACGTGAAGGCCTCGTGATATACGCAACAAGTACGCGGTTCAGGTGGCGTGGCAATATCGAACCCTTAGCGGAGGGACAGGAAGTAAACGAACGCCAGGAGCTCATCCACCTACCCACCGCAGCAGGCTTCATGGCGCGTATACGTATCCATGAATCAAGCATTCAGAAAGTAGCGGTTGGACAACCCGTCACCATCACAGTCAGCGCCCTGCCCGGCAGAACCTTTACAGGAAAAGTCAGTACGATTGCCCCCTTACCAGACCCGGCGAGCTCTTTCATGAATCCCGATCTCAAATTATACGACACCGAAATACGGATTGATGGGGGCACGGATGTACTGCGTGCCGGGATGAGCTGCCAAACCATCATTAAGATTGATGATCTGGATGATGCCGTACACGTACCTGTGCACACCGTCGTACGCCACCAAGGTCATCCAACCGTGTTTATACAAACCGCAAACGGAGCAACACCGAGACGCGTAGAAGTCGGTGATGATGATGGACGCATGGTACATATAATCTCCGGTTTAGAGGAAGGCGAGCCGGTTCTATTGGCTCCACCGGTTGGGCAACAACAAGAATCGCGCCGGTCCCGCTCGGAAGATGGACGCCAGGAAAGGGAAACCACCCCCGAAACCGAGGAAACACCTCGCCCGCGTCGCCGCACAGAAGGTCCGCCCGCATGAGCTATCCAGCAGCAACACTTGAAAATATTCACAAAACCTATCGTATGGGCGAAGAGCCGATCCGCGCGCTTAATGGGTTTACCACCACATTTGAAGCCGGAAGTTTTTGGGCCATCATGGGGCCCAGCGGTTGCGGAAAAAGCACATTGCTAAATGTTCTCGGCTGCTTGGACCGCCCCGATGCCGGCACCTATTGTATCGATGGCCGTGATACCGCAGCGTTAACGGATGATGCCCTCAGTGACATCCGCTTGAAATATCTTGGCTTCATTTTTCAAAGCTTCAACCTCATTCCCCAATTAACAGTCGCAGAAAATATTGAATTACCCCTCTATTATCTTGGATGGCACCCCGACCGTGCTCACAAAAGAGCCACCGAACTAGCAAAGGAAGTGGGCTTGGCAGGCAGATTGCAGCACCGGCCCTACCAACTTTCCGGCGGACAGCAACAACGCGTTGCTATCGCCCGGGCACTTGCCAACGATCCCGTGCTTCTACTGGCTGATGAACCGACCGGAAACTTGGATTCCGCCACGGGCGTCGAAATCATGCAGATGATCAGCGATCTAAACAAAAGCGGAAAAACCGTAATCATGGTTACACATGAACCCGAGGTCGCCGCCATTGCCCAACACCACTTGGTCATGCGAGATGGACGCATCGAGAAAATCGGAGCCGCGTCATGAGAAACAACCGCTTGTTGCGTAACATACGTCTAGGGATCAAAACACTTCTATTGCATAAATTACGCTCACTCCTAACGATGCTAGGCGTCGTGTTCGGCGTAAGCAGTGTCATTGCCATGCTTGCCGTCGGAGAAGGAGCCAGTCGAGAAGCACTAGATCAAATCCGCCGCTTGGGCAGTCATAACATTATCATCGATGGCGACCGACCCGATAGTGATGAAGATGGCCAACGCGGGGAAAGCACCCGACTTCTAATTTACGGCCTGCGATATGCTGATTTGGATCGATTACAAACCGGGTTTCCTGACATTGCCAGGGCGGTGCCGGTAAAATGGGTCCAGCGCGAAGGACGCATTGGTGCGCAATCCATGCAACTGCGCATGGTCGGAACCACCCCTGATTGGTTTGACCTTGTAAATCGTCCCATGCTGGACGGGCGGGCACTTTCCCAACTTGACATCGAGCGCAAAGCAAATGTTGCCGTCATCACCGAACATGCAGCCAGACGCTTCTTTGCTGCAGCACGCGCGGGTTTAGGGTCTCAAATCCGCTTCGGCGGAACCTCCTTTACCATCGTAGGCATCGTTCAAAGCGAAAGTGCATCAGCAGGTGGCATGCAAACACCGGATCGCAACACCGATCTCTATATTCCCATCTCAACGGCACAAGAACGTTTCGGTGATCTGCAAGAATTGCGCAGCGGCGGGAGCAGATCCCGCGAGCAAGTCGAGCTCAATCAGATCATTGTTGAAATTGCCTCCTTGGATGCCGTTGAACCAAACGCGGCAGCCATTGAAGCCATGCTGAAACGCTTTCACCGGAGCGATACAGCGTATCGAGTCAACGTCCCGCTGGCACTCCTCCGACAAGCGGAAACCACCCGGCGCAACTTCAATATTGTTCTTGGCGCCATTGCTGGCATCAGCCTGCTTGTGGGTGGCATCGGCATCATGAATATCATGTTAGCTTCGGTAACCGAACGCACCCGTGAAATTGGCGTACGCCGTGCCATTGGCGCTAAGCAACGCCAGATCGTCTCCCAGTTTCTTATTGAAACCATCGTCTTGTCCACAACAGGAGGACTCATTGGTGTTGCCATCGGCATGCTCATCCCCTGGGTTATTAGCATAACCGTTGATATGCCTACATACGTTACCCCAATCAGCGTCATTCTTGCATTAGGCGTCAGTATGGCCGTCGGCATCATCTTCGGCATCTACCCAGCCATGCGCGCTGCCCGTCTCGATCCCATCGAAGCCCTCCGCCACGAATAACCCCCCCTTTGCCAAAGCTTGTTTTTCAGCAGAACGTGTCATACAGTGCCGAGCGGAATATACAGAGAACACGAACAAAATACCATTTGGGCATGGATACATGATACAGATAACCGATGACATACGCATTGCGGCACTGAAGCCTCTTATTCCTCCGGCCATTTTGATGGAAGAACTCCCCATCACAGATGCCGCATCCGAAGAAATCGCTATCACGCGCACCCAGATTGAAAACTGTTTGACAGGCAAGGACAATCGACTCGTCGTCATTGTGGGCCCGTGCTCCATTCATGATGCCGAGGCAGCGCGGGAATATGCCAGCCAACTCAAACCCGTCGCGGATCGACTGGCTGATGATCTACTCATCATCATGCGCGTATATTTCGAAAAGCCACGCACAAGTATTGGATGGAAAGGTCTAATCAATGACCCGATGCTCGATGGCACCTTCGCCATCAACAAAGGACTTCGCATTGCACGCAAGTTATTACTGGACATCTCTGACGCCGGGCTGCCCTGCGGCTGCGAATTTCTCGATACAATCATGCCTCAGTTTATTGCCGATCTGGTAAGCTGGGGTGCCATCGGCGCACGCACAACAGAAAGCCAAGTCCATCGCGAACTAGCATCCGGCCTGTCCTGCCCCATCGGATTTAAAAATGCCACCACCGGCAATATGCAAGTAGCCGTAGACGCCATTGAAGCCGCTAAATATCCGCACCATTTTCTCTCGGTAACCAAGCAAGGAGTAGCAGCGATTGTGGCCACCAACGGAAATCCTGCCTGCCATTTGATTTTGCGGGGAGGAAGCGATGGTCCGAACGATGATCCCGCAACCATCCGTCAAGCAGCAGAACAACTGCAAGCCCAACAACTTCCCAATCGCATTATGATCGATTGCAGCCATGGAAACAGCCGCAAACAGTACCAACAGCAGCCGGTTGTCGCACAACGAGTTGCCGATCAAATTGCGGCAGGCAATAACCATATATTCGGATTGATGCTTGAAAGTCATCTGCAAGAAGGCCGGCAAGAACTTATTCCCGGCCGTCCACTCACCTATGGGCAAAGCATTACCGATGCCTGTTTAGGCTGGAAAGAAACCGAACCCGTTCTGGAAATGCTGGCAAAGGCCGCATGCAACCGACAAAAAAAGATTTGAAACAGACATTTTTTAGATTGACGTTCATGCACTCCTGTGATGAAAGATTGCCAATCTAACATTGAGATAGCAAACGCTGAAAAGCAAGAGGGACATATCAATGACGCCAAGTGACAGAAGATACACCGAAACACACGAATGGATTAAACTCGAAGACGGTCTCGCAATTGTCGGTATTACTGATTATGCGCAAGAAGCACTTGGGGACATAACCTTTGTTGATCTCCCCGATGCAGACCAGGAACTCGAACAAGATCAAGAATGCGCCGTCATTGAATCCGTCAAAGCTGCTAGCGACATTTACGCACCACTATCAGGGCGGATTGCAGAAGTGAACGACGCCCTTGAGGCCAATCCGGAAACTGTCAATGAAGACCCCTATGGAGAAGGTTGGCTTTTCAAAATAGCGGTTGCGGATATGGACCAATTCAATGATTTGCTCGATGCTGCCGATTACGAAGCCATGAACGAAGAAGAGGACGACAATGAGTAAGCCGGGCGTTGCTGTTCTCACAGCATGTATCGCCTTGAGCTTCAGTTGTCTTTTTGTGACCAGCACATTGGCTGCAGCCGTGAACGTCTACAGCATCGGTGCGCGTTACCACACAACCCATTCTCGCTACGAAGAATACCCCTTCCGCAGCGGCGACCTCACGTATCAAGCCGGCATCGAATTCCATGAAGGCATTGGCTTCTGGCAAATCATATTGGGATACACACCATCTCCGAAGGGGATCTTGGATCCCGAACTCCCCGAAATCGATCACATTATCACACCACAATTAAACCTGATTATACAAGATGGCGGCTGGTTGGCGGGAACCGGGATCCTTGCTAGCTATATCAAAGATGAAATCGAAAGTGATTGGTCCAAGACATATTGGCAAACCATGATCGGCTATCAATACGATTTTCAAAACTTCAAGTTAGATATCATGGCGATCTACAGTTTTGATCGCTGGTCGAACATATCCGACTTCCGCTTCGATAACATCGAATTCTCCGGCATGCTCAAACGCCGCTTCTAGCCAGTAACTCATGCGTTAAACGCTGAAAAGTATGTGAGTGCGTGAGTAAGTGAGTATGTGAGAACAACCCCACGCACTCACACACAAGTTTCTCTCCTGGATCAACTCTCCATCTCTCACGTTCCACATCTTACGTAATACATTTTCCCCTCTATCCCCTTTTACATTTAGCAAAATATTTCTTGTTTTTGGCGATTGACGACACGTAACAAATCTATATCCTACAAAGTTAGTCACATTAGTAGTGAATATACAACAAGGGGGGATGCAATGCAGGCAGTACAAGACAATTCTTTATCGATAGGCAATACACCACTGGTAAAACTAAACCGTCTCGTCAAAGGCAAAGCTAACGTATATGCCAAGATCGAAGGTCGTAACCCCGCCTATTCGGTTAAGTGCCGCATCGGGGCCAATATGATTTGGGAGGCCGAGAAACAAGGAAAACTCAAGCCAGGCATGGAAATCATCGAACCGACCAGCGGCAACACAGGAATCGCCTTAGCCTTTGTGGGAGCATCACGCGGGTATAAAGTTACCCTCGCAATGCCGGAAAGCATGAGTATCGAGCGCCGCAAAGTGTTAAAAGCATTCGGTGCCAATTTGGTCTTGACCGAAGCGGCAAAAGGTATGCCGGGTGCCATTCGCACGGCACAGGAATTCGTCGCGGAAAATCCCGAGAAATATTTCATGCCGCAACAGTTTGAAAACCCGGCCAATCCTGATATTCATCGCCGGACAACCGGACCGGAGATCGACGAAGCACTCGACGGCAAGATTGATGTTCTGGTAAGTGGTGTTGGCACAGGTGGAACCATCACGGGGGTATCCCGCTATTTCAAACTCGACAAAAAGCAAGCATTGCTATCTGTTGCTGTAGAGCCAGCCGATAGCCCCGTCATCACCCAGACGCGCGCAGGGGAGGAAATCAAACCTGGACCGCACAAAATACAAGGCATCGGAGCCGGATTCATTCCCAAAACACTCGATTTGGACATCGTAGATCGTGTCGAAACCGTGACGAACGATGAGGCCTTTGAAACAGCCAGGCAGCTCGCGCAGCAAGAAGGAATGCTGTCTGGTATTTCTTGTGGAGCAGCCGCAGCCGTCGCCTTACGACTCGCCGAAGAACCAGAGTTTGCTGGTAAAAACATTGTCGTCGTCCTGCCGGATGCAGGAGAACGCTACTTCTCAACACCTTTGTTCGAGGTATAATCGTTTAAGACGCGCGGCGCAGTAACAGGTACAAAAACACCGGCCCTCCCACAACGGCCATGATAACGCCAACGGGGATTTCGGTCGGTGCAAGTACCGTGCGCGCCGCAGCATCGGCCACGGCCAGGACCACGCCCCCCAATAAACCTGCCGCAGGCAAAACAATGCGGCTATCAAAGCCACTCAAACGTCGGACGGCATGCGGCACAATCAAACCCACGAATCCGATGGGCCCAGCTATCGACACACAACCAGCCGTTACCAAACCTGCTCCTAAAAGAGCGTACCAGTGTAATCGGCGCACGTCGACCCCGTGTCCCTGCGCCAAATCTTCTCCCAGTGTCAAGTGGTTGAATGCGCGGGCCAACGACAGCAGCAACAATACGCCCGGAACCCCCGTGAATACAAACGGTAGCAGCCCCTCGTATCCGGCAATATCAAGCCCCCCCATCATCCAACGATGAAAAGAAAAAAAGCGGTAGGGCGAGATAAAGTATACCGACAGCATAATCACACCGCTCGTTAAGACGCTGATCGTCACCCCACCGAGCAGCAACGTCTGAATGGGTACGCCCCCCCTGCGCTGGGAACACCACAACAGCACCCCCAGTACAGCCCCTGCACCCAGCAATGCCATAAAAGAGGTACTATCAAGCCCGAATGGCAAGCGAAGCACACGCGGAAACGCATAGGCAAGAAATGCCCCTACCGAGGCCCCCCCGCTAACCCCGAGCGTCCACGGCTCTGCCAACGGGTTCCGAAAGAGAATTTGCAGACAACCACCCGCGATGGCCAAGCCCCCACCCACCAACATCGCCGCAAGGACCCGCGGCACGCGCTGTTCAAAAAATATCACACCTTGGATGCTACCCCCTCCCCGCAACCAATTCCAAACGCCAGCAGGCAGGATAGCCTCCCCTCCAACCCACGGCAACACGGCCAACGCACAGAGCGCCACAAGCAAATACGGCACAATGCCGCGAAAGATTCTCGTTTCATTATGATACACGGCGGCATTCCTCATTTGATGGTAACATTTGATCCTCGCGCACAGGCACCACCATGGGGGTGTGCGACTGCGGGTGCCGCTCCACCACAAACCCCGAACCGTATACGCTACGCAGAATCTTGGTACGAATAACGGCATCTGCGGCACCATCCACAACCACCTTTCCTCGATCCATCAGCAGCAGACGATCAGCAAATAAGCTGGCCAGGTTGATATCATGCGTAACCACAATCACCGCTGGTGCCGGTGGTCTAAACCCCGCCAGCAAACGCATCAGCTCCACGGCATGATGAATATCCAATGCGCTCGTAGGTTCATCCAACAATAAGATTTCCGGAGCTTGCGCCAAGACGGATGCAAGCAAAACCCGTCTTCGTTCCCCGCCCGAAACCTGCGACAGCCGACGATGTTGCAATGCAACAAGCTGTACCGATTCCAAAGCACACAGTACGGCAGCTTGATCTTCATGCAAAATCCCGCCCCGCCAGCCGGATCCATGCACATAACGCCCAAGCATCACCACTTCGCGAATCGTCAAATCAAATAACGCCGGGGTCTCCTGCGGCAAATAGCCAATCCGCCGCGCAATCGAAGCACGCGACAAATGCGCAATATCATCACCGCCTAACACAACATGACCTTGGCGGGGCCGTAAAATACCAGCCATAATACGCAAAAGCGTACTTTTACCAGAGCCGTTTGGGCCCACGAGACAAACCATATGCTCCTGACCAAACGACAATTCCTCGATCTGTAGTTGCCATGAATCACCCGTATCATACGAAAAAACAACATGCCCAAGCTGCAGGTTTTCCGTACGCATCAAAAAAACTCCGGATGCAATAATCGCGCCATTCTCTCCACCGTCTCAACAATACGAGGCCCCGGAATCATCGCATAATCCCCTGTCAGAAAAACAATGCGCCCCTCCTGCACTGCCGGCAAGGACGGCATCGCTTGCCAATCGCGCAGGATGACATCCCGACGCGTAGCCGTTAATGCATCGCCATGCAACTCCATGATCACATCTGGAGCGCGCATCAATAATGCTTCTCTTGATATTTGCGGATAATCTCCCACGACATCAGCAAACACATTTTCCCCACCGGCTAGCTCGAGCAGCGAGCTCAAAAAAGTGGCAGGCCCGACCGTCGTAAGATTTCGCAATACGCCCTCAGGGCGCTCAAACAACATTACGGTGCGCTGCGGCGGCACACCCGCAATCTTTGATTCGATTGCCTCCAATTGGCCCGCAAGCTTTTCCTGCACCTGACGTCCCTCTTCGGCCTGCCCCAGTAACGCTCCTACTATGACAAACTGCTGCAGAACATCATCCAGCGTATCGGTGGGAATTTGCACAAAACGAATACCATGCCTCTCGGCAAACTTACGCAAAGGCTCATGTAATCCCTGTGTAAGAATGAGATCCGGCTGCAACATCAGCAACCGTTCTCGATCCGGATTCATCCAGCCCCCAATGCGCGTAATGGAAAGTGCTTCAGGCGGCCATACAACGTAATCACTAACCCCGACTACCCGATCTCCAGCGCCCAAGGCAAAAACCACTTCAGTAAGCCCAGGTGTGGCACAGACAATCCGCTGCGGATATCCACTGTCCGTCGCTATATCCTTGCTCTCACCAGAACGGCAACCAGACAAACATACAATCAGGCATACGAAGCCACAAACCCTTTTAATGAAACTGTATTTGAAATGCATCCGGAAAACCTAATCGCTATTCCACGAATTATAAAGCAAATTGCATTATGAATACGCGACCATGCAATCACCAAAGACGTTTGTGTGCGAATGCCCTGCCAGAGCCGGACTTGAGATATAATTCAAAAGCCGCAGCCTGTTGACGCGTAGAGAAAGCCAAATAAGTCTGCAAAAACCAAGGTTTATATTTTTTCGTGTGAGGACAACCGCCCTCATTGTGTTTTGCCATGCGCTGCTTGAGATCAGACGTCAGACCTATATAGGTTTGGTCCGGCATGCTTTTGCTTCTCATCATGTATACATAGTGCACAAAATGTCCTCCTACGCTAAAGCTTCGGCGGACAGCCTTCGCCAACGCTCCTGGCTTGCCAGCCGAAGCCTTGGCGAAGGCTGGTGGAGGCGGCGGGAGTCGAACCCGCGTCCGCAGTGGAGTCACCTACATATCTACGTGTGTATTCTGTCATTCAGTCATCGCCAAGGTAACTGCGAACAGACACGCCATTACCCTCGCCAGTCCCAGCATGATTTCGCCCGAAACACCTGAGACGCATGCTCCGAACTATCCTGCTGTCGTCGCTCCGACCCACCTAGCAGGTGTCAGTGGCGGAACGCGTTGCCTTTCTTTAGGCAGCGAGTGCTAATTCTGTATCAGCATGTATTGTTTTGCCCGGATTTTTTACGAGGCCAACCAGACATCCTCGACA
>PWYP01000097.1 GCA_003567805.1 PVC group bacterium
CGTATGCAGAGTGATTTGGAGATGGTGGCTCGTGCGATTCAACTTCCCTTGAGTCATGCCATGGAGCGTGAGCGCCAGGGCGGCATCGAGCAGGCACTAGAGTCAGCCTTGAGCTTAGACACGGTCTACAGTGCATATGCCTTTGATCGCGAGGGGTACGAGATCGCATCAGCAGGCGATCGTGCGGCTGCTTTTGGTCGAGAGGCATTACGTGAGCGTGCTTTCGAGGATGAAGGAATAGGAGAATATGAGCGGGATGGAGATCGGCGTGTGTATTCGTTTTCTATTCCATTACGGGACTCCCGTGACCAAGCTGCCGGATTGTTATTGTTAACGCGCCGGGAGCGGGATTTTCGGGAGTATATTCGGCAGGTGCGGTTGCACACAGGCTTCTGGTTTTCATTAAGTTTGGTTGTGATGATCGGTCTTGTTGTGGTGGGGCATAATCAGGCACAGGGACGTCATTTTAAACGACTGGTCGATGGCATGGATCGGATAGCTGCGGGTGATTTGCAACATCGGGTTCCGCAGGTGGGGCCCAGTGAGCTTGCCTTTCTTGCGCGTCGTTTCAATACGATGCTGGATAGCTTGCAGCACACGGAAGCGGAACTGGAACGCCATCGGAAAGCGCAAGCGGATCTGGAGCAACAGTTGCGGCAGAGCGAGAAAATGGCCGCTATCGGGCAATTAGCTGCTGGGGTTGCGCATGAATTAGGTACGCCGCTGAGCACGGTGAGTGGGATCGCGCAGCGTGCGCTGCGAGAACATGCACCTGATTCCCAGATTGGCTCCTTGTTTACTGCCATTAGAAAGGAAGGATTGCGCATGGAGGTGATCATACGCCAACTGCTTGATTTTAGTCATAGTCGTCGGTTGTCGCGTCGTCGGGTACGCCCGTGTACTCTTGCTGATGCCGCGATTTCGGCTGTTTCGACAGAGGCAGCAGGAGCGGGAGCTCATCTGGAAGTGACGGGGGCTGCGGATGCGCCTGCCTGTTTTGTGGATCCGATCCGTTTGGAGCAAGCACTGGTGAATTTATTGCGCAATGCCATCCAGGCAGGGGAGGAGGGATGCACCGTGCAGTTATCCTGGTGTGTAGAGAGGGATGAGGTGTGTTTTATGGTTGATGATAATGGTCCAGGGGTGCCAGAGGAATTGCAACCCCGCCTGTTTGAACCTTTTTTCACAACGAAACAAGTAGGTGCAGGTACGGGGTTAGGTTTGGCTGTTGTGCATGGTATTATGCAGGATCATGGCGGTAGTGTCATGGTGCAGAAGAGTCCGCTCGGTGGTGCGCGGTTTATTTTGTGTGTTCCAAATTTTACAGGGAGCGATGAAAAAGATTCTCGCGGTATGGCAGGTTTGTGGCGTGAGGGGGTACGAACATGAAGGACGGGGTAAAAGTGACTCGTGTTTTGCTTGTGGAAGATGACGAAGCCTTGGGGAGTTTGCTGCATGAAGAGCTCCGAGATGCTGGCCATAAACCCGACTTGGCTTCCACCGCGGAGAAGGCTTTGTCGATGGCGATGACGGAAATATATGATGTAATTGTTAGCGATTTACGGTTACCCGGAGCCGATGGATTGGCATTATTGAAAAAGGTACGGAATGCATTGCCGGAAACAGCCCCGGATTTTCTGATGATTACAGCGTTTGGTTCGGTCGCCCGAGCCGTTGAATGTTTGAAGGCGGGAGCCGAGGATTTTTTGACGAAGCCTCTGGATCTGGAACATTTTCATCTGACCATTCGCCGAATACTGGAAAAAAGAGCGCTGCGCAGCACCATTGCGGATTTGCGGCAGATGGAGGCAGATAAAACGGTTTTTCATGGGATGTACGGACGTAGTCCGCAAATGCTTCGTTTGTTTCGTCAAATTACGCAAATTGCCCAAGCGGATGGTCCGGTGTTGATTCATGGCGAAAGCGGGACAGGCAAAGAGCTTGTAGCTCGTGCGATTCACGAGGAAAGCCATTGTGCTGCTGGGCCTTTTCTTGTGGTTAATTGTGCGGGAATTCCTGATGCGTTGTTGGAAAGTGAATTTTTTGGTCATACGGCCGGTTCTTTTACGGGTGCGCAAGCTGGTCGGGAAGGTATTTTTGCGGAAGCTGATGGTGGGACCTTGTTTTTGGATGAAATCGGGGATATGCCGGCTGCTTTACAGGCGAAAGTGCTGCGTATGCTGCAAGATGGCAAGATTCGTCCAGTTGGTAGTAATCAGGAGCGACAAGTGCACGTACGGATTGTTGCAGCAACGAATCACGATCTTGAACAGCGGGTCTCCGAGGGTAGCTTCCGGGAGGATTTGTTTTTTCGTTTGGAAACCTTTGCGCTGCGTGTTCCTCCGTTGCGAGAGCGGGAAGATGATATTGAATTGTTAGCAGCCATGTTTTTGCAACAACATGCGCTGCGATTAGACAAGCCGATACGCGGAATCCATTCTTCGGTGACGGAGACATTACGCAGCTATTCGTTCCCCGGAAATGTTCGCGAATTAAACAATGCCATTGAAAGGGCAGTAGTTTTTTGCGGAGGGAGGGAGTTGTTGCGAAAAGATCTCCCCGCTCGCATGCGTAAGGATATTACTTCTGGCGCCAATGGAGTTGGTGATGGCAGGGTTTTGATGATCGATGGTCATTCGCTGCCGAGTTTGGAGGAAGTGGAGAATCGCTATATTGCACATGTTCTGGAGCGGGTTTCAGGCAACAAGCGTAGAGCAGCTGAGATTCTGGGTATTGGGCGGCGTACATTGTATCGCAGGTTAAGCGAAATGCAAAGTCCATCAGCATCGCATATCCCAGATGGCTGAAACGTATGGTTTGGTTAGTTTTACTGTTTGTCGAGCAGCATCGGTAAGGTGCTCATCTCAGGATAGTGGAAACCATGAAATTTGCCAATTTGCTTGTGGTGCGTTGACATCATGCATTTACAATTCTACAATTCTCTCGCGGTCTGCTGGGTGTATAAACTCTGCTGAATTGGGGAAATATGATGGCAAAATATTTACGCTGGATGACGCTTGGTATAGGTTGTTTTGCCTTTTCTCTTATGGTCGTGCAAGCGGACACGCATCATCCGTCCGTATTCGACATGAGTCTGGAAGAGTTATTGCGCTTAAAGGTTACGGTGGCATCCAGACGAGATGAGATGGTGCGTGAGGCTCCTGCTGTGATGACTGTTGTCACGCGTTCGGATATTGAGATCCTTGGTGCGCGTAATCTCGTGGATATCATCAATCGTTTGCCAAGTATGCAAGTGTTGGGCCATGCCGGTTTCTATGGCAACAGGGTTCAGCTTCGTTCTCAACCTAATGCTGCCATGGATCGCCGCACGTTGATTTTGCTCAACGGACGGCCTTTGCGCGAGAATGTGAACGGTGGGAATAATGCATTTTTTTATTTAGGGTTTCCTATATCTGTCATTGAGAGCATCGAAATCATTCGTGGTCCGGGGTCGGTGCTGTATGGCAGCAACGCTTTTGCTGTGATTAATATAAAAACGCGAGAGACATCGTCAGTAACTCCGGTTTATGAAGTGGGGATGACGTACGGTACGTTCAATACGGTTGACTATAATGCTTTGCTGATGGGGCGTACAGGCGATGATGTGGATTATTTGGCGGCTGCGCGCATTTCTCGCAGCGAAGGACCTGAGATTACATGGACGGATAATGCAGGAAGGCGAGATGCATTGCATTATAGCGACGATTCTGATGCCGTGTATTTTCGTGTGGGGCATGACGGACTCAGCTTGCAAGCTGCTTATCATCGTTATGTTCCTGGCAAATTTGGAACATTGGGTACATTGACGGATGCGATTTTTATCAGTGAGGTTGAGTCGTTCTTTGCTGATGGAGGTATATCGATCGATGTTCATGAGAATCTTTCAGCACATCTTAATCTGACCCTGAACACGTTTGATTGGTATGGTAGCAATGATGGGGTGACATTTTTTGCCCGGAGAAGATCGCGTAATTTGATTACTGAGCCCATGTTGCGTTATGAACCGATTGAAGATCTGAACCTCGTTGTGGGGGCTACCGTCGAGTATGACCGATTTGGGGGTCGGGAACTCATTGATCATAGCCGTTATCATCATACGGTTTATACGCAGGCTGACTATCTGTTTGGAGACTGGTTCAAGCCATTGGTTGGATTGCAGTACAACAAGACAGAGAATGTGAGCGGGAATTATTCGCCTCGTCTTGGTGTTGTGATGACGCCTGGGCAGCATTGGGGGATAAAGCTGTTGTATAGTGAGGCATTTCGACGGGCGTATGCCGTCGAAGGGTATTTGGATAGTGCATTTTTGTTAGGATCGCCTGATCTTGATCCAGAAACCATGGCCACCTATGAAGTGCAGGTAAGCTATCAAAATAGCATCGGGCAGCTTGATGTAACCGCCTTTCGTAACAAGCAAAACGTAATTGAAGTGGATGGTAATGTTCGTCCGCTGCAGTTTATCAATCACCCGGGACACATAAAAACCGAAGGGCTGGAATTGACTTCCAGGGTTTATCTGGGGAGACATTGGAAGGCTCTTGGGTCTGGCATGATTCAGTCCACGGATTATCGTATTGATGAACCCCTGATTGAGCCGAATTATCCGGATTACATGCTAAAGGGTGGTTTGATGGGTAAATATGGTGATGTTGATGTCAGTATATTCAATAGTTATTTTTCGAGCGGTTCGTGGCGTCATGGTGCTTTCAACAACCTACAAGCCAACTGTTCGATCGATGTGTCTCGCCGTTTAGGATTATCAGAAAATCAAGTTAGGGTGTCTCTGTTTGTCGACAATATGCTGGATGCCAAGCTTTCCAGTTATCCGTCTGACGTTGGGGAAGATGAGCCACTTCCGCATTATTACGGACGTCGTATGTATGCAAGTGTTCGTGTGTCGTGGTAAATTACGTCTTGGTGGGTCGAGAAGAAAGAAGGAGAACGGAATGAAAAGGGCAGAAAGATATTTTTCTCGATGCACAAGATTGTGGATGGTTTTGCCATGCCTGTTGATTGGACTTGTGGTGGCTTCAGTGATGCCAGCATATGCTGATCCGGTAGCGGGAGGGGACGCTCCGTTTTTCAGGGAGTATGAGATTAAGGCGGGGTTTATTTACCGTTTTATTTCTTTCGTGTCTTGGCCGGAGGATCACCTGCAGGACACGATCACTATTGGTATCGTTGGAGAGAATCCCTTTGGTGATGCTTTCAATTCCATTGAAGGTGAGGAGGTAGGTGACCATGTCGTACGTGTTAGATACTTTCGTGCTGACACGGACTATGAGGAATTAAAATCCTGCCAGATCCTTTTTGTAGCAGGTTTGCCAGATCGCGCCTTAAAAGATCTTTTCGAAGCACTTTCTGATAGTCCGGTTCTGACCATCGGCGACAGTCGCGGATTTATTGATAAGGGGGGTATGATTGGCTTCACGCAGCAGGAGAGGCGCCGGATCGGCATTGAAATCAACACGGTGGCCACAAAACAGGCGGGTTTGACGGTTCGCTCTATGTTGAAGCGTATTGCGGGTCGGATTATCGATAGAGTCCCGAATAGTCTCATACCTGTATTCTGTGTAAAATTCGCATGTTAAGTGTTTTTCATAGCATTTGTGTAGACGGACTGTCGCAGTATTTTTCCACGATTCGTCGTAAATTAGCGGCGATCATTGTTGGGGTGAGTGCTGCGGCGCTCGTTCTGGCTGGCGTTTTGATTTATTTTGGCCAGGTGACCATGTTTCGTCGCAACATGGCCGTTGATCTTCTGTTGCAAGCAAGTGTTGTGGCAAACAATTCGCTGGCGGCGGTTTCTTTTCGCGATCCGGATGATGCTATGCTGGTTCTGCATTCTTTATCAGGACGCAGCTCGCTGGCGTATGCACGTTTGAGCACCATTGATGGAGAAATCCTAGGAGAATATCGTCGGGAAGCATTTGAGGAGGAACCATTATTTTTTGTGTCCGAATATGAGTACATGTTTGCAGAAGATTGGCTGGTTGTGCAAGTGCCGGTTGTGCTGGATGATGAAACCATCGGGATGGTTTTCCTTCAATCTGATTTGGCCGCATTGGAGGTGTTTCGGCGTCACGTTTTTAAAACGACCGCTGCCAGTCTGCTGGTCGTGTTTGTTTTGGCATCGCTGATTTCCTTGCGTTTACGGAAAATTATTTCCGCTCCGATTGAACATTTGACAGGGGTTGCGCGCGATGTATCTCACCGGCGCGATTATTCCATACGCGCGAAGCATAGCAGCACAGATGAAATCGGGGTGCTGGCAGATGCCTTCAACGAAATGTTGGATGAGTTAGAGTTGCGTGACGAGAAGGTAAGAGAGCGCGGGCAACGCGCACAAGAATATTTGAATGTGGCTGGCGTGATGATTATCGCTTTGGATCGTAGCGGGTTGGTTTCGCTGATTAATCCCAAAGGTTGCGATATTCTCGGCTGTAGGGAGCATGAGATTGTCGGGAAAGATTGGTTTTCAACCTTCGTGTCTCCTGCTGCTCGCGAGAATCAAAGAGCGAATTTCACAGAATGGTTCAAAGATGAATCGGTTACGTTACGGCAATGCGAGAACGTTATTTGTGATGCATCAGGGAAAGAACATTTAATGGTTTGGAATATTGGTGCCATACGGGGTGCGGATGGAGGTGTAATCCGGATTTTGTTGTCAGGAGAGGATGTTACCGAGCACCGAAAGGCAGAGAAGCGGGAAGCTGCCTTGCGCGAACAACTTGCACGGGCTGAGCGCATGAAATCGATAGGCGTTCTTGC
>PWYP01000053.1 GCA_003567805.1 PVC group bacterium
ATCCGGAATGATTGTTTTGCTGATTTTGTGGCTTCGGTTCGGGAGACGGACCTAGGGCGATAGAAGGAGACGGACAGGCTATGGGGCTGGTAGGCTTTGCAGATTGAACCGCGAATTATGCGAATTTTACGAATTGGGGTAGCGGATAGGCTCTGTAACAGATAGGCTGTGGGGGATTTTGGAAAATGCTGAAGTTGCTTGTGGGCTCTGCGGGGGGAGACAGAAAGATTATGACAGAAAAAACTGGTAGGCTCTGTTGTTTTTGGGGGGGCTGGTGGGCTCTGTTTTTTTGTTAGACAGAAAGATTTTGACCCGCCTTCGTCTCGCTGCGCTGGACTACGGTGGGCAAGCAGAAATAACGGATAGGCTGTGGGGAATGTGGGGGAATGCTGAAGTTGCTTGTGGGCTCTGCGGGGTTGTAGATTGCGGGACAGGATGATTTTTTGGACAGGATGATTTTTTGGACAGAATGATTTTTTGGACAGGATGATTATGAATAAGGAGATGAAAAGATGACAGATTGGATGTTTGTAGCGACGGCGCAAGGTGGCGGTATGGTAAATATGTTAATGCCGATGATTTTGATATTCGGTATTTTGTATTTTATGATGATTCGTCCGCAGCAGCGTAAGGAGAAAGAGCGTCGGGAAATGATCACGAATCTGAAGAGTGGTGCCCGGGTGGTTTTCGGGGGCGGTATGCTTGGCACGGTTACCAATGTGAAAGATTCGACTTTTGTAATCAAGGTTGCTGACAATGTAAAAGTTGAAGTGTTACGTGGGGCGGTAAGCCGCGTCGTGGAAAAGGGTGATAAGCTGGATGACGAGGAGGCGTAAAGGTCATTCGATGGGCAGGTACCCGCATTATCGAGATAAGTAAGGGAAAACAGAAATTATGAAGAAGCATGCTTGGTGGAATTGGATTTTGTTGGTTGCTTTGGTGGCCGCATCTTTGTCGCGTGTGATTCCATGGGAAGAGAAGGTTCGGTTTGGGTTGGATTTGCGCGGTGGCATCAGTTTTGTGGTGATGGTGGACGAAGCGCAGATTCGAGAGGATATTGTAGAAACGCTGGAAGGCCCGCCCCCGACAGAACAGGAATTGCGTAGACTGGTTGATGAAGCGTTAGATGGTGCGCTTGATCGTTCGATCGAGGTGTTGCGGAACCGGTTGAATCTATTGGGGATTGAAGAGCCAAGCATTGTAAGGCGAGCTGATCGGATTGAGATTCAATTGCCTGGTATTGGAGAGGATCGCCGGGAAGATGCCGAGGCGCATATCTTGAGCGTGGGGAATCTCCAGTTTCGACTTGTTCATGCGGAGAGTTCCCGTTTGACCGAACAGATGCTTTCGCAAGATCGTGCCCCGCGTGGATGGCAAATTGTTACCTTGCAGGGTAATCGGTATTATATGCCCTCGGATGAAGTTCCGCCGGAAGAGCGTGATTTAGACTTTCGTAGGGAGACGGGCCGCTTTGATGCACCGAGTCCCCGTTATGAATTGCTCATGGAAGAGCGCGAAGTACAGGGACGCATTGTTTATCTTCCGCATTTTGTGCGCCGGGCGCCGGTGTTGCATAGCACGGACCTTCGGAATGCTGATTTGCAGTTCACCAGTTTGAATCAGCCGTCTGTAGGACTTGAGTTTACAACGCGTGGGGCGAGCCGCTTCGGGCAGGTAACCGAGCAGAATGAGGGGCGCTTGCTGGCGATTGTGATTGACGGGACGCTTTATTCGGCTCCGCGTATCAATGAGCCCATTTATGGGGGGCAGGCGCAAATTACCGGAAATTTTTCGCGTGAGGAAGCACAGCGGCTCGTAAATGTATTGCGTTCGGGGGCGTTGCCTACCCGTGTACGCATTGAGGAAAAACGGTACGTTGCGCCGAGTCTGGGGCAGGACTCGATTAGCAGTGGACTTCGATCCGTGATGTTTGGTGGTGTTGGTGTATTATTGTTTATGCTGGTTTACTATAAACTATGCGGTGTCGTTGCCGATGCGGCTTTGCTTTTGAACATGATGTTACTGCCGTTGGGTATGATTATTGCGGCGGGATTCATGAGTATGGGACAAGGCGGTGGTGGCCTCAGTTTACCTGTGCTGACATTACCTGGTGTGGCGGGTATCTTGTTGACGATTGGTATGGCTGTGGATGCGAATGTACTGATCTTTGAACGCATACGTGAAGAATTACAAAATGGTAAGCGTTTTTGGGCAGCGATCACGGCTGGTTATGATCGTGCTTTTGTGACGATTATGGATGCTAATGTTACGACGCTGATGACTGGCGTGATTCTGTTTATCTTTGGCTCCGGCCCGATTCGTGGTTTTGCGGTGACGTTATGCGGAGGTATTCTGGTGAGTATGTATACGGCTTTGGTGGTAACCAAACTTGTGTTTGGGCTACTCGCTGAACATACCCCGATCAAAACCTTGCGCATGTTCAGTGTGATTCCCAAGGATACAGCGGTGAATTTCATTGGGAAACGTAAGATTGCCATGAGCTTTTCCTTGATTGTGATTGTGCTTACCGGAGGACTGTTGCTTTTCCGTGCGTTTGAATCGCCAGGCGAAGTGTTTGGTGTCGATTTTACGGGTGGATCTGCGACTACGTTTCGGTTTGTACCGGTTGAAGGGCGTGATGTGCCTGTTCCTGTTGACCAACTCCGTGCAGAGTTGGAAGCAGCGGGTGTTGTCAATCCTGTGATTCAATATCAACAGGAGCTGGATGGCACGCAGGCCAGCACGTTGCAAATCAAGGCTGGTGTGGATATAGATGCCGAGACACGGCAGGCTGAAGTGGTTCGTCGCGTACTGTTGGAACAGTTTCCGGATGCAGGCTTTGAAGTGGTTGCCATGGATGAGGTTGGTGCTGAAATTGGCGATGAGTTGAAGCGTAGTGCGCTTTGGTCCATCTTGTTGGCTCTGGCTGGAATCATCTTGTATATTTCATGGCGGTTTGAGTTCGGGTTTGCGCTGGGCGCTATTGCGGCGTTGGTGCATGATGTGCTGTTTACGGTGGGGCTGTATTCTCTGTTCGGACGGCAAATCAGTTTGCCTATTGTTGCGGCTCTACTGACCATCGTCGGTTATTCTGTGAACGACACTATTGTTGTTTTTGATCGTATTCGTGAAGATTTGAAACTGATTCGAGGCAAGGATTTCCTGACGATCTGTAACCTGAGTATAAACCAGACGCTGGGACGTACCGTGCTAACATCGTTAACGACGTTGATTACGATCACGATCCTTCTGTTCTTTGGTGGTGGAGCCATTTTTGACTTTGCGCTGGCGTTATGTATCGGTGTTTTGGTCGGAACCTATTCTTCCATTTTTATAGCCACACCGGTTGTGTTGCTCTGGTATCGCGACCGCAAGCCTGATTTTGCCGCTTCCGATCACCAGGTTTAGTGCCTATGCAAGATTACGAGACTACGTATTCCTGGGAAAGTGTCCCGCATGATGCCGATGCGGCGCATGCGTTGGCGGCATCTTTAAAAATACCCGTGCCTTTAGCGAAGGTCCTGGTCGGTCGGGGCTATGGGGATCCTTCCGATGCAGAGTTGTTTTTGCATCCAGCGTTGTCGCAGTTGAGCGACCCTTTCGCACTGCCGGGGGTTTCTCAGGCAGTTACACGAACGCTACGAGCCATTGCAGAAGGCGAAAAGATTGTTATCTATGGTGATTATGATTGCGATGGTGTTTGTGCGACAGTTTTGCTGTTACAGATCCTTGGTCAGTTGGGAGCTGTAGTGGATCACTTTATTCCCAAACGTGCCGAGGATGGGTTTGGGTTTCGGCTCGGTGCCCTTGACAGGGTGCTGGAGGAACACCAGCCTACACTAATTATCACAGCAGACTGTGGCATGCGATCCGGGGTTGCTGTTGCAGAAGCATCACGAGTTGGTGTGGATGTGATTATCGTGGATCATCATAGCCCTTACGGTGCGCCACGCCCGGATGCTTGTGCCATACTTCATTCTGTGTTGGATGATGTGCTGCCGTCGATGCAGTCGTTCTCGGCTGTGGGCTTGGCATTTACGTTTTGCCGGGCTTTGCGGCAGGCGGCATTGGAAGCCAAACTGGAGAGCGCAGAGGATGTAGATATTTGGAAGCAGTTGGATCTGGTTACCATTGGGACGGTAACGGACTTAATGGCCCTGCAGGGGGATAACCGGATTCTGGTGCATTTAGGCTTGGCCTTGCTGAATGATGTGAGTAAGCGGCGGCCAGGAATTCTTGCGATGATGCGTATTGCTGGGTTGCGGACCGAAATTGGAAGTTATGAGGTTGGTTTTCTTCTGGGGCCTCGTTTGAGCGCGGCAGGGAGGGTTGGTAACGCTGAAGTAGCTATTGGTCTGTTGATGGTAGATGATCCGATGGAGGCGCGTCGTTTGGCTGGGCAGCTCGATGCGTGTTACCGTGAGCGTCGGCGCATCGAAGATGTTGTGTTGCAGGCTGCCACGAACGCAGTTTCGGGTGCTGTGAAAAAGGGTGCTTCTGTACTGATTGCGGTTGGTAAGAATTGGCATATTGGTACGATTGGCATTGTGGCGGCGCGCATAAGTGGTCGTTACAATCGCCCTGCGGTGATAATCAGCTATAATGATAAGGGTCAGGCACGCGGATCCTGTCGTAGCATTACCGGGGTGGATCTGGAGGCGGCGCTTAACAAGTGCTCCGCTCACCTTATTTCCTATGGCGGGTATGGGAATATGGCTGGGTTTGCTATCGAAAAATCTGAAATACCTGCATTTTGTAAATCCTTCGAAAAGGTCTGTCGGGAATACCTTGGAGATGAAGTGGGGTTGGAAACGCATGAAGTGGATGCCTGGATAGATTTGTCTGAGGTGGATGACCAATTGCTTGATTCTATCAAAGTTTTACAACCGCTTGGTTTGGGGAATCAGACGCCAACGTGGGGGGTGCGCAATGTTCGCATACAGGGACCACCGACTATTGTGGGGGGGAATCACTTGAAATGCACTGTGGTCTCAGGGGGCACGCAGCATGACGCGATTGGTTATGGCTTGGGGGATCGTACGTTGCCAGCGGAGCCTTTGGATATGTTATTTCAGTTGCAGCGAAACCATTATCGGGGTCGATCCATATTACAGTTGAGTATTAAGGATTTTCGTTCCAGTGTTATATAATGCCGTAGGAGTACGCGGCAGGGGCGCGTTGTTGGTCAAGAAAGAGGGGTGTGAGATGGGAAAGGAATTGATTGAGCAGATAACCCATAAGCTTGCGCAAGCGGAGGGGCTTGACGCTTCCTCACGCAAAGAATTATTACGTATGCTTGAGGCGTTGCAGGCGGAGATGGGTGGTCTGGGAGATGAGCATGCCAATAGTATAGCATCGTTTGCCGGGGCTGCGACGCATGAGGCCATTCGCAGTTCGCGTAATCCAAACCTGTTGCGCCATGCAGTGGATGGGCTGGCAGAATCGGTAAAGGAGCTCGAGACCGAACATCCCAAAACCGTGGAGATCGTGAATGGGATCTGTACGATGCTATCGAATCTCGGGATCTGAGTGTGGGGATGTGATTACGAGCCATGCGCTGCAGGCTAGGATTATGGCTGTGGCATAGAGCGACCAGTGGGGCACTTCGCGAAACACGAGCCACGCCAGAACTCCTGCAAAGGCAAACTGCGTGAGATTGATAATGCTGACGACTTGTCCCCGAATTTTCTTCATGCAGTAGTTTAAAATGGAATGCCCGGTAATCGTTGGTATGAGGCCGAGGCTCAAGAGCCATATCCACTCTCGTGCTGGATACCATTGTGGTAATGCATCCGGATTGTTGGTGATCATGCCCCATGCAATGGCTGCCACTAAGCAGAAAACACCGGCGAGTCCATAGAGTGGCACGACATATAACCAAATGCTTCGGGATGTTCGATGTCGGCGACTGATTGCCAGGTATAAGCAAAAGAAGATCATGGATCCGAAGCAGATCACGTCTCCTAGAAAATATTCCGGATCAAGTTGGTAGTCATAGTAGACTAGCAGGGCCGTTCCTGCGACAGCAATCCATGTCGCGAGGATTTCCCTTCGCGTTACTTTTTCGCCGATTAATAAGAAAAGAACGATCGGCATTGCCAAGGGTACAAGGTTTACGATGAGGCTGCCATTGGCAACCCGGGTCATTCGGATGCCCATATTCCATGATGTAAAATGTATGCCCAGTATAATGCCGGGGAGAATAGAAGCTCCTAGCTCACGTCTGGACATGCCTTGCCCGCGATGATGTTTCCAGTCTCGATAGAAGACTGGCAGCAGGCCTATCGTTGCAATCAGCAACCGCATTGCAGAAAGCATGATGGGGTGTACCTGACTATTGCGAATGAATATGGCAGCCGTTGAGCAGGCGAAGACACCGACAAAGAGTATTAGAATATGGCGCGTCATGGAGCATGACTATCGTGGATGCATGCACAAGCTTCAATCTAAAAAATGGCATGTAAAATGCAAAAAGCGGTGTAGGAACGTATGGTGTATCTGGGGGGGTCTGTATCCAGACTTTCCCCAGAGGAGAATGCAGGCATTATCTGCGTAGTGCGAAAAAGAAAAGGCAGCGGATTGCCGCTGCCTTTTCTTGATTGCGAGATGCTGTTACATTTGTTGTTGCATAAGCTGCTGCATTCTCATTTGAAGTTCTTCGAGTTGTGAGGCAATTTGCTCCAGTTC
>PWYP01000051.1 GCA_003567805.1 PVC group bacterium
ATGATGGCCCCAGGGTATTTCTGCCACAAGTTGTGGCAGAAATTTGCATGGGGCATCAATGGCATCTTTTAATTCTGCCACAGGCTGTGGCAGAATTGAGCCTGTCCCATGTTTATCCATTTCCCTAACAACATGTGAGAGAATATCAGGATTCGAATAAACATCGTAAAGACGTCGCATATACCATACATTACGCGCCGAAAAACCACTCATAGATGGGAAAGTTCGCTGGAGATCGGCTGACACGAGTTCCACTACCGAATCACCCCAACCAAACACTTGCTGTTTTTCGACAATTGCGCGGCCGATGTCCCAGTACAGCAAGATTAGTTCTTGATTGACTCTGCGGGCAGCCGAAATGCGAGCAGAAACCACCCGTTCTTTCAGATCCTCGATAAATTGCCGGTAGTCGGATGTGATAGCCAATGCGGTATCGGTTGTCTTTTTCATTACTTGGCAAGCCCCTTGTATATTCTCTCTGCCCTCTCTGTGGTTGCGAGAAAACAACCAGTGCCTAGATGTGGATGTCTGTACCTTGCTTTATTCCAAAAACATGCCAGCCCCGCAAGGGCAAACAGGGGGCAAAGGGCAGTTCTGTACATACGTACAAACCCAACAACGCTGTCTTCAATTGCAAGGTGATCAGGAATGGCTGCACGACCGCAGCAAATTCCGCAAAAGGCTTTGAGGTAAAAGCTTTGACGTTGTCTTCCGTTGGTGTTTGGGCATAGTGTATTCATGTCGAAACGGAAATGCGGCACCTTCCCGAAGGACAATTACCTGCTATTATATGCGATCTCGGGGTTCTCTGCGTACATGGCCGTTTGGCAGTAGAACTTGCTGCTGGCGGGTACTGGAGTACAAGAATGAATGAGGTGATAGATCAAGAAAAACTGCGGGCGGCCATCCGTCAACTGAGCAACGAGTACATCTATTACATGCTCGTTGAGGCGCTGGATTTGCTGCCACCATCCAAGCTCGTGAAACTTGTCGGACGGTATCTGGACATTAAGAGTCTTCAATCAACGGTTCCGAACAGGTATTTGGAAGATACGGAATAAAAGGAAAAGAACATGAGTGAGTACCAGTATTTCGAATGGCAGACCGTGGACCGCTTGCTGACGGAAGCCGAGCAGGAGGACGTGAGCGATCTGTCCAGCCACATTGATGTATCTTCCAGCCGGGCCGTCGTCACCTATGCCTACGGCAGCTTCAAGCACGACCCGCGAAAGGTTCTGGCGCGATTCTTCGATGCACACCTCTACCTGGCAAACTGGGGCAGCCGATGCCTGATGTTCCGATTCCCATCTGGGCTGGTGAACGGGAACATGATCTTGCCCCACTGCGTTCAAGATCGGATCACATTCAGAACGATTGATGCATTCGATGTTCTCGATATGGATTTGAGCGAAGAAGAGGGTGGAGGCTGGATCGATGACGACGGCTCCCTGTCGGGCTTGATCTCCCTCCGCAACGACATTCTCCAAGGCGACTATCGATCCGTGTATCTGGCGTGGCTGAAAGTGATGTCGGTACAGGATGGATATCTGCCGCGCAGACGAAAATCGAGGGCGCAAACGCCAATGGCACCGGCCATTCCGGCGGGACTGAAGCAACTCACCCCGGCTCTGAGGCGCTTTGTCGAGCAATTTGACATTCCGACGTCTCTTCTTGAGGCGGCGGCCGAGCACAGTCCGGAACTTGCACAAACCGTCACGATGGATTTTAAGCCACTTGTGGCCAAACTCACGCGCGGGGAATGCGACCGCTTCCTTTGCCGACTCGCGCAGGGTGACGCGACAGTCGGCATGGAACTTAAAAAGCAATTGCTCGCCATGGAGCCGCGTCCGCAGTCCTTCGCAGGACCGGGGCGTTCGATTGATGAGCTGCTGAAGCGGGCCGATGCAATCGAGTCGGCCCGCAAGAGGCGTCTGGAGCGGGAGGCCCGTAGGAAGCATGAGGCCGAGATGAAAGACCTTGCCGCCTGTGAAGCAGCAACATGGCAACAAGTAGCTTCGCTGGTGGCCCTCAAACAGACCAAGAGTTACGACGATGCCATCAGGTTGCTAGCCAAGCTGGCGCAGTTGGCCGAGTTCCGGGGTTCGCAGGAGGACTACCGTCTACAGGTGAACGACCTATGCGAACGATACAAACGACTATCCGGTTTCCGGTGGCGCGTTCAGCGAGCAAATCTTCTGGATGAGCCAAAACACGCAGAATAAATCATCTGGCGAACGTAAACAAGTTCGGGCACAATTGCGGTTACCTGTATCCAGAGCACTCCAACTGGTCTGCAGTCTGGTGTAAGTGGTTAAGCTTGCTGTTTTGTGCCGATTCTGGCATTGGCTATGGGATGAAGACTGCTGAAAAATCTAAAACGAGTCTTGCTGGTCAATTGGGCTTTCCGTTGCGGGAGTTGGTGGTGGCGCCGATGGTGGATCAGTCCGAACTGGCGTTTCGGATGCTTTGCCGTACGTATGGCGCGACATTGTGTTTTACGCCTATGTTGCATGCACGGTTGTTTTCCGAAAGTGCCAAATATCGTCGGGCTAAGTTTACTTCGGCTCCAGAGGACCGCCCCCTGATTGTGCAGTTTTGTGGAAATGATCCGGAAATGGTGTTGGCGGCTGCTCGGCATGTGGAAGGCCAGTGTGAAGCCGTGGACTTAAACTTGGGGTGTCCACAAAATATTGCCAAACGTGGTAGGTATGGGTCGTTTCTACTGGAACATGCCGACTTGATTTGTCGGATAGTCGCGCACTTGTGTGAGAACCTTGCCACCCCTGTATCCTGTAAAATCCGGATATTGCCCTCGCGGGAAAAGACGTTGGAACTCGCCCGTCGCATTGAAGGCGCCGGTTGCAGCCTGCTCACAGTGCATGGTCGGACGAAAGAGCAGAATAAGGAGCGGGTGGGGGCTTGCGATTGGGATATCATCCGGGACATCAAGCAATGTGTGCAGATCCCCCTCATTGCGAATGGTGGTGTCGGTACGTTTGAGGAGGCGCAGCGTTGCCGTGCCGCAACGGGGGCAGATGCCATTATGAGCGCCGAGGCTATTCTGGAAAATCCAGCCCTTGTGGCGGGAATGGATCCTGCGCCGTCTCCTACGAGAATGGCGTTAGACTATCTGGACATGGCAGAGCGGTATCCCGATACCAAAAAAGTGGTTCAGGCGCACCTTTTCAAATTGCTGCATGGTCCCTTGTGTGCACACCCGGAGTTCCGGCAGCAGATCAGTCGGCCGCATCGGGTACGTGATTTCGAGGTTTATCTGGCCGCCATGCGTGCATGTGTGATGGAACTGGAGGCATTGCATGGCGACTGTGAAGACAACCGCTGCCATCCACATCGAAAATCCGGAACCTATTATCCTTGGTATGGTAGACATCGGAAAAAAGTTGGGGTATAGGTAGAGCGTTCTTGGTTCTTAGTTAGATGGCAAGCGGGAGATAATGGTATGCAATCATTTGAAAAGATATCGTCGGAATCGGTTGAGGCAGCTTACAAGATCGCGAAAGAGCGTTATGCGGCAATCGGGGTAGATGTGGATGCTGCCATCGAAAAGGCTTTGACCGTGCCGGTTTCCCTGCATTGCTGGCAAGGCGATGATGTGCAGGGGTTCGAGGTAAAGGAGAGCACCTCCGGCGGCGGCATTATGGCTACGGGGAATTTTCCAGGACGTGCCCGCAATGGTGATGAGCTACGTCAGGATCTGGATATGGTGCTGAAGTTGCTGCCGGGGAACCACCGCCTGAATCTACATGCGTTTTATGCCGAAACGGATGGCAAACGTGTAGATCGTGATGCGCTGGAACCGGAGCATTTTGCGCGTTGGATGGATTGGAGCAAAGATGCATCGGTCGCTTTGGATTTTAATCCCACCTTTTTTGCGCATCCGAAAGCTGATGATGGGTTTACGTTGTCGCATGCTGATGAATCTATTCGTTCGTTCTGGGTGCAGCACGGGATTGCCTGCCGGAAGATTGCCATGGCGATGGCAGAGAATCAGGCTGGCCCCTGTGTGATTAACCATTGGATACCGGATGGAGCCAAGGATATGCCTGCGGATCGGTGGCGTCCGCGCCAGCGGTTGGTAGAGTCTCTTGACGCTATGCTGGCGGACAACGCGGCTATCGATCCGGCCATGTGTGTGGACGCGGTCGAAAGTAAATTGTTTGGCATAGGCAGCGAAGCATATGTCGTTGGATCGGCGGAGTTTTATCAGGCATATGCCCTGCAGCGAGGCATTTTATATTGTCTGGATATGGGGCATTTTCATCCGACGGAGACGATTCATGACAAGCTATCTTCCTTGATGCAGTTCCACAAGCGGGTACTGATGCATGTAAGTCGCCCGATCCGTTGGGATAGTGATCATGTTGTGATTTTGAATGACGACCTCGAAGCCGTATTCCAGGAATTGGTGCGTGGTTGCGCATTGGATCGCGTGTTTGTGGCACTTGATTTCTTTGATGCCTCTATTAATCGTGTGGGGGCTTATGTGACAGGGACTCGTGCGGTGCGCAAAGCGTTGCTTTCGGCCTTGCTGGAACCGGTAGCATGGTTGCAGACGCTTGAACAAGAGGGGCGTGGCGCCGAAAAATTGGGATTAATGGAAGATTTGAAGGTGATGCCGTTTGGTGCGGTTTGGGATATGCTGTGTGCGAAGGCCAATGTTCCTGCTGGGGCGGGCTGGATTGCAGAGATGCAGCAGTATGCCGCTGCCGTACAGGCGAAACGGGCCTAGGGAAGTCAGACAGAAATAATTGGGACAGAAAAAACGGATAGGCTTCGAGGTGTGAAAAGATGTGGATGCGAAACGCTTTACATTATTAAGTCTGAGGTCTGAGGTCTGATTATAGGGGGGATTGCGATGGATGATGTGCAGGAGATGTTGGCGACGATTACGGCATTGTCGCATCGTTTTGGTTCGCCCGCTTATGTGTTAGGCGGGGGCGGCAATACGTCGGTGAAGAATGATACTACGCTTTGGGTAAAGCCATCGGGGACGACGTTGTCGGGCATGGGCCCAGATACATTTTTGCCGATGGTTCGCGCAAAAATTGAACCGCTCTATGTGGCAGAACCGCCATCCGATACCAATGCCCGTGAGGCGCTGGTAAAGGACATGATGCAGGCTGCGGTGCAGGATGGTGCGAGTGGACGCCCATCCGTCGAGGCCCCGTTGCATAATGTTTTTGCGGCGCGTTACGTTGTGCATACGCACCCCACACTTGTAAATGGGATGACGTGCGGTTCAAAGGGGGCGGATGCTTGCGCTCGGTTGTTACCAGACGCGCTCTGGATGTCATACGTCGATCCTGGGTATACACTGTGCATGCAGGTGCGGGCCGCTATCCAGGCCTATGAGACGAAGCATGGGCAGCAGCCTGCTATTTTAATGCTGGAAAATCATGGCGTGTTTATTGCGGGTGATGAGGCGGATGATATTATTGAGACCTATGAGCGCATGATGACAGCATTGGCACAAGCATATGCTGCAGCCGGGATCGATACGCAGGCAGCGCTGGCGAAACCCGCCGATGTGGCCGATGCGGATGCTGCATTGCTGCAAGCTGTACTTGGGGAGGATGCCGCTTTCGTGGTGGCCGGTGCCGGGTTTACGCCAGCGTTGGGTCCGCTTACGCCCGACCATATTGTATATGCTAAATCCTATCCGTATGTGGGGGATTTGACGGAAGACGACTTACGCGCATTTGTTGCAAAGCATGGGTATGCGCCGCGTGTGGTTGTCACAGGAGATGTCGTTTATGGTCTCGGACGATCGACCAAAGCTGCTGAGTTGGCGTTGGCCTTTGCGCGGGATGCAGCACGGATTGTCGGGTTGGCAGAAGCTTTTGGCGGCGTACAGTGGATGACGGATGCCGCACGCGAATTTATCGAAAACTGGGAAGTGGAGTCGTATCGCAGCAAAGTCTCGACCTAACGCAGATTTCATCCGCAACCCAAAGCCAAAGCAGGTTGACACAACCTGCTTTACCCAAGACAGCCCTCCGAGTACAGCAGGTTTCTTGTCATCCGTAGTCCCGTGCCCGGGACGAAGGCTGATCCCGAAACCTGCTGCTCCCTAAGCACCGACTCATCAACGGTTCCCGACAAGCATACACGCTTTTTTGTATCATCTTCCTACAGAGCATCCTAAATCGATAAGACGATTGCGAGGGCGGGCATAGCCAGCAGTGTGCTCGTGAGGATTGCGCTGCCCGCCAGATCGGCATCGGCTTCCATTTGTTCGGCCATAACATAGCTGGATACTGCGGTGGGGCAGGCGAGTAGAATGAGTGCGACCAGGCCTTCCAGCTCGCTAAGGCCGAATATACGTATGCATACGTAGCCCAACAGTGGCATGAGAGCTACCTTGAGAATGGCCGAAACCCAAGAGGCCGTCCCGAGGCGTGCGAGCAAATTCCCTTGGGTAAAGGAGGCACCAATCGAAAAAAGGGCGAGTGGTAGCGCCATTTGACCTAACGGCCGCAAGGTTCTCTCGATTGTTACCGGTAAGCCAAGTCCCGTCAGCGAAAGCAGTAACCCAAGGATGCAGGCAATCAG
>PWYP01000121.1 GCA_003567805.1 PVC group bacterium
TATCTCCGGGGCTTGGGATTGGCATCATATTCCCGAGACACGGGGCAATGTGTTGATCATTGATGCGTTGGATGGTTCCGAGGAGCGCATAAAAGACAGCGCAGGTATCGCCAATGCAGCATGGAATCTTTCGATGTCGGTCGGTATGCGTTTTTGAGGATGCTGGTTTTGGGGGTATGGCTAAGGAGTATATGATATGAGTGAATGGATCAAAGTATCGTTAACCGAAGATGAACTTCCGCGGCAGTGGTATAATCTTAATGCCGATTTTCCCTCTCCCATGCCACCTCCGGTGGATCAGGCAGGCAACCCCATCGGGCCCGATGCACTGGCACCGGTTTTTCCGATGAACATTATTGAACAGGAAATGTGTACGGATCGATGGATCGATATTCCTGAAGACGTTCTCGGAATTTACAAGATCTGGCGTCCTACGCCGCTTTACCGTGCGCGGCGGCTGGAAGCGGCGCTGGGTACACCGGCAAAAATTTATTACAAAAACGAGGGGGTTTCACCTGCCGGGAGCCATAAACCCAATAGTGCCGTGGCCCAGGCCTATTATAATAAAGCTTTTGGCATTAAGCGTTTGACCACAGAAACGGGCGCAGGGCAATGGGGCAGTGCTTTGTCTTTTGCGACACAGTTGATTGGCTTGGAGTGCAAAGTGTTCATGGTCCGGATCAGCTTCACGCAGAAGCCATTTCGAAAAATCATGATGAAGGTCTGGGGAGGGGATTGTGTTGCCAGTCCCAGTGAAGAGACGGAAATTGGTCGCAAAATTCTTGCAGAAGATCCCGATACGCCCGGGAGCCTGGGCATTGCCATCAGTGAGGCGTTGGAGCAGGCGGTTGCCCGTGATGACACGCGCTACTCTTTGGGTAGCGTACTGAATCATGTCATGCTGCACCAGAGTATCATCGGGCTGGAGGCCAAAAAACAATTCGAGAAAATCGGGGTGTACCCGGATGTTGTCGTGGGTTGTGCCGGTGGCGGATCCAATTTTGCCGGAATGGTGTTTCCTTTTCTGGCTGATAAGGCAGCGGGTCGCGAGGTGCGTATTGTGGGTACCGAGCCTGCAGCATGTCCCACGCTCACGCGTGCACCCTATGTATATGATACGGGGGATGTCGCGATGATGACACCGCTTTTGCCGATGCACAGCTTAGGGCATGCCTTTATTCCTGAACCGATTCATGCGGGGGGATTGCGCTATCATGGCATGGCGCCGATGGTGAGCCATGCTTTGAATCACGGGTTGATTGAGGCAAATGCCATCGAACAACTCGAATGCTATGAATCGGCAGTTCTGTGGGCACGCACGGAAGGGTTTATTCCAGCTCCGGAGACTTCACATGCGATTGCTCAAGTAATTCGCGAAGCCAAGCAGGCTAAGGAGGAAGGCAAGGAAAAGGTCATTGCCATGAACTGGTCTGGACATGGCTTAATGGATCTAAGTGGTTATGATGCCTTTTTTGAAGGCCGCTTGACGGATTATCAGCTCCCGGAAGAACAACGTTTACGATCGTTGCTTTGTCTGGAAGGGTTACCCAAACCGCCCATGAACTAAGGAGAAGTATGCGTATCGCAATTGTAGGGAGTGGCATTTCCGGGTTGGTCTCGGCGTTATTATTAAGTCGGGAGCATGAGGTTACGGTATATGAAAGCGAGGATTACATCGGGGGGCACACACACACGATCCCGCTGCCGGATGACGGGGTTGCCGTAGATACCGGTTTTATCGTTTTTAATCACGAGAACTATCCCAACTTTGTCAAACTACTTGAACAACTCGATGTAGCAGCAAAGCCCAGTAGTATGAGTTTCAGCGTAATGAACCGTCGGAGTGGTCTGGAATATGGGTTTGCGACGATGAATGCGTTGTTTGCGCAACGACAGAATGCCTTGCGGCCGGCTTTCTGGCGTATGCTGATGGAAATCCGTAAGTTCCGCAAAGAATTTGATGTGCTATGCAAAGAAGCCCGAGAAGATCAGGCCGTTGGCGATTATCTGCGAGAAAAAGGTTATTCCAAGGCATTCGTTGAAGATTTTCTGATTCCTTTCGGGGCCGCGATCTGGTCGGCTGCTCCGGATCAAATGAATCGGTTTCCCCTTAAGACGTTTGTACAATTTTTCATGAATCACGGATTCCTGGATACGAGCAAACTGCTGCAATGGTTTGTGGTCGATGGAGGCTCGTCGCAGTATGTTACGGCGCTATTGCGCAAATTTCGCGGTACGATTCAAACGCGTACCCCGGTGCAGTCGATTCAACGTGCCGATGACCATATTTTATTGACGGCGGCAGGGGAGTCTCCCCAGCGTTTTGATCATGTGGTGCTGGCATGCCATAGCGATCAGGCCTTGGCTTTATTGGCAGACCCAACACCACTTGAGCAGGAAATCTTAGGGGCATTACCGTATCAGATGAACGAGGTTGTTCTTCATACAGATATACAGGAAATGCCCAAACACCGTCAGGTATGGTCGAGTTGGAATTATTGTGTTCCTGAAAACCCCAGCGATCGCGTCACGGTAACCTACGACATGAATATTTTGCAGGGGTTGCAAACGGATGAAGAGTACTTGGTGACGTTGAATCCGGTACGTGAAATCGATCCTGATTGTGTGCGTGGAAGCTATCAATACGCCCATCCGGTATTTACGCCCGAAGGTGTTGCCGCCCAGCGGCGCTATCGGGAGATTGGGGGCATGGCCACCCGCACGCACTACGCCGGAGCCTACTGGGGCTATGGTTTTCATGAGGATGGCGTGAAGAGCGCCTTGCGTGTCTGCGACGACTTCAAGGTGTATTTATGATGGAGAGCGATTCCCCCGTGAAACATAGTGCGATTTATACGGGCTATGTGCGTCATCGTCGTTTTCGGCCAACGCAGAATGCGTTCCGGTATCGCACCTTCATGATGTATTTGGATCTGGATGAATTGCCCCATGTTTTTGATCGAGCGGCATTGTGGTCGTATGAACGCTTCAATGTGGCTTGTTTTCAACGGCGCTATTTCTACGGTGATTCGCAGACGCCATTAGCCGAGGCTGTACGCAGCGGCACTGCGGCTGCCATTGGCCGTGAAGTCGTTGGACCGATTCGTATGCTGACGCATCTGCGTTATTGGGGATACTGCTATAATCCCGTCACCTTCTATTATTTGTTTGGCGCCGATGGCAAGACGTTGGAGGCCATCACGGCCGAAATTACCAACACGCCTTGGGGGGAACGACATGCCTACTATCTCGATTGCCGGAAAGCGGTATCCCCGAAGGCAGGCAGCTATCGGTGGCAGTTTCCCAAAGCGTTTCATATTTCCCCGTTTATGCCAATGGACGTACACTACGACTGGCGCTTTCGTATCCCCGGGGAAAATCTGAACGTACATATGCAGAATATTGTTGAGGGACAAAAGCATTTTGATGCCACACTTACCTTGACGCGGCAGGAGATTACACCTGCGCGGTTAAACAAGGTTCTTGCATATTATCCCGTAATGACGACCAAGGTTGTCACGATGATTCACTGGCAAGCGTTACGTCTATGGTTAAAGCGTACGCCTTTCTATGAGCACCCGAAGTATGAACAGGAAAAAGACGGATGAGAACAATTGAAGATGTTGAGGTGGCGCGCAAATATGCGCCATGGTTGATCCGGCCCGCGCGAAAGTTATTATTTCGGTTAGGTCCGCACCTACAGCATGGACAAATTATATTGGAAGATGGAACTGAAAGACATGTCTTCGGGGCGGTATCTCCGGCGTACCCTCGTCCTGCGGTATTACGGGTGCATGATCAGGCGTTTTATGCCGATGCTGTTTATGGTGGTGTCATTGGTATTACGGAGTCGTTTATTGATGGTCGGTGGTCGACCGATGATTTACCTTGCCTGATTCGTATTGTGATTCACAATGAATCCTTGTACGTGGCCTTGGATCGCGGACTGGGCTCCCTGATGCAGCCTGTACGTAATCTTATGCATGCGTTCCGGCATAATTCGGAAAAAGGGAGCCGCCGTAATATCATGGCGCACTACGATTTGGGCAATGATTTCTTTTCCCTCTTCCTGGACGAGACCATGGCCTACTCGTCGGCCTATTTTGAGACGCCGGATGCATCGCTGGGTGAGGCCTCGCGCGCGAAATTTGACCGCCTGTGTCATCGTTTGCATCTGAAGCCGAGTGATCATTTACTGGAGATCGGAACAGGCTGGGGTGGGTTTGCTATGCACGCAGCAAGGGAATTCGGTTGCCGGGTCACCACGACGACCATTTCGCCATCACAGCGGGCCTGGGTCGAAGAGCAGGTTCGCAAAGCGGGTTTGGAAGAGCGTGTACAGGTGCTCGGATTAGATTATCGTAAGCTGGAGGGACAGTACGATAAACTCGTTTCGATTGAAATGATAGAAGCCGTAGGTCATCAATATCTCGATGCTTTCTTTGCGAGTTGCGGGAAATTACTAAAGCCGGATGGTCTGATGGCGTTGCAGGCCATAACGGTTCCGAATCGCTGGTACGCCCAGCACAAACGCAAGGCCACGTTTATCAATCAATATGTTTTTCCGGGCAGTTGCTTGCCGTCGGATACAGCGATGATCGAGAGTATCACGCGTAGCAGTAATATGGATCTTGTGATCAAGGAGGATCTTACCGCGCACTATGTGAAAACATTAGCGCTGTGGCGTTCCCGCTTCATGGCAAAACTTGATCATGTGCGTAAGTTTTGGCCGGGTGAAGCGTTTATTAGGACATGGGATTTGTACTTCGCAAGTTGTGAGGCTGGTTTTGCGGAGCGAGATATTCATGTTGGTCAATATTTGTTTGCCAAGCCAAAGGCTGCTCCGCGTTTGTCTTATGCCAACTAAGTGACGGTACATCCCGAAGAAGGGAGTTATACCGTATGAAAAAGGCACAACAGATATCATTGCGTTTATTCGTTGGCAGTGTGCTGTATCAGGTGGTGTGGTTTGCAACTGTGTTGTCGGCAGGTCAAACGCAGCGTTGGTGGTGGGGCGTCTTGGCGGTAGTGGCATTTATGGGAATCGTACATACTGGCTGGCCGGCATTGCGCCAGCGAGTCTGGACCATGTTCGCAGCAGCTATGCTCTGTGGACTCGTGGTGGATACAGGAATGATCCTGGGGCAGATCTGGCGCTCCCCTCGAGTGCTCATGCCAGCGCCACTGCCTCCTTTATGGCTTTTGATGCTGTGGGCGGCATTCGGCATCTATATTGGTTTGAGTTTGGAAATGTTGTACGGGCGTTATCGCATGGCGGCATTCGTGGGTGCCATCGGCGGCATGCTGGCATATCGTGGTGGTGCTTTGCTGGGAGCCATTACATGGGGGAAACCCGAGTGGATGACGGTTAGCATTCTGATGCTGGTTTGGGCGATAGCTTTTCCGGCGCTTGTCTGGGTGGCAACGCAATTGCGTCAGCAAGAATTGACGGCAAGCGTACGTGCATCCCGTATGCACATTGCTTTGATGTAGATGGCCGATATACAAAGTACGGTTATGATGATGCAAAACAAAATCCAGCATGAAAATACGCGGACGGGCTTGGGGCGGCGTTGGTGTATTGTGTTATTGACGCTTGTCATCACATGGTGTTGTCAGCAAGCTGTCAGGGGCGCAGATGCATTGGAGGGAGACCAAGACCGGTTTCCACAAAATTTGCAGGTTGGTGATACAGCCTTGTATCGTGCAGGCGTGGGGCGGATGCGGCGCTGGATGATTACGGGAGCAGATGTTGCCTTGTATGTCCCTAAGGGCACCAAACGCAATGAGATTCTGGATGGGAGACCCTTGGCGGTTTCCTTTTATTATTACGTGCGGATCCGGGGAGAGCAATTTACAGAAGCTGGTGTAGAGACATTACGAGAGAATGTAGATGATGCCGTGCTGGAGAAGCAGACTTCTAATATTCAAAAGATGGGGTCATGGTTGACGGATGTGGGGCGCGGAGATCGATATTTGTTAACGTATGCACCGGAGATCGGAACGACCTTGAAACGTAATGGCAAAAAGCTCGGCATCATCGAAGGTGCAGATTTTGCCGCAGTGTATTTTCAGATCTGGCTTGGTGAGAACCCCATAGATGAAAGAATGTACAATGCATTGGTGGCCGCACTGCCGGACTAACGCTGCTAATACATATCAACGGCAGGGAGAACAATGAAACAAGATTGGTCCAATCGGCGGGTATGGATTACCGGGGCCTCCTCCGGGATCGGTCGCGCACTGGCATTGGAGCTAGCCCGTGCAGGTGCACGTCTGGTGGTTTCAGGGCGCAACCGCGCACGCTTGGAGGAAGTATCGGAGGCTTGTCCTGGCGAGGTTGTTGTTCTGCCTTTTGATGCCGCAGACCAGGAGGCCAATCATGCTGCGGCACAGCAGATTGCCTCCATGTGGGGAGGGGTAGACACGGTTGTGCTGA
>PWYP01000040.1 GCA_003567805.1 PVC group bacterium
TGAGGAATTTCCGCAGTGGCCTTTTTTCACCGCTCGCGCTGGCGCGCTCAAGACGCGAAGATCGCCAAGGATACAAAAAGGGCATTAAAAGAACTGCGTGCGGTATCGCTTGAGAGCACCTGAGGTTTATTGCGGGATCATTTGGCCTGATTTTGACACAGCTCCGCCCTGCGGGGTATTGGTTGCGAGCGTTTGTGTGTATTCAGGCAGCCTTGAGAAGACTGCACATTCGCTCTCGCTGCTTTTCCTTGACCCTTCCCAAGGCCATGGCGAGCATCACGACCATGGCCAGCCCCATGCGCAGGTTCATTTTGGCCTGTCCACGGATGAAATGTTGCTCAAAACCGTAGGACAGATCCAGCCGACTGTTAACCCGCTCAACGGCGGTGCGTTTCTTGTAGTGATCTTTCCATTTGTAGCTGCTTCTTGCCAAGGGTGTGAAAACCCGGCGGTCTTCATCGAGCTTGATGCGTACAGCCCCCTTGACCGGGCACTGGCTTTTCCAACTGCACCGGCAACCGTAATGTCGGGCCGGGCAACGGTATTTGAGTGTCTCTCGCTCGGATTCGAAGCCCGCATAGGCCATTTGTTTGCGAGTGCCAAGGCGCATGTCATAGCAATAGACCGTCCCCTTGTGATCATAGACCACGTTCTCGGTGTGCTGCACCCGCCGGCTCTTCTCGCCATCTTTCCAGCAGTTACGTATATCAATCAGTGGCTTGATCCGATGTTCATCCCACAAGGTGGAGTTAAGCTCGGTATCATCGAGTCCCTTATCGGCTGAGAGATATTCGCAGCGGCTCAGTATACCCGGATGACGCTGCTTGAGCTGCTTGATCAGTTCCTTGGCTTCGGGGATCTCGGATGCGGAGGCGCGCGTGATGCTCCAGCCAACTGGCAACTCGTAGTTCGAGTCGACGATCAGATGCAGCTTGTAGCCGAACCAGTGCTTGATCTTCTTCCATGCGCTGCCATCGTCCTTTTGCACCCAGTAGCTCTTGGCCCCATAATCAGCATCGCTATCGCGCCGTCCATCAGCCACCGTGCTCTTGGGCTGCCTGCGGGCCCGTGAACATATCGCCTTGCCATCCATTGCCAGATGCTGAGCAAAATCCGGCAACTGCTCGCGAAGCGATGCAACAAGTTCATCGAAGATCGCCTCAACCGCTTCGGGCATACTCATCAGCTTCTTGAATAGACGCGTATACGTGCTCGATGGGGGCACCAGCTTGCTCTGGCGGGTGACCTCGAAACCACAAAGCCAGCGAAGCTGCGGATTGCGAGAAAGCTCACGGCGAAGACTCTCGATCGAGCTATGCTGGTAAACCACACTGGCAAGCACAGAGTTCCAGAGCGCACGCACCGGCCAGTCGTCGCGACCTTTGCCACGCTCGGATTCGAGCCGTTGCATCAGTGGCTCATCCGGCAGGTAATCGAGCACCAGACGGAGCCGTTCGAGGTCTCCAAGATTTTCAATTTCTTTCCATGAAAAAAGTTCGCGTTGTGCTATAGTGGCCATGGCGGTTTTCCTTCTCTGTTTGTTTTGTTGGCTAAATCAAACGTAACAGATGTATGCGAAAACCGCCATTTTCTTTGGGGTCAATATCCGAGAAATAACAACGCTGAAACCGAAAACCTTGAATCTGAAACCCGATTCCGGGGTAAACGCTTTTTTCGACAACAAGATCAGGCTGATATCATTGAGCCCGATCACTGGGGAAATGGCTCTATCTGGGGGATTTTCCCGCACTGCGGTTATCTGGCGCTGATCATGATTACGGAAATACCCTCTGGATACTTGACAGCGGAACGCACCACCCTGCATCATGTGTCCCACGAGAGGAGTATCAGATTATGCGTATTCGAAAAGAAATTGTACCCTTTGTTATCGTTGCCTTGCTGGGCTGGTTTGTCTTTTTTGGTGTTTTAAAGAGCTTGAGTGTGCCGATCGCCTTGGGTTTTGGTATCGCCTGCGGATTGTTTGTAGTATGCAGCACGTATCTATTGTGGTTTTTCCGCGATCCGCCACGTACACCTCCAGCTGACGAAACAGCCATTCTGGCTGCAGCTGATGGCACCATTGCGGCCATCAAAACTTTCGATCCAGATGCGTTTTGTTCGATCAGTATGCTTGCGGGGTTAAATCCCGAGGATTTGGGGAGATTACGTACGGAGAATGTCTTGCGCGTCAGTATTTTTCTTAGTCTATTCGACGTGCATGTCAATCGTGTACCCATTCACGGGGAATCCCAATTCCTGGGATATTTTCCAGGCAAGCACCTTTTCACCTTCGAAGAGAAATCATCAGATGTGAACCAGCACAACTCCATTGTAATCAAGAATGAAAAGACGGTTTGTCTCGTGAATCAAATCGTGGGGCCGGTCTGTCGACGCGTGGTCTACTGGCTGGACCCAGTGAACACAACACAAGTAAAAGCTGGCGATGATTTTGGCATGATGAAGTTCGGGTCGCGATTGGATATGTATTTCCCCGCAGACGATGTCGATCTCTTGGTATCAGAAGGTGATAAAGTCCGTGCCGGAGAAAGCATAATCGGGAGGTATCGATAATGGCATCACGTGAAAATAAACCTGGCATGCGGCAATTCCTTAACTGGCGGCAAATCTTACCCTCGCTCATTACCTTGGGGGCAATGCTGTCTGGTTTTTTAAGTATCCTATCGGTAGTGTGGGGCTTTCACTCGGGGTCCATAGAGGCCGTGTCTGAAATGAATCGGCATTATTTGAATGCGGCACGATTGATCATGCTGGCCATGATCCTTGATGGCATCGATGGGAACTTGGCCCGGTGGCTCAAGGGTACCAGCGAGTTTGGTGCGGAACTTGATACCTATGTTGATATGACGGCATTTGGTATTGCGCCGGCAATTTTGATTTTTGCGGTTACACTCAGTCCCGAAACGCCTCCGCTTCTTCGACTGTTGCTGCCATCGGCTGTAGCACTTTCCGGAGTTGTCCGTTTAGCGAGGTTTAAAGTCGCGGACCCGATGCGAGGGCAGGGGGGCTATGGTGGGTTACCTATTACAGCCAACGCAGGTTGGGTAGCGTTATTTGTATTTATCAGTCAAGTTCCCCCCACAGGCGAATATTTTCATGAAGATCTCTTTTCTCTCCAGCGAGGGTGGTTCGCTACCGTATTTCTGATCGGCATTCTTATCTTTATATCATTACAGGTATCGAATGTCCGTTATCCCAAACCAACCAAAAAGGCCGCCATCTTCATCCCTAGTGCCATTTTGGTGTTTCTGTTCGTTTTTCTTCCAAAACGCTATTCTATTTGGACCGCTGTTATTCTGCTTATGTTAGGGTTGGTTTACGCTGTGGCAGGGCCGATGTTCGTGAAGGGGGCTGAACTGCATCAAGCGCATCGCGAACGAATACGCGCAAGTGAACCACAACCCCATAAGACGAAGCCCCATCGGCGCAAACGCCGGCCGCGAAGGAGATAAATTGTGGCTACATTGCAAGAGATTCTCAAAGATACTGCTGAATATGTTGCTTGGAAACTGGAAGAAGGCGAGACAACAGCCGAAGTTTCTGCTTCGATACTCAGCGAGTTAGTACCACAGAAGCAGGAAACCAAAAGCGTAGCGATGCCCAAGCAAGTTTCCCCTGAACACAAAATTGCGAAGACGAAAACCGCAATGCCTGCGACTACTCCAGCGCAAGATCCAATCCCATCCTCAGATTCGCAACCTTCAGCGACTGCTAGCGATCGCGACATTGCATTGCAGAACCTAGCCAACCAAATCAAGGCTTGCACAGCCTGCCCATTGCACAGTGGTCGTATACAGGCGGTTCCCGGGCAAGGCAACTCTACCCCTGAAATTATGTTTATTGGAGAGGCACCCGGAGCTGATGAAGATGAAAAGGGGCTGGCTTTTGTTGGTCGTGCGGGCCAGCTTTTGACGAAAATGATTGAGGCGATGGGCTATACGCGTGACGAGGTTTTTATTGCTAACGTGAATAAATGTCGCCCTCCCAATAACCGCAAACCGCTACGTGAGGAAATGGATACATGTCTGCCGTACTTACGACAACAGGTAGCCATATTGCAGCCTAAAGTTATCGTTGCACTGGGAGCAACCGCTGTGGAAGGTCTCGTTCCTGAGTCGGCATCCGAAAAGATCAGCGTCTTGCGCGGAAATTGGCTGTCGTTCGAGGGCATTCCCCTGATGCCCACCTATCATCCGGCCTATTTGTTACGCAGCCCCACCATGAAAAAACCCGTCTGGGAAGATTTGCAGGCAGTGCTGCATAAGCTTGGGCGCACCGTGCCGAAACGGGCTTGATCACACTAAAATTGTATTTTCGTCAAATGCTTCCAGTAGCGCGTTGATATCTACTTACTAGTTATGACTAATAGCGGATATGGATCTGTTCTGCGATTCAAGCTACAATTCTGCCTGCCCTGGGTCGATATGTTCTTCTTTCACAGGCGTTTTTTGTGTGTACATAATTTTTCGTTCTTCCAGTTGCCGGCCTTCCAGGACGGAAATCCATGGGCGGTGAGCTTCCAGCAATTCTCGTGTCATGGCACGAATCTGGTCCAAAGTGCAGGCCATGGCGCAGAGCGGATCCAAGGCCATCGCTTGAAAAACCAACTCTGGATCACGTTGCTGCACCGCTCTTACCGCCAATTCCTGCACACTGATTTGTGCGCGATTGATAGCCGCAAGATGCGGCGGCAGGTTGCCATAACGAATCGGTAACAATCCATTACGATCAACATGAATCGGCACTTCCACTACTGCTTCGTCCGGTAGATTGCCAATAAGTCCGCGATTCTTTACATTACCGTAAATAAGTTCAGCCTCTCCCGTTACGTGGGCATGGATAATACGCGACCCATATTCAAGGCCGCGTTGGAGTTTCAATGGTTTCGGATCCGTTACGCGCTCCTGCATGCGTGCTTCCCAGTCAGGACGATCATAAAGTTCCTTGATAAAACCAGAGCGTCCGTTCCATTCTGCATTTTCTGCATCGCAATACTGCCCGATTGTTTCCGGATTCTTACGGAACCACCAGTTGTATTCACTGACATGGCCACTGGATTCTGTCACCGGGAATCCGAAGTGTTTCACATATTCCATCCGGGTGCTATCCCCGGACCAGATCTGCGGATCTAATGCCAGCTCGCGCATGCGTGGCAATTGATCAACGCCATCGACCTCGAATTTGGTAAACCACGCCTGATGATTGATGCCAGCGCAAAGGTAATGCACGGATTCCTTCTGTACACCCAATCGTTTGATCCATTCCCCCGAGGTACCTTGCACTGAGTGACAAAGACCGACGTATTGTAATGCCGGGTGCGCATCCTGAAATCCCCAGGAAAGCATTGACATCGGGTTGGTGTAGTTCAACACCAGAGCATCTGGACAGATTTCGGCAATGTCATGGCCCATCGCGATAAGCTCAGGCAGCGTACGCAAACAACGCATGATGCCACCCGGCGTCAAGGTGTCACCGATGCATTGGTCGATCCCGTATTTCATCGGGATATCGATTTCGCTCTTAATGGCGTCATACCCTCCAACAAGAATACTGATGATCACATAATCCGCGCCTTCTAAGGCTTCCCGCCGATCCAGCGTTCCGGTAACGGATGCTCCGGTATATTGGCCTTCGTTGATAATTCGCTGCGCATACTGTACGCCAAGATCCAAGCGACGAGGATCAATGTCTACATAAGTGAAATGCGTCTCTCGTGTGGCCTCATACGAAAGAATGTCGCGCGTCAACCCCCCTGCAAAACCTAAACTGCCACCGCCCAATATCACAACTTTAGCCATACGGTCCTCTTACATTCCCCGTTTTATCTTTTTTGCCAGACTTTGCCATTAGCAGCCTGCGAAACAACTTGCCCTTCGGGGGGAAGGGCCGATCGATCGAATCCGGCACTTTTCAATACCTGATCGGTTGTTCGAAAATGACATTTCGCATGATTCATCAGCGCAGTGGGGCCGTGTTTCTTTACGAGTTCCACCGCTGCTTGCTGTACAAGTGAAGATGCGCCTTTGCGAAGCGTAA
>PWYP01000115.1 GCA_003567805.1 PVC group bacterium
ATATGTTTCGTTGCGAAGTATCGATGGCATCATGGAGTTGTACGCCGATTTGCTCCAACGTTTGCTGTGCTTCCGTTTCCAGCCTTCGATCCAGCAGCAATTCCCGCGCTTGAATGGAACGGCCCGCCAGCATGCTCAACCAAGCTGTAGGTAAAACGATAAAAACGAGAACCGTAAGTAGGAGTTTCACCCTCCCCCCCTCGGAACGCGAGTTTCAGGAAACTCAGCGTCCTTGATCCATTTCCAAACGCAGCAGCCAACTGCGTACCCGGTCAGCATCCACACCATGCGGATTCAGTTGCAAATAACGACGATAGTGCAAGATAGCTTTATCAGGCTGTCCCAGCTCATCGTCATACAGAATCCCCAGATTGTAATGCACATCCGCATCCATGGGATCTAGCCGCAACGCCTGCAGATACTCATACTCTGCCTCCGAATAACGTCCATCACGTGCATAAACGGAGGCCATGTTGTAATGCATATTCAAGCGCTGCTTCCGTTGCGCCTCTTCCACTTCAGAGCGTGTGCGCTCGAGAACTTCTGCCACACGCTCCGCACGTGCTAATCGATGCTCCCGCTGTTCCAATTCCACATGCAAGGCTTCAATATCATCTTCACGTTGCAATAACCGCGATGCCATCAACTCGCGTTCCCGGCGTAATTCCGTTACTTTTTCTTCCAGCTCCCGCACCTCGGGCATTAGACGATCCAATAATTCGCGGTACTCCTCTTCGCGCTCTTTTGCAGACGCCAAGGCAGACGCGGCATCTTCCTTGCGCCCTTGAATGGAACGCAATTCCGCTTGCGACTCTGCTACTTCCTCCTCTAAACGCTCCACACTGCGCCGCAAACGTTGACGTTCGGACTCGGTCTCAACGAGTTTTTCGCGCACCAACGCCATATCGGATTCCAACTCCTGATATAGATCCGTCTCTCGAACATCGATGCGCGTAGCACTCTCCAACTCCTGTTGTAAGCGCTGCAATTCTTCTTCCTTGCTCGCAGCCGCAGCTTGTACAGACGCTACCTCAGACTGCAATGCACCTAATTCATCCTCTAGCACGGCAACACGATCCTCGGCGGCGAGCTGCTTGGCCTTGTGTTGATCCAGCAATTGCTTGGCTTCATCCAGTTGCGCCTGCAACGCAACAGACTCCTCTATATCTACCGCCGGATCACGCGCAACCTCGAGTGCTTCCTGCAATTCAATATTCCGCGCTTCCAACACGGCAATCCGCGCATCTACGGAATCCTCTTCTGCCTCCTGACGATCAGCAATGCGCTCCTGGGCAAGGTGTAAATCATCTTCCAATTGTGTAATTTCCCCTTCGAGCACCTCGTTGCGATCGCGCAAGCGCGCAAGCTCCTGGCGCTGCTCTTCTGTCACTGCTACCAACTGATCATCCGAGGCCGCAACTTTGGATTCCAGTTCCTTCTTTCGACGCTCCGTTTGTGCCAGCGTAGCCAACGTCTCATCGAGTGTCCGACGCCGACGGTCATCAACCAACCGTATGCTTTCTAACTCAGACAGCGCGCTTTCCAATGCAGCTTCTTTTTCGGATAAAGATCGGCGTGCCTCTTGCAGCTCTCCGCGCACCGCTTCATATTGTTCACGAGACGCAGTCGCCGCCGCCTCTTGCGTCGCAACATTTTCCTGCAATTGACTTTTAATCTCGATCGTATCACGCAATTCCTGCTCGCGATCTGCCAGCGAAACACGCAATTCGCTAACCGTAGCGCTTGATGCATCAACATCCTCCTGCAAAGCAGACACTCTTGCTTCAGAATCACGCAACGCGACGCGAAGCTCATCTCGCTCTGATTCCAAGCGTTGCACGTGCTCACGGTAATCCTCTCGCTTCGTCAATAGAGAAGACTCCCGCTCCTCTACTTCGGCAAGCTTCTCGAGCGTCTCATCCAGCACCCTGCGACGACGCTCATCCACTAATACCGTTCGCGCCAGCTCATTCTGAAGATTCTCAAATTCCTCCTGCTGCTCCTGCTCCTTCTCTTCCAGCCCTGTTATATCGGTCTGAAGAGCTTCTATCTGAGAACGTGCAGAAGCCAGCTTGTTCTCTATCTCGCTCTTACGCTCTTCCAATGCTTCATAGGAAGCGCGGCTTTCTGCGAGCATTTCTTCCATATCACGGATTTGGCCCCGCAATGTCCCCATCTCTTCAGCCTGCGACTCTACCTTCTCCCAGGCTCCTGCAAGCAGTTTTGCTTTACCATCGCGCTCTTCGCGCAACTCGTCGATGATCTCGTTGCGCTCCGCAAGAATGGCTTCTCGGGCTTTCAATTGCTCGGAACGTTCCGCCAGTTCTTCCTGCAACCTCGCGTTATCAGCAGCAAGCTGTTCGCTGGACGCACGCAAATCGCCAACCTGCAACATCAATTCATCCATTGTGACACGTCTTGATGCATCCAAAGCACGCATTTTCTCAAGCTCTTCGCGCAAACCGGATTCATCCTCTGGTTCTGCCGCAAGGCGTTCCGCCAGTTCAGATCGTATCCGCTCGGATTCGGCCAAAGCGGTAGATAGAGCTTCTTTTTCCTCTAAGGCCGTCTGTAACTCGCTTTCAAATGCTTCTTGCTGTGACTGCATTTCTGCTTGGAGAGATTCCTGTTCCTCTTCTGACGCTTCCAGCGAAACGCGCAACTGCTCAAGCGTTTGACGTGTCTCGACTAACGCCTCCTCCATGTTCACAAAATCTGCAGGCACATCATCTAGTGAAGCAACCTGCGTTACCAGGGTGTCCCGCTCATCAGAAACATCACGCAGTTTTTCCTGTAACTCGACGAGACGGGCTTCCAACTCCCCCAGTCGTTCCCGTAGCGCAGTATGCTCCTCATCGTCCGTTTCATCATCCCCCAATGCCGGTTGCGCAAACTCCCCGCCTTCGAATAAACGATTGAAATCAGAACGAATTTGATCCCGCTCGGCAAGCGCCGCTTCCAAAGCGTCCGAAAGCCTTTCGTTTTCACGTTTCAGCTCCCCCACATCCTCTTCCGGCGTATCCGCTGAAAGTTGCAGAATAATAGCCTCACGGTCAGCTAAAAGTTGTTCTAGTTGCGCAATGCGTTCCTGCGCATTTTCATAAGCAGATTCATGGTCTGCTATCGCAGAGACCAACGCGGCAAGATCCTCGTCGGAACCCACATCATCACGGTTATCAGCGAGCAGGGCTTCCAGCTTGTCGCGGTTGTTTCTAGCACTCGTTTCAGCGCATACTTCAATGCCACTGTAAAACATCAAACAAGCCAGACCTAATACGATTGTTTTTGCTCTCTTCATAACTCGTTCCCACAAGTTTCCGATGCCGACGCGAAACATGATAAAGCCAACACGACTACCCATTTAGGGAGCCTTATAACACAGCACGCAACAACCTGCACACTTTTTTTACACTACTTTTGCTGTGGCTTTTTGGCGGCAAAGTGCGTTGCATGCCCCATAATCCCCTCGGCCGCCTCCATTACGGTCTCGCTTAGCGTGGGATGGGCATGAATGGTTTGTGCCAAGTCCTCTGCAACTGCCCCCATTTCAATTGCCAAGGTTCCCTCTGCAATCATTTCGCCTGCACCAGGCCCCGTAATACCAACCCCGAGAATGCGCCCTGTCTCAGGGTCAGCTAGTAATTTGGTCAGTCCATCACTCCGCCCTAATGTGGTGGAACGACCAGATGCCGCCCAAGGAAACGTTGAGACTTGAACCGTTTGGCCTGCGCCCTTTGCCTCCGCCTCCGTCAATCCGGTCCAAGCAATTTCAGGATCGGTGAATACGACCGCCGGGATGGCCGCCGGATCATATACACTGCGACGGCCGGAGATGGCTTCCACGGCAATCTTGCCTTCATAGGTCGCTTTGTGAGCCAACATGGGCTGGCCAGCAATATCTCCAATTGCAAAAATCGTTGGCTCATCGGTCTGCCGCTGGGCATTGGTCTCAACGAATCCCTGTTCATTGACCGCGACGCGAGTATTTTCCAAGCCCAAATCAGATGTATTCGGTTTGCGACCCACGGACATCAATACGCGATCATATGTCTCCGTAAATGATTTTCCACTCTTGTCTTGCATCGTAACCGTAACAGCATCTTCCTTCGCGTCGATGGCTTCCACACGCGTTTCGACCATGATCGACTCGAATTGTTGCTTGAGCCGTTTGAGCAAAGGCTTCACCAAATCAGCGTCTGCGCCCGCCATCAAAGACGGCAACATTTCAACAACGGATACTTTCGCCCCAAAAGCAGCATATGCTTGCCCCAATTCCAAACCGATGTATCCTCCTCCAATCACCAGCATGCGTTTGGGAATATCTCTTAACTCCAAAGCTCCCGTCGAATCCAGCACGCGAGGGGAATCAGGTGCAATCGGAATCTGCGCGGGACGAGATCCCGTCGCTAACAAGGCCGTTTTGAACGATATTGTTTCTTTGCTACCGTCCTCTTTTTTCACTGCAATCGTAGAAGCATCTACAAAACGCGCGTGCCCTTGCACGTAGCGAACATTTCTCGATTTTGCTAACTGCCCAAGTCCACCTGTGAGTTTTTTTACAACAGACTGCTTCCAACCCCGCAACGTATCCACATCTAACGAAGCTTTACCAAATGAGATGCCCATTTCTTCAGCATGCTTGGCTTCGCCCAGCACAGAAGCGGCATGTAGCAGTGCCTTGGAAGGAATACAACCGCGATACAAACATACCCCCCCGGGATTCTTTTCCATATCCACGAGGGTTACATCCATACCAAGATCTGCAGCATAAAAGGCTGCCGGATAACCACCAGGCCCCCCACCAATCACAACCAACTCTCTAACATCATTGTCCGCCATACATCACACTCTCGTCTGTAACTTCATGTTTCTATACTCGTAATCCGCTATCGTCAACCGAACTCCCAGCGCATCGCCCCAAGTTTCACCGGTGTATCATCCAAGTGCTCTCGGAGCCGGGGCGAGGTTGTAACTTCATCAGTTCAAATGTAGATTAGGTGGAAAGATTAGGGAGCAGCTAAATGAATCTTAATCTTTCGCCTTAATCTCTCTCCCTAGCAGACACATCCACCACGCAAACGTTTCACTCCCGCATCATCTTGGCCACGCAAGTACCTCTCCTACCCATCCAACGCCAAAACCAATGGTTCCTGAATCGCATCCCGGATCCATCCCAGGAACATGGCCCCATCGGCACCATCAATCACACGATGATCGAAAGAGAGCGATAGCGGTAACATCGTGCGGGCAACTACCTCACCATCAATCACACGCGCTTCCTCGGCAGCTCGACCAACCCCTAAAATAGCCACTTCAGGGTAATTCACAATCGGCGTGAAATACTCCCCACAAATGCGCCCCAGATTCGTCACCGTAAAGGTACTACCCTCGATTTCCTCCAGCGTGATCTTGCCTTCCCGACATTTCGCCGCTAACGCTTGAATTTCCCTGGCCAAATGCAGCATGTTTTTCTTATCAGCATCCCGCACAGCAGGAACCATAAGGCCACGGGGTGTATTCACCGCAATACCAAGGTTAACAAACGATTTATAGATAATCTCACGTGATGCCATATCTGCTGAAGCATTGAAAATCGGGAACCGGCGCAAGGCATGCGCAACAATTTTACACACCATCACAGCCATCGTCAGCTTACCGCCCTCCTTCTCGGCCAGCGGTGCGTATTTTTTGCGTAACACCTCTAACTCAGAAATGTCGGCCTTGTCATAAATCGTCACATGCGGGACTTGAGACCAGCTCAGCGTCATATGCTCAGCCGTCTTCGTCCGGATCACACTCATTTTCTTACGTTCTACTTCTCCCCAGCGGGTAAAGTCAGGAAGTGCAGGCACATGCGCAACCCCGGGAACAGGTCCGGCAGAACGTTCAGCATTAAGCTTGCGCGAATACGCTTTGACATCGTCTTTGG
>PWYP01000095.1 GCA_003567805.1 PVC group bacterium
GGAGGTAAAATGCGCTAATCCATGTAAAATTTCAAGATTGTGAGCAAGTTTTTTTCCGAAGCCGATGCCGGGGTCAATGGCGATACAGTCGGGGTCGATGCCAGCAGCGGTTAATGCGGTAACACGTGCTTGCAACCATTCAAGGATGTCCGCCACGCAGTTTTTATAGTTGGGGTCGTTTTGCATGTTTTCGGGGGTTCCTTGCATATGCATAATCACAACGCCAGCATGCGTTTCTCGCGCGAGCGCCGACATGTTGGTGTCTTGTGTGAGGCCGGAAATGTCGTTGATGATGGAGACCCCCGCTTTGATGGCATTTTGGGCTACGATGCTGCTGGTGGTGTCGATGGATATGATCGCATCCGGTTTTTTTGTTAGAATGCCTTCAATAACAGGACGCACGCGCCGGATTTGTTCGTCTGCTGCAACGGATGCTGCCCCGGGGCGGCTGGATTCACCACCGATATCAATAATGTGTGCACCTTCGTGTAACATTTGCAGCGCTTGGTTGATGGCCCGGGAGGGATCAAGATACCGTCCGCCGTCAGAAAAAGAGTCTGGCGTCACATTTACGACGCCCATGATCACAGGTTCGGGCGACAGGGGAATTTGCTTGTCCCGGCATTGCCACACGCGCACCGCTCCTGACGGAGGCACGGCTTGCATGCTGCCGGGTTCGGGATCACCCGCCAGAATGTTCTGATCCGGCTGTGGTGAATACGATTGCGTCATGAATCCTGTGCATCTGATGGTTTGACGTTGTCTTCGGAATGGGTCTCCGGTGATGCTGCGGTTTTGGCATCGTCCGGTTGTTCTGCTGCTTTGTCGATTTCATTCCGTTCTTCGGTTGTGCGGACGCGACCGATCTCTACAATGTCAACGACATCACGCCCATCGATGGTTTCCACTTCCAGCAGCAGTTGCGTTACTTTTTCAAGGGCTTCGCGATATTCCTCCAGGATGCTGTGGGCGCGTTCGTGCGCTTCGCGTAGCAGACGCGCGACTTCTGCATCAATCTTGCGTGCTGTTTCTTCGCTGTAGTCCTGCTGTCGGGATACTTCGCGTCCGAGGAACATGACCTCCTGGTTTTGTCCAAATTTCTGCGGACCCAGGGCCTCGCTCATGCCCCAACTGCAGACCATCATCCGGGCAATTTCCGTGGACTGTTTGATGTCCTGTGCGGCACCATTGGTGATTTCTCCGAATATAATCTCCTCGGCACAGCGTCCGCCCATGGCACCTGCGAGTTCATCGAGCAATTTGGACCGGCTTTGGGTGTAGCTGTCTTTTTCGGGCAATGACATGGTGGCCCCTAGGTAGGCAATGCCACGCGGGATAATTGTCACCTTATGAAGCGGCTCGGTTTCTTTGAGCACTTGTTGGACAACGGCATGTCCGGCCTCATGGTATGCGGTTAGACGTTTTTCCTTGTCGTCGATCTTGCGGCTACGGCGTTCACTTCCCCAGAGCACTTTGTCGCGTGCCTCTTCCAGGTCGGACATGTCGACGGCATCCTTGTTGCGCCGGGCGGCAAGCAAGGCAGCTTCATTCAGCAGGTTTTCCAGATCGGCCCCCGAGAATCCCGGGGTTCCGCGAGCAATGCGGCGGAGTTCCACTGTGTCGCTCAGCTTGATGTTACGGGAGTGAATTTTGAGAATGTCTTCGCGTCCATCGATCATAGGCAGATCGATGACAATTTGCCGGTCGAAGCGTCCGCGACGTAACAGGGCGGGGTCGAGCACATCCGGACGGTTTGTTGCTGCGATGATGATGACGCCTTCTGACGTTTCAAAACCATCCATTTCCACAAGCAATGCATTCAAGGTTTGCTCGCGTTCGTCGTGTCCGCCACCAATGCCGGTAAAACGGCTGCGGCCCACGGCATCAATTTCATCGATAAAAATAATGCAAGGGGCATTTTTCTTACCCTGTTCAAACATGTCGCGCACGCGAGATGCCCCTACGCCAACAAACATTTCAACAAAATCGGAACCACTGATGCTGAAGAAGGGCACGTCTGCTTCTCCGGCAATGGCTTTGGCCAGAAGGGTTTTTCCCGTGCCGGGGGGTCCCATTAACATGACCCCTTTGGGAATGCGACCACCCAACTTTTGGAATTTCTTGGGGTCTTTGAGGAAGGCAATGATTTCCTGGACTTCCTCTTTTGCCTCATTCACGCCAGCAACATTCTTAAATGTGATCTTGTTTTTTTCACGATTCAGCATACGTGCACGGCTTTTGCCAAAGCTCATGGCGCCATGTCCTGCAGCGCGCATTTGGCGTATGAAGATAAAATAAATGAGGCCGAAAATCAGGAGTACGGGCAAAAAGCTGGATAGGATGTGCCAGAGGAGCGGGTTTTGCGGGGGGATCGAGGCTTCCACATCGTGCTGGCGGAGCCATTCCATGAAGTCGCGATCAATGGCATGTAGGTAGGTTTTGAATTTTGGGCCAACGCCATTGACTTCAATGCCTTCTCGCAAGGTCCCTTCGATATGTACGGGGCCTGACACCTCGCGTATCACTAGTGCTCGCTCTACTTTTCCGGCTTCTACCAGATTCACAAGGTTGGGCGTGTCAGGATCTGGCGAAGAATAGGGAATCTCACTAACCGCGCGTTCGCGCATGTTCAAATAAGAAATCATCATGATGCCAATGGTCAGCATTACGAGCCAAGGCAATAATCCGCGGAATTTCTGGGGTCCCTGCGGTGTTTGCGGAGAAGGTGGTTTCGGGGGCCCAGGAGGGGGAACTTGCGCCATATTATTATCCTTACCTTTCTAGCTTTCTGTGCAGGATGTGCAACACGTCTTTGTGACTAGTCGTGCTGCTCGCTATCAACTTTCATTTGGTTCAACAATTTACGTAAAAGAGGCGATCATACCGCAGGGCATGACGCTTGGCAATAGTGGGATGCATGCAGCGTCTGTGCTTCAATGAAATAGCGAATGTTGTCGTTCCGTACCTACTATTTGCCAAGGCGGCAATGTTACCAAAATGATTGTTTTCCTGGGGAAGTGCCGTTTATAGCCGTTTTGATGAGGCGGCCTGTTGGAAGGTAAACCCTTGTGTATGTTTACTAAATGTGGACTTGCACAAAAAGTCTAACGAGTACAGGATGTCAGCAGATCGTTTTTTTAACAGGAGGGGGGGCTATGACTTCATTTGTAACTGTGCGAGATGTGTTGGACCGTGTAAGGGCGTTTCGAACGCAGTTGAAGGATTTTTACACTGAGCTTGCCGAGACGGCTGGAAAACGTGAGCTACAAATATATCTAGCATATATGATTCGGCACGAAGAGAATTTTGAGAAGCTGCTGGCTGCCCATGACGGGAACCATAACAACCACAAATTGGATACTTGGATGCAGTATGGTCCAGAGAGTGCGGGATTGGCGCTTCCGGAGCTTGAGAATCTCAACCCTGCAGAGATGAGTGTGGAAGAGGCCGAATGCCTAGCTCTCGCCTCTGAAACCGCGATTTTGCAGTACTACAAAGAAGCAGCAAAGAGTGTGCAGGGTGCGGAGCCACATGCGTTGCTCGAGCAATTGGCGGAGCAGCAACAATCTGACATCATTGTTCTAAAGCAAGCCAGCGAGTCCTTGCGCCAAAACATTTAATCCGTATTTTGGTGCGCCCTGTAAGGCGCGTGCGAATCGGACTGCGTCGCGCATTTACTCTTCTGCATGCTTTGCTCCCTCGGTGCGAAGTACTGGGTGAATGCTGTTTAACGGCGGGCATCATGCTTGCTGCATCATCAGCGGCTGCAGCAGTTGGATGTCTTCCGGCAGCTAAATGATCTTAAATTTCGGTAGGTCCTGGATGTCGACTACGCCTACTGGTCGCTGTTCTGCATCTACAACGACCAGATCGTCGATTTGATGTGTTTCAAATTGGGTGAGCGCATTCACTGCCAAATCGTCTTCATAGACCGTGATGGGATTATGCGTTAGAAACGCTTTCAACGGATGTTGAAGCAAATCTTCGTGTTGTTCGAGGTTGCGCCGCAAATCTCCATCCGAAAAAACGCCATTGAGTTTGCCGTCGGCATCAACCGCTATGGCGACTCCTGTTCGGGCTTGCGTCATAGCAAGAAGGGCGGCCTTGATTTCTGTTTCGGCCGGTAAAATTACGATGCGCTCGCCGGCGCGCATGATTTCGTTCACACGCAAGAGCAATGCTCGTCCGATTGCGCCAGCGGGATGCAGGCAGGCATAATCCTCGCGCTTGAATCCGCGTTCGCGTAGCAGCACCATGGCCAAAGCGTCTCCCCAAACCAAGGATGCCGTTGAGCTTGTCGTCGGGGCGAGGTTGAACGGGCAGGCTTCAGCCGGGATTGCAACGGAGGCCACGATTTCACTAGATTTGGCAAGCGTACTTTCCATGCATCCGGTTACTGCCACCGTAATGGCCCCCATGCGTTTAACGGCAGGAAGCAAATTGATTAACTCCTCGGATTCGCCGGAATAACTGAACGCTAGTAGAACATCATTTCGTTGCACGATACCGAGATCACCATGAATGGCCTGCATCGGATTCAAAACAACGGTTGTGGAACCCGTACTGGTGAGCGTGGCTGCAATTTTTTCAGCGATATGCAGGCTCTTGCCAACGCCCGTTACAATCAGTTTACCGCCGTTTTGCATACATGCTTGCGCAGCTTCAACCGTCTCAATAAATCCGTGTGTGAGTTGATTTCGGAGTGATTGAAGCCCGGCAATTTCACAGTCAATGACGGATTGGGCTTCTGCAATTTGTTTTTTCATGGTCCGAACCGTAAATAACGGATTCTGCGAGAGCAAGGCGAAAATGCCATCGATTCAGCGCTTAGGTCCTTGACATATGCATGTTCTTTTGCTTTTTGTGAAACATGCATGATGCGATTGATAATTCCGACCCAACTTTTTTTGCGTCTTTGTCTGATAAGGCTCTTCTTCCCAGTATCTCCCGCTTGGAAAATCTACGTCGTTTTCGTGCTGCTGGCTTTACGCATTTGCATCTTTCGTACAAATGGGTGAAGCCGGATCCTATGACGGAACAGGAAATTGTGGATTGGGAGGATCCGCTTTCTGAGAGTGGCATGCGCGTTTTGGATGTGCATGGTTGTCATCCAGATCCTCCTGCTGACTTGAGCTCGGAGACGAAAGAGCAGCGGGAGCTTGCGCTTGGGTTGCTTCGTCATCGGATTGAAGTGACACATCGCCTAGGTGGGGATGCTGTGGTGTATCATGTTCCTACCCGGAGTGTAGCTGGACCTCACAACATTGCTTATCTCGTTGAGGGATTGAAACAAGTTGAGGCAACTGCGCGTGAGCTAGGGATTTGTGTCGCTATGGAAAACCATTACATTCTGGAGAATGATAGAAGCGCTTTGGAGGCCGTTTTTGAATCCTTTGATGCAGATTTTATCGGTTTTACGTTCGACCCGGGACATGCGCTTATATCGGGTAATGCGGACTGGCTGTTGCGGAACTGTGGCTCTCGATTGCGCGTTTTGCATTTGAATGACAACAATGGCGAAGGAGATCGTCATTGGATGCCGTTGGACTCCGACGGGAAATCGGATTGGCCTGCGATTATGCGTTTTATTTCCGAAAGTGGATATGACAAACCCTTGCAAATGGAAATCTGCCGTCATCCGCATCGCTACGGGGAGCATGAGGATTTTCTCGCGAAGGCGTATGAAACCATACAAACCCTAGCGGGCATGATGGATTCCTCTGCTTAGTCGAGGCTCCGGGGTGCCCCCAGATGATGCAGGAGAGAAACTTTGATTTTTTGCTGAGCATTCCCTTTTGGAGTGCGGTAATCCTCCTTCGTCCCGCTAAGCGGGACTACGGCGGGACAGGCGAGCGAAGCGAACTTACCGCTTTGGGCGGAGCGGAGCGACGGGGTCGGCGCACCAC
>PWYP01000081.1 GCA_003567805.1 PVC group bacterium
GCCGTAAACTTCGTCGGCTACCAGGAACTCCTCAAAAACAAACGCGCGACTGGCCGCGACAAGGATCGAGTAGACGTAGCAGAGCTTCTCAAACGTAACGCCAACAACAACGCGTAGCCCCCCGGAGCCTGTCCGCCGTCATGTCCCGCGTAGTTCGCAGAACGAAGCGGGAGCCCGCGAAGCGCGAAGAAGGTTCCCCCACCTCATCCCTGTCTCCACTTTCAGCTTTTCCCCACTGCCCATCAGCCTACGCGCCACCCCATCTTCCCCTTCTGCGTTTTCTGCGTGTTCTGCGGTTCCCCCAGCAGAGCCTAACAGCCTTCGTGTCTTGGCGCCTTCGTGGTTAAATCCGCCCTCCGCAGTGCCCTGCGTAGTCCCATACCCCATAAGGAGTCGGGACGAAGCACGGGACCTCCGACCTCCGACTTCCGACCTCCGCCCCCTACCGTTTCACAGGCTGCACGATGTGATCGAGAAGATTACCATTACGCGTCATAACTTTGATATCCCGCTGATGCTCGGATAGCGTAACGAGAAGAAAATGCCGGATCGCGGACGAGCGCGCAAGGTACCACTCCTCCTCCGGGGTCCGCGGCACGCGCTCCCCCACACCCCAGGCACCATCGCCAATATAGATGATGCCATCCGCGGCCTCTTCGCCATTGCGCAACGGCACAGTACGTTTATAGGTGTGATCATGATTTTCAAAAGCCACCTGAATTCCATACCGTTCCATTAATGGCACCCAATGCTCACGCACCCGCACCGAAACGCGTCCACTGAAAGAACGATGCGAAGGATAAGCTGGCACATGATACACAGGCAACACATGCAGAATATCAGTCCGTGCCCGCAAAACCTCTTCAAACCACTCCGTCTGTGGTCCGGCTACCGGTGTCGAGTGATCCGTATCAAGCAAGATGATGCTTAAATAATCCGACACATCCAGCACGCCATACCCCGGATGCCCCGGAAAGGCAAACATGCTGTAGTAGAAAGGCGCAATTTCATTGCGAAAAGCATCGGTTAACACAACAGGATCTTCCTCCTCAGCATGACGGAAAAAGTAGCCTTGTTTGACCTCGTGATTCCCGATCCCCATCAACACCGGAACGACCCTTCCCGACTCATCCACCAGCGTGTTTTTCATTGCGTCAAAAAATTCATCCCACCGGTACCACCGGCGCACAAGCCCATCCGCATAGGCGAGATCGCCACCCCACACAATCGCATCCAGATCATAGCGCATCGCGATGCGATTCACTTCCTCCATCCACGACTGCCGGTGTCGCACATCGCCCCCGATCGCCAGGCGCACGGGACGATCCAGAGTCGCCGGCATGGTACGGAACCGATAAACGGAACTGGACGCATGCGCGGAAAAACGAAACGTGTACTCCGCATCCGGCTGCAGATCCGTTAGCTCTACCGTATGAACCCAACGTGGAATCCCGGGGATCGGTTGGCTTTGTACGGTATCTTTTTCGCCAAGCTTCTGCCCATCGGCATCACCATAAATCACCGTTCCAGCCTCTACCCCCTCCGTATGCCATTGGATGGTCATCGTTGTCGTCGGGTCCTGCTGCCAGGTAAGATAAAATGCAAGCGGCTCAACCACAGGCTCAATCAGCGACACCCGCAAACCCAGACATATATCCGAACTGCTTGTGTTGTTATTATGCAACGATACGGCCAGAATATTTGTTCCCTGCACCAAAGGTGGATTATCGATGAGAAGAAGATCCTGGGTTTCCCAAGGATTCGTAAAGCCCGTGGCTGCCGTCTCAAACGTAACGGGACCTTCCGGCATTAATGCGCTACGCGCAATTTCCTCTCCATTCAGATAATAGACAGCCGCATCATCCAGTATTTGCTCAATCTTCAGTTGTTGCCCCTCGGCATCGCCCGTATAAACAAATGAGGTACGCAGATAATACGTGAGCAGATTCGGTTCCATCTCGGTTTGCAAACCCGGCTCCGGCCACCGTCCGGTTCGACCCCCTGTGTCGTATCCCAAAAGCCCCGGACCTTGCGACCAGGCATCATCCGGATAATCCGGCATGCGCCAAGCATCCCCCAGATCCTCATTACCGTCGTGATACCGCCATACACTATCAAAATCGACTAAGATCGTTTCCGGTGTGAGCGCATAACCGGTTCCCGCCAGACAAAAACACATCACGCCCAATAACAACTGCATCGCCAACTTATTCATACCCATTTTCACCCTCCCGGTCTGATTTACTAACATTTCCCTAACACCATTACACATATTGCGCACCTCTACAACCCCCAAACCCCACGAAACTGATTCTCTCTCCCATTTTCCCCAACGCCCTCACCCCACTCCCCACCAGCAATCATCCTGCCCCCAAATCATCCTGCCCCGCAGAGCCTATCAGCAATTTCAGCATTTCTGCTTTTCAGCTTTTCAGCTTTTCCCCATCCCCCTTCTGCGTTTTCTGCGTGTTCTGCGGTTCCCCTCCCCATTTCAGCATTTCAGCATTTCAGCTTTTCCCGACATAAGCCCACCAGCCTTCGTGTCTTGGAGCCTTCGTGGTTCAAACCAGCAAAGCCCATGATCCCGTACCCTCCCGACCTCGCAGGGAGTCGGGACGAAGCACTGGACCTCCGCCCTCTAGCCTACTCTCGCGTTTCTACATTTGATTTTAGCCGCCTGCTCTGCTAGTTTTGTGTAGCTGGAGGTAAACATGACAGTAGCACAAGCCATTCAGAAACATATAGCATCACTGCCCGAAAACACGTTGCAGGAAGTCCTTGATTTTGTCGAATTTCTCGAAATGAAACGCGCGGCAACCGCTACCCCCCCCCACGATCAAAGCTGGTCAAACTTTTCTCTCGCCTCTGCCATGCACGGATTGGAATCAGAAGAAAGCCCGTACACTCTCGCCGATATCCGCGAGGAAAGACCGTGATTACGGAAGGTGACATTGTCTTGTTTGAGTTCCCGCAGACAGACAAGTCCAGCGGCAAGCTACGGCCTGCGCTTGTACTTCGAAAATGTCCGGGACAATATGATGACTGGCTCATCTGCATGATATCCTCACAGCTTCGCCAAGCGAACACGGATCTCGATGTTACCATACGCTATAATGACCCGGAATTTGAGACCTCGGGACTTAAAATCGAAAGTGTTATTCGCGCGTCAAGGTTGGCCGTAATATCCGCCGACGTTCTCAAGGGCTCGATTGGCAAATTATCGGCAACACGAATCAAAACGATCCAGCAGAGCATAGCAAACTGGATAGCAGACCAATAACCCGACCACCCCCCTTCTGTCCGCCCCATCCCCCCACTCTCTGTGTCTTCTGCTTGTCCTCCATCTTGTCCTGCATAGCTTTAGCGAAGGAGGAGGTTCTCTGTGGTAAATAACCAGCAGAGCCCACCAGCCTTCGTGTCTTTGGCTTGTCCTCCATAGCTCGAAGAGCGAAGGGGGATGCCTTCGTGGTTCAAACCAGCAGAGCCCACCAGCCATCATCCTGTCCCCCATTTTCCTAAAAACAACATTGGCATCAACCAATATACGATACCACTAACTCCATAAATACCATAATTATGGAGTTGACGACTCCATATTAACAACATACGATCGGGGCATGATAAAAAGAAATATCGTATTCCCCGAGGGTAATTTCTTTCTTTTTGGTCCGCGGGGCAGTGGCAAATCCTACTGGCTGCACAATGCGTATGCAGACGATGTGGTCTATATCGACCTGCTGGAATCGCGGGTATGCAACCGGCTGTCAGCAGATCCGCAACGACTCACGGAGTACATACCCGGAAGATATGCCGGATCGGTCATCATTGATGAAATACAGAAGATACCGGCGCTGCTTGATGAGGTACATCGCCTGATCGAGCAGAGCAGGAATCTGCGTTTCATTCTGACGGGCTCCAGTCCCAGAAAGCTGAGGCGGACCTCGTCGAATCTTCTGGGAGGGCGTGCTTCAACATGTCACTTCCATCCTCTGACGGCCATGGAACTGGGGGGTGCCTTTGACCTTGTGAAAGCGCTGCGATACGGGCTGCTACCGACCCTTTATGATGCCGAGAAAAATATAGCCCCGGACAACTACCTAGCCGGCTATATTGAGGCCTATCTCAGGGAAGAGATTCTGCAGGAGGGGCTAACCCGGAATGTTGCCGCCTTCAACCGTTTTCTCGAAGCGGCGAGTTTTTCCCAGGGCGAAGTGCTAAATGTCACACAGGTGGCACGAGAATGTTCGGTACACAGGAAGGTCGTGGAAAGCTATTTCCAGATACTGGAAGACCTCCTGATCGCGCACCGTATACCTGTGTTTACGCGAAAAGCCAAACGCAGGCTCATTCAGCATGCCAAGTTTTATTTTTTTGATACTGGCGTGTATCGGGCGATCAGACCAAAAGGTCCCCTCGACACCCCGGAGTTAATCGACGGTGCTTCACTGGAAACCTTGGTGCTCCAAAACTTGCAGGCACACATTAATAACCACAAACGCAAATATACGATACACTATTGGCGGACAACTGCCGGCAAGGAAGTCGACTTCATCCTGTATGGTGACGATGGCCTCGTCGCCATTGAGGTTAAGCGTAGCCAAACGGTGACCCCAAAGGATGTATCCGGTCTACGGACATTCATGGAAGATTACCCAGCGACAAAAGCCGTGCTGTTGTATGGCGGGGACAAACACCTGGACATCAATGGAATTCGCGTAGTGCCAATCCTGCATGCGTTAACGCACCTGGACAAACTACTCTAGCGCATCAATCAAAAAGCATCTCGTGCCTGTGATCCGCCCCCCTCCCCACCAGCAATTTCAGCATTTCAACTTTACCGTCCCCTCCCCATCATGCACTATACCCACAATCACCATCGAGAGGCACAACATGAGCGAGCCAAACAAGCAAATCATCATTTTCAAGACCGATGATGGAAAAATATCGGTCAATGCGCAGTTTGATGCGGAAACGGCCTGGCTATCCCTTGATCAAATGGCCGTGCTGTTTGGCCGGGACAAATCGACCATCTCCCGCCACATAAAAAATGTATTTGCAGAAGGTGAATTGCCGCAAGAATCAGTTGTTGCAAAATTTGCAACAACTGCGGCAGACGGCAAAACCTATCAGGTAGATTACTACAATCTTGATGTAATTATCTCGGTGGGTTACCGGGTAAAATCTCTACGCGGCACGCAGTTCCGGCAGTGGGCAGCATGAATGGAAGATAATGGGGGGAGTCAACCACGAATGAACACGAATGGACACGAATTGATTTATAAGGAGGAGGTTTATCAGATCGTTGGGTGTGCTATGGAGATATTGAATGCGCTGGGGCATGGGTTTTTGGAAAAGCCGTATGAAAATGCACTGGTGGTGGAGTTCGGTCTTCGCGGGATCTCCTGCTCGCAACAGCCTTCATTTGATCTGATGTACAAAGGGGTAAAGGTTGGTTTCTATATACCTGATCTGATTGTGATGGATAAAATAGTGGTGGATACCAAAACCATTGAGCGCATTACCGATCATGAGCGGGGACAGATGTTGAATTATTTGAAAACAACCGGTCTGCGGGTCGGTGTGATCCTGAATTTCAAGCATGCGAAACTCGAATGGGAACGGATTGTTTTGTAAGAACCACGAATGAACACAAATGGACACAAATCCGGGGGAGAGAAGGCTGAAACTAATTAGTGTGTATTCGTGTGCATTCGTGGTTTAAAAAAGGATTTGAATGAAGCTGAGTGAAGAAAA
>PWYP01000110.1 GCA_003567805.1 PVC group bacterium
CTGGTCCCACGCAATTCTTGCTCAACCTAAGCGACGGGATGCGTGCATATGGACTTTACATTTTAGGGGCGCTGGGTGTCGCGGGTTTCTTTTTCAAAAGGTGGGCGAAAACAACAAATGGAGCCTTTGCCTTGGACCGCTTTGCGCTACGAGCACCTGTATTTGGAGAGCTAAAAAGAAAGGTTGCCTCGGCTCGTTTTGCCCGTACATTTGGACAATTAATTCGTAGCGGCGTCCCTATTTTACAAGCTTTGAAAATTGTTTCTGGTGCGACAGGTAGCGTTGTCGCAGGAGAAATTGTGGCCAAATCAGCAAAAGCGGTGGAGAATGGAGAACCCTTATCCACAACGCTGCTTAATCAAACGGTTTTCCCGATTTTGCTGGTACGCATGCTACAAGCCGGAGAAAAAACCGGAAAAATCGACGAAATGATGGATAATATTGCTGACTTTTATGATGATGAAGTCGAAACCATGCTTGCTGGATTAACTTCATTACTTGAGCCATTACTGATGGTTTTTCTTGGCGTTATTATCGGCGGCATCGTTCTGTGTATGTTCTTGCCGATCTTCAAAATGGGTGAAATCGTCGGCGGATAAGATTTTCCTTTTCAAGAATATGAGAAAGGATAGCTTGTTTTCCAAATCATAGACTGTATGATACAAACGCTATGCAGAAAGCAGCAGAGTAGGATGAACGTCTAAACATACGGAGATGACAATGGCCCGAATTTTACTCGTCGATGACGAACCGAGCATATTGAGTGTACTCAGCACGGTACTACAGGCGGAAAACTATGATGTTGTGTCAGCATCTGATGGTCAAAAAGCACTTGATCTCATTCAGTCAGAAGAGTTTGATCTCGTCATATCCGATATTCGTATGACACCAGTTGATGGTATCGAAATTTTAAAGACGCTTCATAAACAGAGTTCACAAACATCTGTAATCATGCTGACAGCGTATGGTTCCGTCGAAACGGCCATTGAGGCCCTCAAACTTGGAGCTTTCGATTATGTCACAAAACCTTTCAAAGTTGATGAGCTCCTCATTACGGTACAGCGGGCACTCCAATACAGAAGTGCGATAACCGAGAATGCCGATCTCAAAGAAAAGCTGCAAACACGCTATCAGTTTGAAAATATTATTGCGGAAAGCCCCGCAATGAAAAATGTATGTGATATGATCCGCCGCGTGGCTCCTACTGATACAACCGTACTTATTAATGGTCCGAGCGGAACCGGCAAGGAGCTTGTTGCAAAAGCCATTCATGCGCATAGTAGACGCGCGAAAAAAGACTTTTTCCCGGTTAACTGTGCAGCCCTACCTGAGCCTCTTCTCGAGTCTGAAATGTTTGGCCATGTAAAAGGAGCCTTCACAGGGGCAGCCAGTGACAAGGTAGGTCTCTTCGAAGCAGCTCATGGTGGCACAATCTTTTTAGATGAAATTGGCTCCATGCCGCTATCCATTCAGGGAAAACTTCTACGTGTCCTGCAAGAGAGAGAAATAAGAAGAGTCGGTAGTAACAAAACGGTGAGTGTTGATGCTCGGGTTTTGGCTGCAACGAACGTACCGCTCGAAAGTTTAATCGAAGAAGGTAAATTTCGGGAAGATCTATTCTACCGCCTTAGTGTCATCCCGATAAATATTCTACCGCTCAAAGAGAGAACAGAAGACATTCTCCCCCTGGTTTTCCATGTGATTCGGAAAGAAATTCAGGAGGGACAAGAGTACCCCACGCTTGCGCCGGACATTTGTGCAGTTTTGGAACAGTATAGTTGGCCGGGCAATGTTCGCGAGTTGGAAAACGCCATCAAACATGCCATCACCTTTGCCAAGGACAACCGTATCACAGGAGATGTACTCCCCCCTAAAATCATGGCTTCACAGTCCAACGGAACCGCAGCACCGACAAAGCAGACCCCCATTGATGCAGAACGTGCTAAATCGCTTAAATCGTTTCTCCGTGAACAGGAAAAAGGATATCTGAACAAAGTTCTGCAATCTACGGGTGGCGATAAAGAGCAAGCCGCAAAATCGCTCAAGATCAGTCTAGCGACCCTCTACCGCAAGTTGCCTGGGGAAGAATAGACATACGTCAGGGCGGGGAGATGAATTTTACACCCTATGGATTCTGCCCTTAGCGCAACCAACCGCCTACAATGACCTCAGGCGGAACAGCTGGCTGAAGTGGGTCCCAGTCTGGCATGGACGTGGCATGATCTATATCGGTTTTGTTGTTTATTTCCGTATAGCCAACAGAAATGATTCCTCCTTCAACATCCACATTATTAGAAATGTAAGTGTTGATCCCTGCATAAACCAAGCCTTGGATTTTCCCCCTGTTCCCCATGGTTACATTACCGGTCGCAAGCAACCCCGGCATTCCCGCAGCAAAAGAAGTGTGCGAAAAGTTGTTTTCAAGAGTAATGTCGCCATTCGCCACGAGTGTACCAATGAGGGAGCTATTATTCCGTATGCGTACGTTGCCATTAACATAAACGATACCATTCGCGGGAGCCGCATTCCAGTTTTGCAGGTCTTGATTTCCCTCCAGATAAATACCGCCTGATTGCGCCAATTGACGATAGCTTTCGAAATTAAACTCGGGAAGCTCCCTTACAGACGAATTGGGCTGGTGGTTACCGCCTAGATTTCCAACGGTTTCTACTGCTGATATCGTGCCTGGCGAGTTGTCGCCTATGCCAGCAAAGAAATCACCATTCTGTGCACCATTTGAGGAGGTAACTTTTTGGTTAGAATGCACCCCCCCACGTATGGTGAATGCTGCTGTCCGGAACCGTACATCTCCGCCAGAGAGAATGGCACCACTCATAGAGAATAGAGCATTGTTCTTATCTTGATCCGTTCCTAGTAATTCAAGCGAAGCAATGCGCGATACGGACTCTATCGTCCCTTCGCTCGTAATAATCACATTGCCCCCAGACGTTGTTTTACTTATGACCTTATATTGTCCACCCGCAAAAAACGATTGGTTTGTATTGTTTTGCCAAATGGTATAGTCCTCGCTCAACCGACCTATCATATCAGCAATACCAGCTTCAGCAATCTGGAGAGCCTGTGAACTGCGCAACTGCCGTCGCATACGGAAACTGGCGTTGGAAGCCAGCGCTAAAATGGCTGCACTGGATAACATAAGAATGCCACAAATGAGCATCACGATTAACATGGCAGATCCAGTCTTACTGTTAGCATTATCTCGTAAGTTCATTTTTTCCTCCTGCTCTCCGGCATATGCGTAATAACGCAATATATTGTTTCTCTTCATATTAACGCCCGGTATTCAAAGGCCGCACCTCGGTAATGCCTGTTGCGCGCTCCATCCCAAAAGGCCCTTCTCGGAATATTTCAAGCTGGATCTCTACACCTCGTATGAATGACTGCCCATTTACCTCTGCTGTTATAATACCGTAATCAGGACCTCGTGCCAAATCCACAACGAGGTCAACAATGCCAGTTGGTGCCTCCCACGCTATCGTTACATCACGTAAAACAGGAAGTTCAGTATGATCTCCAGCAACTGTAAACAGGGCCTCATATTGTATATAACGACCGTTCCCAACAGCACTAATGTTGCTGTTCTGATTATTGGTGAGATAAAACCCTAGAGGAAACCAGACCGCATCATGCATATCCGGATGATCAGAACTCCTGACACGAAATCCGATATTGCCATCAGCACCGTGATCCACTTGTGTCCATGTCATTCGTGTATAATTTGGGGAACTAATGCGCGTATCAAAAACGCCTGACCGATAGACTGCATTCGAAGGCGCCCGCACTTCCATGGCTGTGAGAGCAACCATTTGATTTACTGGCACACCATCCAGATATGACAGAGTATGCGCGGCATCGCCTATCCACATACGTGCATCCGTTTGCCCTGCGGGGATCGCATTGCCTGCATCACGACGCTCCCATTGTACGAGGTAACTTTCATTTTGATCGATTTCATAACGAATCCAATCCGACCAAACGCGCCCCCCAGATGGGATATTCACATGTACAGAGCCATTATTAAATGTAAGTGCTTCAGTGGTACCTGCCACAAAAGCATTTCCTGAAGCACGACGCCCCACTTGCGCATTGCGTACATGCAAATTATGACTGCTACCAGCACTGAAGGCAAATCGAGCAAAGGATCCATTGAGGAAAACAGCAGCCGGCTCATTGGTACCCCCATGAATCACATTCGCTGTGACGACATTCGTCACAGTGGTAGAATAAGGGACACCATCGGTAACATTTTCTACATCCCAACTGAGACCTTCTTTCATGGCAATAACAACATCAGGAATGTAGGGAGGCTCATTCGTAAATGACGTATCAACATGCCGGTGGCAATTCAATGCCAAGGCACCAGGCGGATTGTTAAACGTTGTGTCATTCCATATATCGTTGTGAACATGAAACGTTAACCGACTGCCAGTTGGACCATGCGTTTCATAATTCGGCGTATACGTGAGCTGACTCCGCCCACTCCAGTTTGCCCCATGCATGGACATATCTTCTGAAATCATCGAACCACCACTCGTCGTTGCTTGAAAGTACGGCGCCGCTGGACGAGTATGCTCTGGCAAAAACCATTCCGCTTCGCGGCGACTTCCACTGTAGCTCATGGCAAAACGGTCGACGCCGACCTTATATCCTTTGCTAGCTGTATTTTTGTTTTCCACTGTAAATGTCAATTCATGTACCCCATTGCCAAGAACAACGCTTCCCCAATTAACAGTGCTCGCTCGCTCATACTGCTGAGCATATCCATCAAAACGCATTTCTGGCGGTCGGAACACCATGTTCACAAGATTCTGGAATATAACCCGACTCGTGGCCGTTTCTCCCTGCATCGCGGCACCCTGCACATCTGACAAATCCTGTGATTGAACGACGGTTTCAAGCTGCTGGTAGAAATCAGAAGCAGCTGCGTCTTGATTCCGAGGATGAAAAGTTGAACGGATCAATTCGTCTGGAGACCCGGGGCGCACGTGATATACAACGGTAGTATCCCAGATTATATTACCCCCACTATCCCGAGGCAGCAGCCCCTCTGCGTCGGGCGTTGCCAGCGGAAAACTGATGGCTGTATACTCGGAAGCATCCGAAGGGTAAAAAGCCATAAGGCCGATCCCCACGCTGGAGAGACGCAAATCATGCCGCATACGTTCCATCGACACCTCTAAGTTGATATGCAACTCAGAACGTACCCCCGCAGCACGCCAAGACCGGAAGGACTGAACCAAGGCCGCTGTAACGCCAGCAATAACCAACGTTGAAATCATTGATGCCACAAGGACTTCTAGCAACGTAAAGCCAGCTATACGGTTCTGGCAACAAATAAACCTGGACTTGTTTGACATAACAAACCTCACATCTTAACCGCAACGAGTGTTTGCATGGTCAAAGGGGCAGACAAACTGCCGCTTGACCGGATGGGAAAACGCACGCCCACTTCAACCAAAACTGTGTATGGGGCCGTCACCGTATTTGTGTTAATCGTTGTCGAGCGACGAAACGTACCCTGAGGGTCTAGATTTCCATTGTGATCAATTGGCGACTCATTCTCATGCAAAAGCTCGATGCTACTATAATCAAAACTTCTGGCCCGCTGTATACGGTTGCGTGCAATAGCATTTGCACGATAATGATTCACAGAAACATCCAACGTATGAATGCCCATCAAAAAGGCACTATAAAATGCTCCTACAAATATCACCAGAATAGCAGAGGCAATCATTACCTCCGTTAAAGTAAACCCCGCTCGATTATCGGTAGACATTTTCATAACAACTGCCGCCCTCCTGTTACAATACCATAGCAGGATATATGCCATATACGAATATCAACAAATAAACGAAACATATATACGTTTTATGAAGCCTTTATCTTTCATATTTCGCATAAACGCAATATATATCATATTTAAGAAAATTTATGTTAACAACGTTTCCTCATCCGGTTGATGAGCATGCGTACGTTTCTGATACGGCCAAGCCACATGACTCAGCGCAAAAGCACCGAGACGACTCAACACAAGAGTGCCACCGCCAAACAATAACAACGCTCCGATGGGATACCCGCTATAGGCTTCACCAAATTCCTTATAAAGCGCCCCGAACAAAATAAGCATGAGCATAACGGGCGTAACTAAACAAATGGCGACGTCCCAAAGGGGCCATACCTTGCGCCCACTGACAGCAAATATGTGCTTTCGCATCTTGGACGCCTTCATCAACCAACCCACTAATATGCACTCAAGGATTCCCCCTAAAATCAGGGCGTAGGAATTTACAAAATGATCTACAATATCCAAAATGTACAAACCAGCATGCGTTGTAAAAATAATGCTTCCGCCCATTCCCAAAACACACAACACAGAAACCGTTTTTTTACGCTCTAACTTGAACTTATCACAAATCGAGCATGTAAAAGCTTCGGTTAGCGATATGGCGGAGGAAATGCCAGCAATAATGAGAACAAGGAAAAAGAGAGCCCCAAAAATACGATTCCCCGCTGGTAACTGGTTAATCGCCTCGGGATAAACCACGAAAGCAAGCCCAGGCCCAGCCGTAATGGCATCTTCGAATGCAACCTCATTGGCTTGTGCCATATATCCAATGGTTCCAAAAACAGCCAATCCTGCAAAAATAGAGTAAAAACAATCAATCAAACATGTTATGATGGCATTTGACGTAATATCGGATTTCTTGGGCAGATAGCTGGCATACGTGATCATGATCCCGAACCCGAGAGAAAGAGTGAAGAATATTTGTCCGTATGCCGCTATCCAGACACTGCGACCCTCTGGGCTCAGCAATGAGATCTTGCTCCATTCGAAGCGGAGGTAATGATTCCAGACGGCATCAGTAGCCCCCTCCAGCCGTAAGGACCAAGTTACGAGGATAATCGTCATCACGAGCAGAATCGGCATGAAGAACAGGCTCGCCTTTTCAATACCATGCCGGATTTCCTTGAAACAAATAAACCAGCAGAGAACCCATGTAAGCAAAGCCCCGGCAAAAATGGGCCAACGGATACCCACCAAATCGAAAGGACCGGATGAAATCTGTAAAAAGTGCTCTTCGAAGAAAGTGCCTGTTTCAGCCCCCCATCCGAGATTGAGAGCCAAAAGAAAGTAATTGAAGCACCAGCCAATCACAACAGCATAAAACAAATTAATACCAAAAAAGGCCACGATCGGCATCCACCAGCCAAAAGGTTCCCAAAGGTGGTGAACACGTGCAAAAGCCAAGGGGGGAGATGCTTTTTCGCGATGCCCCAAACCATACTCTAGAATCATAAGCGGAATCCCTGCCGTTAGCATGGCTACCAGATACGGAACAAGGAATGCCCCTCCGCCGTTTTGATAGGACACATAACTAAAGCGCCATACATTTCCGAGTCCAACAGCAGATCCAACTGCCGCTAGCAAAAAACCAACTTTACTTCCCCATACACTACGTCCCTGCATGTCTATCTCTTTCACTTACCTATTTTTTACTTCCTGCTTCAAGGCGTTCCAACGATCCCGCAAGGCAGCTGCGCGTTCAAACTCTAAAGCGGCTGCAGCTTCCAACATTTCGCGCTCCAACGTTTGCACAGCAGCATGCACAGCGTATTCTTCACCGCCCTCGGCAACAACCTTGCGCTCAATTTCCTGCTCATCATATGTAGTGCGCAAGCCCGCGTCAATTGCACGGATTGTGCTAGCCGGAGAAATATGATGTTCTTCATTATAGGCCAACTGACGCTCACGGCGGGCACGGGTAATATCGATCATCCGGTGCATCGAGTCCGTAATCTTATCGGCATACAAAATGACGCGGCCCTGCACATGTCGCGCTGCGCGACCGGCCGTTTGAATCAAGGCTGTCTCTGAACGCAAAAAGCCCTCTTTATCAGCATCTAAAATGGCTACTAAAGAAACTTCCGGTAAGTCCAGACCTTCCCGCAGCAGATTAATGCCAATCAAACAGTCGAAGACCCCTTGCCGTAAACGCCGCAAAATATCCCCCCGTTCAACAGCATCGATGTCACTGTGTAAATATTCCACCCGACACCCCATACGACTTAAATAGGCTGCCAAATCTTCAGACGTGCGCTTGGTTAGTGTCGTAACAAGAACGCGTTCGCCTTTCTCAGACTGTGTCCGCACACATTCCATCACATCATCTATCTGCCCCTCCAGAGGGCGAACTTCCACGGGGGGATCTAACAATCCAGTTGGCCGGATAACCTGCTGCACTACTTTTTGACACATCTGCCGCTCAAAGGGCCCCGGGGTTGCGCTCGTAAAAAGAATCGGGCCTGTAGCGGCAAGAAACTCATCAAATGCAAGCGGACGATTGTCAGCGGCGGAAGGGAGCCGGAAGCCATGCTCAATAAGTGTTTGTTTGCGTGATTGATCCCCGTGATACATTGCCCGTAGCTGGGGAATGGTAACATGCGATTCATCGATCACCGTAACAAACGTATCAGGGAAATAATGCAGTAAGGTTGCAGGAGGTTCACCAGCAGCACGTCCGCTTAAATGTCGCGAATAGTTTTCGATACCACTGCAATACCCTAGCTCCTTCATCATATCCAAATCATACAAGGTACGCTGTTGTAAACGTTGCGCCTCAATCAACCGGCCAGCCGACTCCAATTCATGCAAACGCGAATCTAGCTCCTCCTTGATTTTTGCCAGCGCCGTTTCGACTTTGGCATGCGGCATCACAAAGTGCTTGGCCGGTGAGATGCTGATGCGCTCCAGCCCCCGTAGAATACGGCCGGATTCGGGATCCAGCTCTTGCAATTGTTCGATTTCATCGCCAAAAAACGTGATACGCAACCCCAACTTGGAATAGGAAGGGAAGACATCTACACAGTCGCCACGTACCCGGACATTCCCAGGTATCGTTTCAAAATCATTCCGGTCGTATTGAATCGCAACAAGCTTCTCCAGAAGGGTTTCTCGACTCATTTCATCGCCAACCGTAACTTGAATGAGCATGTCGCTATAATCCTCAGGGGACCCAAGCCCATAAATACAGGATACCGAAGCAACAATAATAACATCTCTGCGCATCAGCAAAGCATTGGTTGCAGAGAGACGCAAGCGCTCGATCTCTTCATTGATCGAGGCATCTTTTTCTATGAACGTGTCCGTTTGGGGGATATATGCTTCCGGCTGATAATAATCATAATAGCTGACAAAATACTCTACCGCATTGTCAGGGAAAAACATCTTAAGCTCATTATATAGCTGGGCCGCCAAGGTTTTGTTGTGTGAGATCACAAGCGCTGGCAAATTTGTCCGGGCAATAACATTCGCCATCGTGAAGGTCTTGCCCGATCCGGTTACGCCTTCAAGGGTTTGAAAGCGTTCCCCACACTGCAAACCGGAACACAGGGCATCGATTGCGACGGGTTGGTCACCGGCCGGATGGTAAGGGGATGCTAAATTATACAGTGCTGCCATTCTCCCGTACCTCACCCCCCTGCTCAACCCACTTACGCGCCACCTGCGTCAAATCCCCCGAGCTTGCAATGTTTAGTTTATTTTTAATGTTTGCCCTATGTGTCTCTACGGTTTTGGCACTGATATCCATCGCGGCAGCTATTTCGTTGCGATCCAAGCCTTTCCCCAATGCATAAAAGACACTCAATTCTCGACTGCTGAGCTTAGAATCAATATCCGTAGGAAATGCAGGCGGATTATCGCTTGGCTTATTTACGTCATCCAGAATATTTCGTAAAGTATCGCTTACATAACGCTCTCCTGACAGGACAGTATGTATTGCCTGTAAAATAGTCTTGGAAGGCGCTTGTTTCATTACGTATCCCATTGCCCCAGCACGAAGCGCCCGTTCGGCATAAAGGCCCTCGTCATGCATCGACAGGATCAAAATCCGAATGCCGGGATATTTCTCGGTTAACATTTTCGTCAACTCGATCCCGTTGATGCCATCCAAGAATACATCCACACTCACCAAATCAGGTGCTGTTTCAGCAATCTTCTGCAGCGCTTCATCAGCACTGCCAGCTTCCCCACAAACATGCAACGTTTCATCGCGATCGATCATCTGGCATAAACCGTCACGAACAATCGGATGATCATCCACAAGCATGATCTGCGCTTTCCCATTTGCCGTCATGTTTTTCTCCTTCTGCATATTGTAAATCGTGTATCCCATCCCCTCGCACTTGCGCAACGCAGGGCAGATTGCGTTCGCGGACCATGTGGACGTAATCTAAAGCCCCTCGCCATCCGCAGCCTCTTGCAGGTTGCGGTCAAACCGACACGTCACCACGGCCCCCCCCTCGGGACCAACCTGTATCTCCAAGCTCCCTCCGGCTAGCATCGCACGATAGTGCATGATTTTGACCCCCATGCCGCTACTTTGTTCGGAAAGCTTGAAATGCGCGCCGTCATTTTGAATTGTCAGCACACCATCAGGCCCTTCATATTTCAACGAAACATCGATCCGTGTCACATGCCGAGCATGCTTGATCGCATTGTTAATTGCCTCCTGCACGATTCGATATAAATTTGTTGCCAAAGCATTATCTAGATCAGAAACGTTTTCATCGTAACAAGTAAACGAACACGCAATTCCATGATAATGACCTGTCTCTTTTAAAAGAGCTTGAAGGGCCGCAATAAAGCCATTATTCAAAATATCGACGGGCAAAAGCCCTCTCACAATTTGCTTCATTTCTTCGAGAGATGCATCAACAATATCAATGATCTTGTTAGCATCTGCAGCTTCCTCGCGTTTAGCCTCATCGAGCTTATCAGCTAAAACCCGGGTGAGATAAAGGATCCCCACCAGTTTTTGCCCTACAGAATCGTGTAAATCCCGTCCTATACGTGCACGCTCATTCCCACTAACATGTAATAAATCCTGAGCCGTTTTTGTGCGCTCGCGCATTTCCAACTCTAACGCAGCATTCGCGTCAGCAAGTTCTGCGGTTCGCTGTTTTACGCGCTCTTCCAGTCTACGCTGCGCCTCCTGCAAGGCCGCCGTCTTGTGATCCACTTCCACTTTCAAAGCGTGATTCCAGCCAAGAATTACAGCTATGACAAGAGCAACCAGAGCCGAAGCTACCACTGCCACATACCAGAATGTTGCAGAGCGATAAAACGGGCGGGGATCGAACACAATCCAACGATCATAGATTCTGCGCCGCTCTTCCCGTGTGATTTGCGATAACGCCTTATTCAGAATACTATGCAACTCGGGCATATCTCTACGCGAAGCAAAACGAAATTCATACAGTGCCCCTAAGGTTGCAGCCAAACGCAGATTCGTCAGTCCCTCTTCTTCGATATAATAGGATGCCGACGCCAAGTCGGTAACCATTACGTCAATTTCACCTAATGCTGTCTTTATCAAACCGAAGCGATCACTCTCAATCGGAATAAGCTGCAATTCACGATCCGCATGCTGCCGCAAAAACATTTCGATGCCATATCCATGGCCGACACTCATCCGCAAATCCCAAATATCTTCCGGCCGAAAACGTTCTAGCAGCGAAGCCCGCATGACGGCTATCACCGGAATACGCATATAAGGATCCGTAAAAAACCAGTCTGCTTCGCGATCCGGCGTGTGAAATATAACAGGATGAATATCCACCTTGCCCTGTTCCTCCAAAGAGAGCACTTGTTCCCAGGACTCAGCATGTAGCCGTAAAAAACGAATGCCAAGCTTTTGCTCGACCAATGCCATAAAGTCACTCGAGATCCCTTGATAAATTTGATGATCTTCAATGGAATGGCTAGGGGTCCACCGGGGATCGGGGGCCACCGCGATATCACGGTAGTTGCCCCGCAACCAAGCCCTCTCTTCCGGTGTAAGAAAATCTTGCCGTCCCCAGTTCACCTGCCAGATACTGATGGCGGCACTAGTCACAATAAACCCGGTAAACAGATATCTCACCAAGTCCTTCATACGACCTCGCCCGTGCTTTTTGGAGGTGCTCCCATATGCGAATACAACGCATCCAGCACATCGTCCGACACATACACATTCCCGAATCCACGTCCCAGCATAATGGTTGGATTCATCTCACCATGAAAATCCGAACCTCCCGTCTGGATCAGATCAAATGCATTCGCGAGTCGTTGATATAGACGTCGACGATCTTCACTATGTTCGGGGTAAAAAACCTCAATCCCCTGAAGACCGAACGAGACAAGCTCAGCGATGCATGCATGCAGCTTTTGCTCGGATAGCTTCAAGGTAAAAGGATGCGCCAAAACTGCGACACCTCCATAGTTTCGAATCGTCTGAATGCAAGCAGAAGGAGAGAAACGATACCGGTCGTGATATGCAGGGCATCCCTTCCCCAAAAAGCGGCTAAACGCTTCCTGACGATTCTTTACGTATCCTTTTGCTTCCATCGCGGCTGCAATGTGCGGCCGTCCGGTCATGCCATGCCCTGCATACTTCGCAACCTCTGTGGCGGTAACAGGATAGCCCAATCCAGCAAGTGTGGCGAGGATCTGTGCATTACGCTCATCCCGGCTGAATTGGATGCGTGCTAATTCCGCCTGCAAAGGATCGATCGAAGCCGATGGCATATAGCCCAATACATGCATAGTTCCGGGAGAAAAATCAGCGCTCAGCTCGACGGCAGGAATACCGATGATTCCTTCTCTTTCGCAGGCGGTAAGAAACGAATGGCACCCGCCCAAGGTGTCATGATCGGTTAATGCAGCTGCCGAGAGTCCTGCCTTACGGCATGCCGCTGCCAGCGTTTCTGGCGTCAAGCTTCCGTCAGATTCCTGCGAATGCATATGCAGGTCGATCATCTACCGCACTACCTTCCCGGGGTATGCACCTCGTAGCAACTCTCCACATCGTTATGTGAAATGTTGCCAAAATACTTTGAGATTGCAGCGTCGTAAGATGCCGTATGAGCAAAAGCTTTCTGCATCAGAGCAAACCGTTGCGTGAGTCCCAATCTCCCCCCGCTTTCCAAATCAGCCAGAATTGTACCGTAATCTTCGGGATCTGTAACAGAAGCCACGCGAACATAGTTTTTGGCTGCCGCACGAATCATACAAGGCCCACCAATATCAATGTTGGTACGGGCTTGTTCGGGCGTCACACCTTCTGTAGCCACTGTCTTGGCAAAAGGATACAGATTTACAACTACCATATCGATGGCAACGGCATCCGTCCGCACTACATCTTCCTGATGCGCCTCATTGTAGGTTTCGCTTAACAAACCAAGGTAAATTTTGAAATCCAGTGTTTTAACTAGACCACCCTGCATTTCCGGCTGACCGGTATAATCAGATACAGCCACCAAATGATCAGCAACCCCAGGCACATCCCGCAAAAGCTCATACGTTCCCCCCGTAGAGTAAATCTTTACCCCTTCGCATGAGGAAATTACCCCCTTTGCAAATGAATCTATACCATTTTTATCAGACACGCTAATTAACACGTTCCGAATTGCCACATCTCCGTCTATATCTCGTACAATATTCAATGCCATCTGATCCCCCACTTGCTTATGTTGTTAATCTTAACGCATCACATGAAAAACGTCTCGCATCTTAACAAAAACAGGTGCCAACAAAACCTTTTTTACGGATTGCCTCACCATTTTTCTATTACCAATCCATGCAATCGAGAGAAAGAGATAAAGTACAGGCAAAAAGAAAACGCCGGTTACGCGAGACATAGATCATAAAATAACTTGATAATAACTTGATATAATAAAACATAACAATCACTCTATTAAGTACATATGTTATTTTATATATTGTTAATAACTTTTGGTTGAATGATTACAAACTCTCCGGCACTGTACATCCATGATGAAAGCAAACGAAAACCAGAATCCCGAACAGATGAAGCCAAATCGCAATTTTGCCCTATCGGTGATTTCGGCGCGTCGCGGAAAGGGCATGACCCAATCCGAACTGGCCCGACAAGTAGACTGCAAACAGTCCGCCATCAGTATGTTAGAGCGCGGAAATCGACAGGCTCTATCATTAGAAAAACAAGAAGCGTTGGCCTCCGTTCTTGGATTGCCCATGCCAACGGACCATGGTACACCACCCATAAGATCTAACCCAACGTATTGCCCACACTATGATTGCCCTGCCAATATGCCCTATCGGGTCGGACAGCGTATCATTGCCCTTCCGCGCAATCACATGAGCCAGATCGGAAAATATTGCCGATATTGTGGAGAAATCTGCGAGTCACACTGCCCAAGCTGCCACGCGACTTTTGAGCAGGGCTCTCATTGCCCACATTGTGGCAGTCCATACATTGCCGTCGCCGAAGCAGAAAGAAACCAGACGGAGTGGCATCACTGGATTATTAGCCAACAAAACCTTGTGACACAAATCTCACAATGATTTCTGGTTTTGCCATGATCCACATCTCATGCTATGCAATCTCGTCATGAGCATTGCACCTCCATCCAGTATTGCGCGCGTCGTGGTAGATATTGCCATCGAACGCGCATTTGACTACTTGATCCCGCCATCTCTACTACATGAGCTTAAAGTGGGATCTCGCGTTACCGTGCCGTTCGGACCACGCACAATACAAGGATACGTCATCAAAAAACTCGACGAAACCGATGCCATACAAACGCTAAAACCCATTTCCAGACTTTCCAGCGCAATCCCCTATTTCGATGAACAACTGCTGAAACTATTATCTTGGGTGTCTACGTATTATGGAGCAAGAATGGAGCAATGCATCCGGACAGCTCTGCCAGGTGCCGTACGAAAAACGGGGGCCGGATTCCGAGAACAACAAGCTGTACGTCTCGTGGAAAATGGTACCATACCCGCAAAATTGACGGACCAACAGCAGCGCATGATCGATCTTTTACAAAGCGCAGGCGGAACACAAACCGTGGCGGCCCTTTTACAACAAACCCGTAGCTCGCGCTCCCCGCTACAAACGCTCGTAAAAAAAGGCGTCCTGATCCTTGAAACAGCAGTCCAAAAGCGGGATCCCTTCGCAAACAGCTCTTTTATTCGTACCGAACCCCTTGAGCTGATGCCCGCACAACAAGACGCCCTGAATCTTGTGCGAGAAATGATGAAAGAAGACGCCCCCAAACCGATACTCTTGCATGGTGTCACGGGTAGCGGAAAAACAGAAGTGTATCTGCAGGCCATCGCTGCGGCAATCAGGTGCCAGCAACAAGCCATTGTACTGGTTCCCGAAATTGCACTCACGCCGCAAACCGTCTCACGATTCCGCGCCCGCTTTGGGGAGCGCATCGCTGTATTGCACAGTCATCTATCAGAAGGAGAGCGCCACGATGAGTGGCATCGCATTCGCGCAGGAGACGCTGATGTCGTTATTGGTGCCCGCTCTGCCGTATTTGCCCCCCTCCCCAATCTTGGACTCATCGTTGTAGACGAAGAACACGAGCCCAGCTATAAGCAATCGGAAGCCCCAAGATATCATGCCCGTGACGTCGCAGTCATGCGAGCCCACCAAATCGGTTGTCCCATCATTCTAGGGTCGGCCACACCCGCGCTGGAATCATGGCACAATGCACACAAAGGTAAATATATACTTTGCACACTGGCTGACCGCGCGGATTATCGACAAATGCCTAGTGTGCAAGTCGTGGACATGCGCATTGAGGCGGAGCGCCATGGACAACCCGTTATTTTCGCAAAAGACCTCCTTGAAGCCATCCAAAGCCGCCTGCAACGCAAAGAACAGGTCATGTTATTTCTCAATCGGAGAGGATTTGCGTCATCGCTGATTTGCCCGAAGTGCGGCTATGTTTCGGAATGCTCCAGTTGCAGCATTTCACACACCTACCATAAAACACAACATGCCTTACTATGCCACATCTGCGGTGGGCGCAGATCTGTCCCCGAGCATTGCCCCCAATGTGGCGATTCATCGTTTCGCTATGCGGGATTTGGCACGCAAAGGCTGGAAACCATCGTTCGGAAATGTTTTCCGCATGCCAACATTGCGCGTATGGATACCGATACGACACGCGGCAAAAATGGATACGACAACATACTGGATGATTTCCGGGACCGACGCATCGATATTCTAGTGGGTACGCAAATGATTGCAAAAGGTCTGCACTTCCCGAATGTCACATTAGTCGGCATTATGTTTGCTGATATGAGCTTACACATGCCTGACTTTCGCGCCGGGGAGCGGACCTTTCAGTTAATCACGCAGGTAGCAGGACGCGCCGGACGCGGCGAAGTTGCTGGAGAGGTATTCATTCAAACCTATACCCCGCATCACGCTGCGATCCAGACTGCCCGACAAATGAATTTCGCAGAATATGCTGCCGAAGAATTGGCATTTCGGCACGAGCTTTCTTACCCACCCTACACGCATCTGGTTTGTTTGCTCTTTCGTGGTGCCAACGAAGCAGAAGTGCGCCTTTCCGCGGAATCCTACGCGCGTGCGCTGCAAGCCAGAGCAAACCCGAATCTCATCATTGCAGATGCAACGCCAGCACCGTTGGCAAAAGCAAAAGATATTTACCGATATCAAGTGATGATGCGCTGCAAATCTGTACGTACAGTCCTTGCGCATTTCCGACAGATTGCCTCCGCGCTGACTCTCCCTCAAACCGTGACGTATGCTCTTGATGTTGATGCTGTAGATTTGATGTAAACCTTCTCCTCACGCACCCGATCGGGCTGGTTGCTTGACATTGCGTTCGCTACGCATGAAGATAGCTAAGATGAAAACTGGAGCCTCCATATGACACTTACGCAAATGATTTACCGGACCGCCCTGATTGTGATTGCTGTTGCTATTTTAACAGCGCTCGGCATGGTCCTCATTCCCGTAATCAGCAATGCCAACGCATTGCGAGAGGAAAAAGCAACCCTGGAGGCAGAAATCGCAGCCAAGGAAGAGCGCATACAACAACTAAAATCGTACCAAGAGCGATTTATCAATGATCCGGATTTTGTCGAGCATACCGCGCGTGAGCTAGGGCTCGTAGCCCCTGGCGAAACAGTATATGAGTTTAGTAATGAAACACGCTAAAGGAGTTTGCCATGTTACAACATAATATCAAATTGTTGGCCTTACTTCTTCTCGTAATGGCTGTGGGCAGTGGATGTATTGAGATGGAACACCACCTACAAATTCAGGGCGACGGCAGTGCTGTTTATCGACTCAATTATGCCATTACCGAGCAAGCGATCAATCAGTTCCGTGCTATGTTCACGTTGCGTCGTGATTTAGCACTAGCAGAAGGCTCACCTCCCTCACCGGATCCCGCGCCCATCATTATGACGTTTTTGAATCCCAGTGTATCTTCCATTCGTGAACACCTGCAAGACTGGCAGGAGTACGGCGTATCCATTCGTACTCTACGTGAAAATACACGCTCACTATGGCGCGACTTTTCTATTGTTCTAGATATCGAAGATATTAGTAGACTTCCGGAAATACCCTTTTTTGCCCAGCAAGGATTCTCGCTGGAGCGAAATGAGTTGGACCAATATGTATTTGACCGTCCGTCTCTTGTGACACGAGCCGATAGTATACCCCCAAATTTTTCCGAGCAGGAATTAGAACATATCCGGCCGTTTCTTTCCGGTTTTTCCACTGAAGTAAGAATTGAAGTTCCTGGGCGTATCACCTCAACCACCGCCGGACGAACGAGTCTGCAAACAGCTATCTGGTCCTTCCATTTTAACCGGCAACCGGAATCCGTTCACCAACTTTTACGACAGCAATTCTATGTGGTATTCCAGCCCCCGCGCGGTTTGGAATTGCCGCATGTCCGACTTCCCGAGAAAAGGTAAATTCAGTTACACTGAAAAACCCCCTCGACGAGCCATGTACGCAATGCAGTCTGCAGCGCTTTCCCCCGGTGTGAGATACGATGTTTTTCCGCAGGGTGCATCTCGGCAAATGTGCAAGGATACCCATCAGGCACAAACAAGGGATCATACCCGAACCCACCCTGACCGCTAACCTCCCTGCGTAAAACCCCGTCACAACGCCCGGAAACTGTATGGCAATCGCCGTCCGGCGTGGCCAGCGCCAAAACACAAACAAAATGTGCCTTCCGATGATCAACCCCTTGCATTTTTTCGAGCAAAAGTGCGTTATTGGAAAGATCATCTGCATCTTCACCGGCAAATCGCGCGCTGTAAACGCCGGGAGCCCCCTCTAGCGCGTCAACACATAACCCGCTATCATCTGCAAGCGTTAAAAGTCCAGACGCTTGCGCCAAAATTATAGCTTTCTTGCGAGCATTATCGGTAAATGTTTCACCGTCTTCTTCCACTTCCGGCAGCGGCAGCGGCACATCATCCACCGTCAAAACCTGAAATGTTCCGCCCACCTCATCTAGTAGTGCTTGTAATTCACCACATTTCTTACGATTTCGCGTAGCAAGAAGTAACGTTTGCATAACCGTCATCCTGCAAACATGGCAACCAGTCGCAGTAAAACGCCAGCAGCGACTGCAGAACCGATAACTCCTGAAACGTTCGGGCCCATTGCATGCATAAGGAGAAAATTATGCGGATCAGACTCAAGCGCAACTTTATTCACTACGCGTGCAGCCATAGGAACAGCCGAAACCCCAGCAGCACCAATCAGTGGGTTAATCGGATCTTTGGAAAACCAATTCATCACATGTGCAAGTAACACGCCTGAAGCCGTACCAACAGCAAAAGCAACCAAACCCAGAGCAACAATGCCGAGAGTAGATATACTCAAAAATTGATCAGCCGCTAATTTTGACCCTACCGCTAACCCAAGCAAGATCGTTACAATATTAATCAATTCATTGGATGCCGTTTTCGATAGTCGCTCCACCACGCCGGATTCTTTGATTAGATTACCGAACATCAGCATTCCTACCAACGGAGTCGCGGAGGGCAGTAACAAGATACACAAGCCCAAAACAACAAAACAAAAGAGAATTTTTTCCGTTCGGCTTACATGTCGCAATTGTTTCATCTTGATCTTGCGTTGTTCCTTAGTCGTAAGCAAGCGCATGATAGGAGGTTGAATGATCGGGACAAGCGCCATATAGGAATAGGCTGCAACCGCGATGGATCCGAGCAAATCAGGCGCTAGTTGGCCTGCCAAGAATATCGCCGTTGGTCCATCCGCACCTCCAATGATGCCTATAGAGGCTGCATCGGCAACCGAAAAGTCCATACCGGGCATTACCAGCGCCCCGATCAGCGCAAAGAAAATACCAAACTGAGCCGCAGCCCCTAGAAGAGCCGTTTTCGGGTCCGCGATTAACGGGCCAAAATCTGTCATTGCTCCTACGCCCATAAAAATTAATAGTGGAAATAGTGAGGGGGCCTCGATACCAAAGTCATAAATGGCTTTTAATATACCCCCATCTTCCCCAATGCCAGCCAAGGGAATATTGGCTAGAATACCACCAAAACCAATGGGCAACAAAAGCAAAGGTTCAAATTTGTGCACAATTGCAAGATAAATCAACCCGCATCCTACCAAGATCATCACCAATTGGCCTAACCCAGGACGTAAAAAAGAATCCGTTTCAACAACGGCGACATCCTCTTCAGCCCTATCCATAAAGCCATAAATACCAGTCGACTGAAATAGCCCCTGCACGGCTTCCCTGAGGGTGACCTTTTCAGACTCTACCGCATCATCCCCCGTATCAGCTAAGCTTGTTGAAGGGATAATGATACCCATGCATAGTACCAAGGCCAACAGTCCTACAGCACGATTTACCATGAAAATCAATTGTCTCGACATAACCGTAATACTCCCTACTGAATTTTCAAAAGGACTTGCCCTGAAGTAATCGTGTCTCCCGCTGAGACCAAAACGGCAGCAACCGTGCAAGATCGTGGGGCTTTGACAGGAACTTCCATTTTCATCGCTTCAAGAATAATGAGCTGATCCCCCTCTTCCACGGTATCGCCCTCTTTACAAATCAATTTGAATACACTGCCGGGCATCGGCGCTGTAATTTCTTCAATATCTTCCCCCGACGAGCTGACAGATGAGGAGGCTACGGGCGCTTCGCCGCCTTCTGAAACCGATATTTGATAGCGTTTTCCATCCACCAGCAAAGCATCGCCCTCTTTTTGCACCACATAGGATTTTCCATTAACTTCAACACTAAAAACGCTGGCATCAGATGGAGCGGTCGTATCCGATGGCGTTTCATTCTTACGCACCATCAACTTCGCCTCCCCGCGCAAATACGTAATCCCTTTTTCCTTGCACGTCGCGGCAATAAAAAGATTCTCTTCCGTTTTTTCGATACCGGCTTCATCCAGCATGATTTCGGCAGCTTTTAATCCTTTTTTCGGGTCTGCATCATCTAATTCCAAAGGTGTCAATTTCGTAGGTTTCAATCCAAGCTGCTCAGAGGATATACGGACTACTTCCGGATCCGGTTCGACAGGTGTCTTACCATAATATCCAAGCACCATCTTACCATAACCCTCTGCAATCTTTTTCCAGGGGCCAAACATCACATTGTTAAAAGCCTGTTGAAAGTAGAACTGGGAAACGGGCGTAACGGATGTACCAAAACCACCTAGGCGAACAACATCACCCATAGCATGAATAATTTCATTAAAACGATCCATAATATCATGATCGCGTAGCATCTGCGTATTCGCAGTCAAGGCCCCTCCAGGCATCGGACTCCAGGGAATCAACGGCTCCACCATTGTGGCCTCCGGCGGAAGAAAATAATCCTTCATGCACTCCTTGAAGATTTTCTCCGCTTCAATCACTTTTTCAATATCCACACCCAGATCGTAATCAGTCTGACGCAATGCATGCCACATAACGACTAGATCCGGCTGGCAGGTTCCCCCCGAAACGGGCACCAAGGACAGGTCGATGGCATCAGCACCGGCATCCAGTGCTGCTTTGTACGCAATCACACCAATTCCAGCCGTTTCGTGCGTATGAAAATGTATATGTGTCCCCTCCGGCAACATTTTGCGTGCTCGCTTGATCGTCTCGTATACCTTGGCTGGAACCGCCGTACCAGAAGCATCCTTGAAACATACCGAGTCAAAAGGTACATCCGCATCTAAAATCGAACGCAGACACCCCTCATAAAAATCAGCATCATGGGCACCGTTGCACCCGGGAGGCAGTTCCATCATCGAAACACAGACCTGATGGTTGAGACCAGCATCATGAATGCACTTTCCACTGTAAATCAGATTGTTTACATCATTTAAGGCATCAAAATTACGGATACTCGTAATACCATGTTTTTTGAAGAGCTTAGCATGTAATGCAATCACGTCGGAAGGTTGCGAATCTAATCCAACCACATTCACACCACGCGCCAGTGTCTGCAAATTCACATCAGGCCCTGCGGCGGCACGAAAACGGTCCATCATGTGGAAGGCGTCTTCATTGCAATAAAAGTACAACGACTGGAAACGTGCCCCACCCCCAGCTTCCATCCAGTCAATACCAGCATCACGAGCTGCTTCAACCGCAGGCAAGAAGTCATCGGTTAAAACTCGCGCCCCATAAACGGACTGAAAACCGTCGCGAAACGCGGTACACATAAAACGGATTCTTTTTTTACCCATAATGAATCATTACCTCTCTACGCTTGTTTCGTATTCGACTTCATATGGTCCAAGGCAACCGCAATCGCGGCCACGATCGATCCTACATTCTCTGCATTTGCCCCAGCACGAGATTTTTCAGACGAATCTGACTCACGATATCGTTCTTCATTCGCCTTGAAGTACGCGCCAAGGGCCATCAGAGCCACCACCATCAGGCACAAAAATACAAAAACCTTGCCTGTTCCCGCTACCATCAATAAAAGTCCTTGTCCTAACATTCGGCGTCCTCCCCACAGATTCGAAAAACCAAAATACCATATTAGACACAACTACGCATATATGACAAATAAAGATCGGTCTAAGTGCGAAAATATGAAAGCGTCGCTTTTACACAAAAGAAGTATACAGGATCAGATTCCACGCATTTTGCGGCATGTATAGAGCGACGCAAGATCACGACACTAGCCAGTAACTTCATTGACTCAATGCTTTGGAGGGCGGCAGTCCTCTGCCGCCGGGATTCGTCGCTGTCGTTGGGCGACGGACGCACGGGAGTGCGTCCCTCCAGTAAACGTATCCCGCAAAAGTTGTCGATATGCATCATCTTGGCAGCCCAAGTGCCCAAACTAAGTTGTAACTTCATTGTTAAAGACAACATGTTGTGGTTTTCTCCAACCGCCCACACAATATAACCGACCTATTCGGAACACGATTACGGGCGATCCCGACTCTCAAGAGGTCGGGATCGCCCGTAATCGTCCACCGACCCGAAGTTTCATTCCCGCATCATCTGGGGGCACCCCTGGGCCGGGCCTAGCCGCGGTTAGCCTGTAAGCTAGCGTTTACATTCTCGCGATTCCGTGTATGATTCCCTCCGGATAACAATCAGATTTAATAGGAGTTCGCCCATGCTACACGACATTCTATCTGCTGCCGTAAAAAGCCGTGCCTCTGATATTCACTTGAAAGCCGATTATCCCCCTGGATTTCGCGCCAATGGAACGCTTGCCCCTGCGGATTTGCCCGTATTATCTGCCGATGATATCAGAGCAATTGTCAAGCAAATGACCCCACCCTTCCTGGTCGATGTATATGAGCGCGAACACGAAATAGATTTCTCTCACATCGAGCCTGATGTCGGTCGTTTTCGTGTGAACGTTTTCAATGCACAAGGCATACCTGTTGTTGCATTTCGACATGTTAAACAAAACATTCCAACGTTCGAAGAGCTTCGTCTGCCAGAAGTTATGCACAATATTATTGAGGCGCGTAATGGGATTGTGCTGCTAGCCGGTACCACGGGTAGCGGAAAATCAACCACACTCGCCGCTATGATTGGAACCATCAACCGTACACGCGCTTGCCGCATCATTACCGTTGAAGATCCCGTCGAATATATCTTTACCGATGAAAAAGCCATGATAACACAACGAGAAGTCGGTATTGACACCTTGAGTTTCGAGGCAGGACTCAAAAACATGATGCGGCAGGACCCGGATGTGATTCTTGTTGGAGAAATGCGTGACGCAGTAAGTATCCGTACAGCATTTCTCGCATCCGAAACGGGCCACCTTGTGTTCTCCACCCTGCATGCCGGAACCGCCGATCTAGCAATCCCCCGCATTATCAATGTATTTCCCAGCTACGAACAAGACAATGTGCGTCTGGCATTAGCGGCCAACCTACGTGCGATTATCTGTCAGCGCCTCATCCCGGATGTGGATGGGGGGCTGATTCCGGGCGTAGAAGTCCTCATCAATACTCCCACCGTGCGCAAGCTCTTGGAGCAGAATCGCCTCAATCACATTTCTGCCGCCGTCTCGGGTGGCCGTGCAGACGGCATGCAGTCCTTTAACCACTCGGCCTATGATCATATTATCAACGGACGGATCACAGAGGCTGAAGGTATGAAGATGGCAACCAACCCGGAATCGCTACGCATGAATCTGCAAGGAATATTCCTGGATGAAGATTCAAAAATCATTGGTGAATAGTCCACAAATAGGAACGTGCGATGCCTGAAATAGAATCTCATAAAGTCGTCGTAACAGGTGCAGGTTGTGTCTCCTGTCTGGGCATAGGAGAGCAATCTTTACAATCTGCTTTGCAGCGCAAGACAAGCGGCATTCGTAAGATAGAGATGTCTCCACCAGTCGTCAGCAGAACTAAAGTAGGCGGACAAATTAACCGCGAGCTGTTGCGCACGGCCCTGCACGATGCACGGATTCGCTATGACGATATCGCCCTCGACACCTCCGCACTTGCATCCGACCAAGCATTGCGACAGGCAGGCATTTTGGAGCAACATGGCAAACCGCGCGAGATTCCTGTTCTCGTCGGAGCAGGAGCATCGAATGTTGAACGTTTTTTTCAGGCGAACGAAACCTTTTTCGCCAAAGGGGCTCGATGGGTTCGCCCAACGACGGTACCGCGCTGCATGAATAATGCCATCAGCGCGCAACTCGCCATGCGATTCGGCCTAGAGGGTGCCAATTTTGTCCTTTCGGCCGCCTGCGCCTCAAGCACAGCTGTACTTGGATATGCATACCGCATGATTCGATGCGGATACTGGAAACAGGCTCTCTGTGTGGGAGCCGATACCATTTTCAGTCCCTTTACACTGGCCGCATGGGACAATCTGGGCGTGATGAGCCGCTGCGAGGATCCACAAGAGGCTTGTCGACCATTTGACCGCGATCGTGATGGCTGTGTTATCGGAGAAGGCGCCGCCGTCATTTATCTAGAAGCAGAAGACGTCGCTAGAGAGCGAGGGGTGTCACCACGCGCTGAAATTTGCGGTTTCGGTGAGAGCTCAGATGCATCTCACATCACGACGCCTAACCAAAAAGGGCAATCCAAAGCAATGCAAGCAGCCCTAGATGATGCAGGCATCGCGGCAGACGATCTGGGTTGGATTCATGCGCATGGCACAGGAACCATTGCAAACGATAACGCCGAAGTCCTCTCCATAAAATCCATTCTGGGGCAAGCCGCCCGAACCGTGCCGATATCCTCACTAAAGCCTTATTACGGACACATGATTGGTGGTTCAGGAACCATGGATTTACTCGCCACCATACTCAGTTTGGAGGAAGGCCTCATTCCTGCATCCATGAATCTGGATTCCCCGGACGAAGCAGGACAAGGTTTACTCTTTGCGCCTGACACCCGAACCGCATTCCAACGACCCTATGTGATGAAAAATAGTTTCGGGTTTGGAGGAAGCAATGCCGTCTTGATTGTCAAGGCTATCGAGAGGATTTAGCCCTCCTTGATACGCCATGCGAGCGTTTCCCCTGCCCGGAAAGGCACGACCCCATGAAAGGTCTCTGGCACCTTTTGCACCTGCTTTTCCAGTACAACATGGCCTGTCGGCGCGGGCAACCCATAAAACCGGTGCCCATACTCACAGCAAAATGATGGCAGTCGCTCCAGACAACCAAGACGGTCAAAAGTATCGGCGAGATAAGGCAGCAATAAGGGCGCCGTGTATACCCCCGCACATCCACAGCTTCCTTCCTTCGCAGAGCGAGGATGTGGCGCAGAGTCAGACCCCAGAAAAAAGCGTGGATGTCCCGCTGCAACAACTTCCCGCAATGCCGCACGATCATGCGGATACTTAGGAACCGGCTTGCAGAAATTATGATTCTTTCCTGCCCAATCATCCACGGTTAACTCCAGATGATGCGCCGTGATCGTTGCCCCTACCGTATCCCCCAACCCTTTCACGCATGTAACTGCCTCGCGCGTTGTCACATGTTCCAAAACCATGCGTAAACGCGGGAACTGCTTATGAATTCGTTCCACCTCAGGCAAGAATCGAGCTTCCGCATTTAAAATACAGATATCAGCTTCGGGCTGGCTTGGCACTTCCCCATGCAGCAAAAGCAATACCCCCGCTTCTTCCATAGCTGCAAACAAAGGATCGTACACGCCTAGATCTGCGACGCCCCAGTGTGAATTCGTGGTTACCCCCTGCGGATAACATTTTACCCCGATTACACCTGCCTCCTTCGCGGCCATCATATCTGTAGGACGCAACTCAGGACATAAATACAGCGTCATGAGAAAATCGATATCCGTGCAGCACGCATCTAGCTCCCTTCGATACGCCATTACGCCAGCCAAAGTAGTTACCGGGGGATCCGTATTCGGCATTACGACACAGCGTCCCACGCCCCCCGCGCGTGTCAAAGGCACCACATTTCGCAGCATATCTCCCTGCCGTACATGGACATGCATATCATCAAGTAATGGTAGCTGCATCTATAATTCCTTATCCTTTAAAAATAACATATCGCCGCATCGTATAATTAATCAGAAGCGCACTAATCATATTCGTCCCAAAGGCCAACGTCGTCATCACGCCATACCGGTAAATCAAAATAGACTGCAACAAGGTACCCACCAAGATCGAAATACCCGATACAGCATAAAACATCGCAATTTCTACAATCCAGCGATGGCGACCTTTTCGAAACACAAATAAAACATTAAGAACATAGGCCAGCGCATTGGAAATCACAAACGCGATTGAGGTAGATATGGCCGCATTCAATGCCCTACGGCTTTCCTCGACAACCCCGGGAGAAACGCCGAGCAATCGAACCATCCAGTCATCGGATGTCAGCGAAGGGAACAAACGCCATCCAATGAGAAAGAACAGGCTGATATGTGCAGCCGAAGCAACCCCCCCGGCCATCCCATATTTGATAAATTGCGCGAGCACGCCGGCATCATGACTCAGAAAGAAACGTACTTGTGCAATCCAACGCGAAAGCCCCTGCGCTTCACGTTCTGTATCGGTAAAATCATCCATAACGTTTTCATCCATCATCAAACTCCCGGTGCTGGGTGAGCAGAAAGCAATGCCTGCCACCCGACAAGGCGCTGCACACCATCGCGAAGATTATCAACATCCAGACTCCGGTTCCACGGACGGTCAAACAACACCAAGGGCCAGTCCGTATTCTCTGCAAGAAATGCAATCATTTCGGCCGAGTCGTCTACCGCCAACGCAAATTCTTCTTCAGGCACCTCGCCAAGTGTATGTTGCCGCACCCCCGCGACAGGCTGATGCCCACGGTTGTATTTGTCAACAAATGTAATCCCGTCAAAAGGCACTTCATAGGCCTCCAGCCAAGCACAGGAAATGTCATGCGTCACCGGTGGACGTCCGGTCACAATCTCGATTCGGCATCCACTCGCTGCCCATTTCTGCATACCCGCAATTGCATTAGGTATGGGCGGTATCGAATACAGCATCTCTTCATCGTGAAACAGCGTGAACAAATCCAATTGCTCCAATTCATCTAACCCAAAGGATTTATTTAAATCAAAGGAATAGATATCCTCAAAGGTAACGGGCTTGCCGTAGCGATCTGCCGAAATCTCTGCAAGTCGGCGGGCAGACTCACAAAGCACATCATCAAAATCTACATATATGGGAACCGTCATACTCCATTCCCTGTGGGCTTTGTCATCTCAGCTGGCTGAACCCACGTATCAAACTGTTCTTCGCTCAACAGGCCACTCGCAACTGCAACTTCTCGCAGCGTCTTCCCTTCGCGCCAAGCTTCCAAAGCAAAGGCAGCCGCCTTGTCATAACCAATATGCGGATTCAAAGCCGTCACAAGCATGAGCGACCGTTCCACATGTGTTCGCACCTGCTCTTCATTGACCGTAATATCAATCAGACACTTATTCGTAAACGAACAAATACTCTCAGAGAGCAGGGTAATGGATTGTAAAATAGCATGCGCCATAAGCGGCTTATACACATTCAATTCAAATTGTCCCTGTGTTCCCGCAAAAGCAATCGCCGCATCATTACCAAATACACGGCAGCAAACCATCGTCAGCATTTCGCACTGGGTAGGATTTACCTTGCCCGGCATAATCGAGCTGCCAGGCTCATTTGCGGGCAACTGCAATTCCCCTAGTCCGCTGCGCGGACCGCTACCCAACCAGCGAATATCATTTGCCATCTTGAACAATGCTCCCGCGAGGCTGCGCAATGTGCCTGAAAGCCGAACAATCGCATCATGCGCTGCCAGCCCGGAAAACACATTATCCTGTTGCACAAATGGCAGCCCTGTCTTTTGCGCGAGAACCTCTGCAACGTTAGCACCAAAGGACGGGTGCGTATTGATGCCCGTACCCACAGCAGTGCCGCCAACTGCTAACGCACATACTTCCGGCAAGTTTTGCTCCACAGACAAGTACGCCTGGCGCACCTGCGCTGCATAGCCGGAAAATTCCTGACCAAAGGTTAATGGAGTCGCATCCTGCAAATGCGTCCTTCCGATTTTGACGATATCCGCGAAGGCTACAACTTTTTCGTCCAACACCACCTGTAACTTCTGTAGAGCGGGAAGGAGACGTTCCGATAGCGCAAGGGCCACGGCCACATGCATGGCCGTGGGGAAAATATCATTCGTAGACTGACCTTTGTTGACATGATCATTCGGGTGCACAGGTGCTTTTTCCCCACGAACGCCTCCCAGCAATTCATTGGCGCGGTTCGCCAGCACTTCATTCATGTTCATATTCGACTGCGTACCACTACCACTCTGCCAGATCCGCAGCGGAAAAGCATCGAGCCCAATCTCGCCGCGGATAACTTCACCAGCAGCCTCGCTGATAGCTTCAGCCACGGGATCGTCAAGCAGTCCTAGTTCCGCATTCACCAGTGCCGCTGCCTGCTTCACGCGTGCCAAGCTCAACAAAAAGTCTTTGGGAAGGCACTCATCACCCACGGCAAAATTTTCTATGGCACGCTGGGTCTGGGCTCCAAAGTACGCCTCATCCGGCACCGCAACCTCACCCAAGGCATCTTTTTCCATGCGCATAATCTGCATCCTGTACTTTAACAAAAATCAAGCAAAAGGTATTCGTTGCGATTACCGTACAAACCATACCGCCAAATGTCACTGACAAATCATGTGTGTTATGATAGCAACATGCACATGAAAATATTCTGCCTTGTCTTTTTTTCCGGTTTTGCTGCTCTTGTATATCAAGTGCTTTGGATGAAGCAACTCGGGTTGCTGTTCGGCAGCACGGCGCATGCCGCCGCTGCCACGCTGGCATGTCTCTTTGCTGGGTTTTCGCTCGGAAGCTGGTTCTGGGGGCGACGCGCTACCCACACAACCAATGCTTTACGTCTCTATGCCGGACTTCAAATGGGCATCGCGGTAACGGCCATTTTCTATTTTGGCATTCTCCAAGGCTATTACCGGATCTATCCATTCTTCTACCAACACATTCACTCGCGCCCCCTATTGCTGGCTGTTAAATTCCTGCTGACGTCTCTGCTGATCTTCCCGCCAGCTTTCTGTATGGGCGGCACCCTGCCCGTGATTGGACAATATTTGATCGGTAAACGGAATGTATTCGGTGTCACGGCGGCTCGTGTATACGGCATTAACACGCTGGGCGCCGCCCTGGGTGCCTTGATGGCAGGCTTCTACCTGCCACTCTGGTTTGGATTCCGACTCACCTTTCTCGGTGCCATGCTCATCAGTGCAGCCGTCTCGCTGCTGGCCTTTGCGATTGCAAATCGGCAGCAATCGCTGCACACCGATCACCCCTTGCCGCCACCACAGGAACCACCAACCCCGAAACATACAGCGCACCACGCGACTGCACGGCGCGGTCGCTGGGCAATCCTGCCACTGTGCTTTATCTCCGGATTTGCATTTCTGGCACTCGAAGTTCTCTGGACGCGCATGTTCGGACAAGTGCTGGAAAATTCGGTCTACACCTATGCTACCATTCTTGTCATTGTGCTGATTTGTCTCTCTGCAGGGGCACTGATCAGTTCGTGGCTGGCGCGTACGCGCTTATGCCCGTATCTAATGCTTACCGTACTTACCCTGCTGAGCGGCACAGCCATCGCTCTCACCCCTTTTGTGCTCATGCGACTCACGAACAATCTGCAAATCATTGCCTTTCGCGGATCTTGGGCTGCGTATATCAGTTTGGTTTTCCGGCAAGGGTTCATGACGTTCGGCCTGCCCGCTTTGCTCGCGGGAACCATTTTCCCGCTCTTGATGAAAGCCGAAGAACGCTATGCATCATTTGCGGGCAGTAGCCTTGGGCGCATGACAGCCGTGGACACTGCCGGATCCATTCTGGGCGCGTTGCTCTGTGGTTTTGTGTTTTTGGAATGGTTCGGCATGTGGCGTACGATGCAATGGATCGCGATCCTCTATCTCGCAGCTTCTTTCTTCCTGCCATTTGCCTGGAACAAACGCGGCATCCCGATCAAATGCGCAAGTGCGCTTATCATCATTTTGGTGCTTACAACCTTAAGCCCTGCACACCTTCCCATCACAAGCATCGACCCCTTACGGGAACCGGAAGAAGTCCTGCAAATCTGGGAAGGACGCGATGTCACCGTTGCCGTCACCAGGGATCGCCACGGCTTGGCCATTAAAATCAATTCGCACTACGGCCTCGGATCCACGGGGTCCTACATGCAATCCCGTATGCAAAATGACATCCCGCTATTTGCCTATCCGGAAACCGAAACCATTTTCTTCCTCGGCATGGGATCCGGCATCACCGCAGGCGGTGCATTAGATCCGCAATTTCCCAACACCCGCCGTATCGTCACCGCCGAGCTCATTCCCGAAGTTGTCGAAGCCGCCCGGGTTCACTTTACCAATCATAATGGTTTCGATTATACAGGGGGACTATTTGATGATCCTCGCTCAACGATTTTGGTTGAGGATGGACGCCATTTTCTCATGGCCTCCGGACAAACATTCGATATGATCAATTCCGATCTGTTTGTGCCATTTCGTATTGGAGATGGAAACCTATATAGCCTGGAGCATTTCGAAAGCGCCAAAAACAGCTTGAATCCCGGCGGGGTGTTTGTGCAATGGTTACCTCTCTACATGATGACTGAATTCGAGCTTTTTGTCATTGCCCGCACCATGCTCGAAGCTTTCGAGCAGGTTTCGCTCTGGCGCGGTAACTTCCAACCTTTCGAGGAAGTGATCGCGCTTGTTGGTCATACCCCACCCTTTGTGATTCCACCCTCACGGCTGGATGGTCTGGCAGATCGTCGGGCGGCAGTTGCTGGCCGTACACACCGCGATCTGCAGCGGTTATCACTCCCCCTCGATTCGCAGAATATCATGCTGTTTTATGCCGCCAATGTCACCGCCTCGCGCGAGCTCTTCGACGGGCATCCAATCAACCGCGACGACATGCCGCATATCGAATACATGGCCCCGCGGACCTACCGCAAAGAAACCGACGGGCCGACCCCGTGGTTTGTAGGGCCACGCATTTTGCGATTCATTGAGGAACTTCAGAGACGCTGCCCTCCCCATCAAGATCCACTCCTCGCCAGGCGCTCCCCACGAGCGCAGCGCCTGCCACTGGCTGGCACGGCATTCCATCGTGCCCGCATCTGGGAAATGCTTGAGCACGAACCAGGCATGCGCGAGGAATGGCAGCGCTTTGTCAATCACTGGACTGCCGAATAGCCAGGCCCTCATCTGGAGCCGCGGCGCCCCCGCCGCGCCAGACTCACCCGGCACGCATTCCCGTGGACTGCGCGACGGGGGCGTCGCGTCTCCAGTACCTGCCCCCCAGCGTTACGCACCAGTGTTTTGCTTGTAGGCTCTGCTTTCCGTGCGCGCTAATTCGGCCAGCATTTTTTTCAGCATGGCCGTAACGATAGCAGCGTAAGCTGGATCATCAGCTACATTGCGCAGTTCATCGGGATCCTTCCGGCGATCAAACAGCAGGGTTTCCTCTGTTGGTGCATAATAAACGAGCTTGTAATCATTCGTAACCAGCGTACGCATCTGCAAAGAACGATAAGGACCTTTTACCCAATCGAGCTCAATCAGCGCATTACGCCGATACGGGCGTACATTCTGCGTGAGTACCTGCGTCAATACCTCGCCAGGCAATGCTGGATCCGGAACAGATTCTGGATCATCACAATGGGCCGCGCGAAACGTGTCATCCGGATGCGGCACTCCCGCCAAATCCAACACCGTCGGAACGAGATCCAACTGGCTCACAACATCCTCAATGATATTTCCCGCATGCTGACAACCAGGGACCTTAGCAATAAAGGGAATATGTGCATGCGCATTGAACGGGAAGATACCCTTATAAAACAAACCATGCTCCCCCAGTTGATCTCCATGATCGGAGATAAACATCACGACCGTATGCTCTGCCAGCCCCGTCTCCTCCAACGCGTCGAGCACCCGGCCAACCTGTTCGTCGATATGCGAGATCATACCATAGGTCTGCCGGATACATTCGCGCGTCCAGTCCGGATCAAATGGTGCTTGTCCTACGCCAAGCTGCCGTAAGGCGTCGCAGTGATTATCGCGACTTAGTTGCACCGAATGCTCCGGTAGCGATATTTCCAGATCCTCGTAAACATCGGCCCACTTCTGTACCGCCGCAAAAGGTTCATGCGGATCAGGAAAAGAACACCATACATAAAATGGCTGCGCATAGGCTTCTCGACACCCGACACCCGACACAGAATCCCCGTCACGCGAAACGTGATCCTGGATGAAAGCAATCGTCCGATCCGCAATCCAGTGGTTGTAATGCAATTCCGGATCAATCGTCAGAGACTTGGGATGATCATGGCGATATCGATATCCTTCATATGCCCCCGGATGCTCCTTCTCGAGCCATGTCACATAATCCCCATAAGCATAATTCACGTGTCCGTTACAAACGTCTAACGTCTGGTAACCGTAATAGTTATCGGGAAAGTTCTTGTACTGCTTTCCTTCCCAATGCCCTGGCCACTTCCAGTAGATTCGTCGCTCTGGATTCAAACTTGTATCTTCATCAGGCGCAATCGTTCTGCCTCCCCATATTTTATGATGCAACTTTCCTACCGCATGTGTTCGATAGCCTGCATCTGCAAGAATGCCGGGTAACGTGGGGATAGATTCATCAAGATTGATGCCATTGGTATAAACACCGCACGCACGGTTCGTGAGGCCCGTGAGCATCGTAGCCCGCGCTGGCATGCATACAGGACTTGAACTGAAACAATTGCGAAACAGCGTACCTTCAGCCGCTAGTCGATCCAGATTCGGCGTCTGCACATGCGGATGCCCCATGCACCCCAGATAATCACCCCGCTGCTCATCCACACAAAATATTATAATATTCGGCCGCTGTTGCAATGCATCTACTCCTTAGGGAGAGGATGTATCAACTTTCGGATGCAAATGTCCATCAAAACGCAATTCACGCAACCAATCGCCAGAAGAAACGGTTACCTGCACACCATCTCGATCGCTGCCAACAGTTAGGTCGAAGATCTCCGAACCGCGCGTCAACAAAGACGCCAATGTTACTGCGCTTTCGCGTCCATAGGTTTGCCAGCGAATCATAGTTGGCGGTGTGCGATATCCATCTGTTAACAGAGCGGTTGCTTCTCGTAAAATCGCTGGTACATCAGCAGCAAAGGTCATACGGGCAGTTTCAAATACACCTTCCAGAAACACACTTTCTCCATCGAAGGTCGCCTTCTTTTCCGTATAAGCGCGCGCCTCCACGGGATGCACCCCTCTTGTTATGACCCGATCTAAAACCAGAATGCCCTTGTCTTCCAGTATGAGAAACATACGACAAACGAGATGCGGCTCGCCCCGTGTCAACCAGTAAGCACGCGTGGCATCCAATCGCAAAGCAGGCCCGGTAGGCAGATGATAATGAGTCGTATGCGCTTGTGCCGGTTGATGTCCTCTTTGGCGAGGACTTCCCTGATACGCACTCAACCCTCCAATAAATAATGTATTTTTGGAGGCGCTCCCCTTTTCATAAATTTCATGAGCGCGGCTACCCCAGGCCGTCTGGTAATAATCGGATGCTGTTAAATTGATAATCATTCTTTCCATGCCCACCACACCATGCCAGGACAGCAAATCCTGATGCGTATGGTGCCCGCCAAGTTGCCCCCCGCGAACAGAAGCATATACATTCGGCCGAGGCCACTGATCCGCGAGCATACTCCAGCCCTGACGCGGAAAGGTATGCATCTTATGATGTCGAAGCTCAGGAAAAACCTCGGGCATATCAGGCATCAAAAGTAAATGATAGGGCCCGCCCTGCCGATAGAAGTCGAGCGGCTCTTGCGCTTGCGCGGCCTGGATCTCTGCTTTTCTCCGCAAGGCGGCGTCCTGCGTATGGAAAAACTCCATGATCCGCAAGAACCCTTGCTCATCACCCAGATATGCTAAAGCAGCTGCAAGATTGGGACTAATATTGCCATGCTGATTATTTCCAAATCCACAATGTTCACCATGTGGTACAAAAAACGTACCAAAAGTAAGAGCTTGGCGAAACCCGGGTGAGCGAAATCCAACATGCTCTAGCCCCGTCGTCCGTTCATAGCTTTCCAGAAACTGGGTCATGTATCGCATCGACCAATTCCAATATCCAAGCCCTTCGCCCCAGCCTCCCTCTGTTTCATTCACATAATCAAAAATCACTTCATACGTAGAATTGACACGATCGATAACCGTTTGCGCTTCAGGAATCTCTTCATACATGGCCAACGCTAAAACACCATTGCCACTACTGCTTACGGGGTTCCAATTCGAAAGAATATCCTGCCACCAACTACGCCGCTCATCTGGTAATCGATCATTCTGATCCCGTGGAGCCGTCCGACTCAGAAACGGCAACAAAAAATCATTACGTGCTATATAAATCAACCGTTCGCGCTCCTCAAACGATAGGTCGTCGTAGAGCAAATCATATGTGACGGCAACAATGGTCGCAAACTGTCCCTCGGGAAGCCCGATTTGCCTTTGACTGGCCCATGTACGTATGACCTCGACATAGCGCAGTAGCGCATCTAGATATTGGCGATCGCCTGTTCTATGCCACTGCAATATCAGCGCCATGGCCCGATCCTGCATCCGTATTGCACGAACCCAAACAGCTTGCCCATCCAGAGGATTCGTTTGATCCACAACCGCTTCCGTTGCGAGGGCCTCCATGCCCCTATACCAATCAGCAAACGCATCGCCACGTCCATCTATAACACGTTGCAATTGCTCCTGCGTAATAAATAGACGCGGATGCGACGGTACGGTCTCATACACTTTTTCTGTCACCCATCCATAGGTTGGCCCCTCTGGCATCTGTTCTGCTCTAAGATCCGCAAATGCAGGGCTTCCGAGCATAATCCCTATGCACATTAACGTTACCAAATATATTCTCATATGATCCCGATACGCTTTGATTATCAAAATTACACCAAGTTGAATATGGGAAGTATAGCAGGCAACCAATCACGAACAAGAGCCACGTCTATACAAAGTTGACGCTACAAACGAGCCGGAAAGAGGGTTGAGATACCCCCCATCCTATGACATAGTGGGCTATTATAAAAATGTAAAACAGGTGGGCATGAAGTTACATTTATCAACATTTGGACAAAAGATATCATCCGGCTCTGGCATTATGGAGCTGATGGATGATCTGGGCAAAGCGATGCGTGGAAACGACGGCATGCTAATGCTTGGCGGCGGGAACCCTGCGGCTATTCCCGAGATCCAGGCAATATGGCGCGATGCATGGGGCCGCTTACTGGATCAATCCCCACAGCTGGATTCCCTATTATGCAACTACGATACCCCGCAGGGAAACCCCCATTTTCTGCGTTCGATTGCTCGACTACTACGAGAGGAATATGGATGGCAAGTTGGGCCCGAAAACATAGCAGTAACGAATAGCAGCCAAACCGCATATTTCATGCTGTTTAATATGCTCGCAGGACATTTTCCAGATGAATCTGCAAAACAAATATTGCTTCCGGTCATGCCGGAATATATCGGCTACGCAGATCAGGGAATACACCCCCAACTTTTTGCAGCAAAACGTCCGAAACTAGAGACAATAGGAACGCACAGTTTCAAATACCATATTGACTTTCCGAATCTGGAGATAACAGATGCAATCGGCGCAGTTTGTGTTTCGCGACCGACCAACCCAACCGGAAATGTGCTCTCGCAAAGCGAACTCGAGCATGTATCCACATTAACGCGAGAAGCTGGCGTTCCGCTGATCATTGATAATGCCTATGGGGTTCCCTTTCCAGGTATTGTATTTAACGATGACGTACACCCCATTTGGGATGAGCACATTATTCTCACTTTGAGCCTATCGAAGCTTGGACTTCCCGGAACACGAACAGGGATCGTGATTGCAGCAGAACCTATCATTCAAGCACTCATAGCTGCTAACGCTATTATCAGTCTCGCTACGGGCAATATCGGGCAAGCAATTGTCAGCCGCTTGTTAGAAAACAAAAAGATACTGGAATGCAGCCGTGAAATGGTTCGTCCCTTTTACCAGAAGCGCTTGAACCAGGCCATGCAATGGGTAAAAGAGTTTTTTCCCCATGACCTACCCTGGCGTATTCATAAATGCGAAGGCGCATTGTTCCTATGGCTCTGGTGTCCTGATCTGCCCATCGATTCACGTGCCCTATACGAACTACTCAAAGCGCGAAATGTGCTGGTGGTTCCTGGATGCTATTTTTTCTATGGGCTCGAAGAAGACTGGTCGCACCAACATGAGTGCATACGCATCAATTATTCGCAGCCACCAGAAATTGTGCGTGAAGGATTGCGCATCATCGGGGAAGAAATACAAAAAGCCTACGACCTATAATGCGCTATTTTCCATCGAAGTGCTCACAGCTTTCGCGCAATCCGCCCAGTCGATTGCGTGCCAGCCATTGCTGCTGATGGGATTCCCGCAAAGCATCTCGCCGCAATTGTAGTTTACGCGTACCGGCTTGGCCTGCCTTGACGGCAAGCCCACGATCTAATGCATAACGGGCCATATCCAAGGTATGCTGACATTCATGCATGACAAGGTCACGATCCTCACAGCTCGGTTGCGCGACCGCCAACCGTGATGCAAGCTTGTCCAGCCATGCATGCGCACGTGTAAATTGGCCTGACGATACCTTGGCAAGATCTTCTGGTTGATGGAGGCAAAAGAGCAAACGGTGTATGGCAGATTGATTGCCACGCTGAATACCACCGATACGATTCAGCGTCCTTCCGAGGTCGAGTAAAAACGCCCCCATCACACCTGTAGCATCTTCAAAGAAATGACGGCTAATCACAGAGCCGAGATCAACATCCTTGTTACCGTCCAAATACCAACTGTATCCGGCACCCGCAGCATATCCAACATAACTTACCGGTAACACCTGATGATGCCCCCCATCCCCCCAGTCCGTAATGAGGTATCCCGTTGCTCCATGCTTTTTACCATTACGTGCAGCATTTTCCAAATTGGCCAGACAATTATCGGTTCGACCGGTAATGCTAAGCCAGGCACTTGTTCCTGGACACACATAAAAGTCGATACCAGCCTTGGCAAAGGCCGGGCATTGCTTATCAAACGGATGATTGGCCTCATAGCCCCAATTTAGAGCAATCAGATCTTTGGGTAATTGCGTGATTAACTCGGGCTGATGCAAGATAATATCTCCCCAGAACTGCATCCGCTTACCTTTCTTGACAACCAATTTGTGTATCTTTTTCAGAAACGAAAGATACACGGCAGTTGTTCCAATCTTTTCTGCCTGATTTTTGCTGCGTCCCTTACCCAACTCCCAAGTCTCGTCGCAGCCAACGTTGAACATCGAGCTCGAAAAATTTGGCAAATATTCTTCATACAGCTCTTCCAAAAATCGCAAGCTAGCCTGCTTGGGGACAAGCGTGGAGCAACGAGCCATGTCAGGACACTCCGCCAGATGACGGTATTCGGGATGACGTAAATAGCGTTCCACATGTCCAAAGGAGTTTAGGTTCGGCACGAGCTCGACAAAGCGATCCTTGCAATACTGGTCCAGTTCCATCATTTGTGCATGGGTAAACGGAGTTGATTCCGCCCAAACAACCGGATGCGCGGAAAAGGCAAATGTATGCTCAATGTAAAGCTGAATCTGATTGATACGCAGTCCGGCAAGATGATTGATCCATTGCCGGCAGGTTTCCATCGTCGGCACTTTGCAACGACTTACATCCAGCATAACGCCACGCTGCGTAAAATCCGGCGCATCCTCAACCTGTAAAGCAGGCGGATGGTTCCCGTACTTATCGATCCATTGCTGAAAAGCTAGATAACCATAGAACAGACCTGCTTCATCACAAGCCTCGATCCGCCGAATTTTATCAGAAAGCGTAAGTGCATATCCTTGCGCGGGAATACCGCGCTTCGAAAGGATCAATTCCAGCAGAACAACGCCCTGCCTCGGCCGCACGGGCGCAACATGCAAAGAACGGTTCAAAGAACGCGATAATGCTGCCAGCCCATCCTGCACCCTCTCACGTAACCGACGACTGCAACCTGCCGGCAATGCAATCCAGTCAGCATGCATCAGCGATACATGTGTCTTTGAAACTTCCATTTTACGTGGAACTGGGAAAATTACACTCTTCATAAACGCTCGCAACAATTTTACTGATTCTCGCCCTATCCAATCATCGTTTGCGAATCCGCCTTGTCGTAATACGCAACCAAATACGGATGATTCTCATCTTGAACGGCTAGCGGAACAGGATTCTCGACACGACCAACAGGGCGTGGCCCCGTGCCCACAGCGCCAGTAAGTGTATCTCCAAGCTCCGCCCGTGCAGCATCGGCAACCTTGCACAACATCTTGACCACATCTGGATGTTCGTCATAAACGTTGTCTTGCTCTCCCACATCATGATCGAGATCATACAATTCCTGCACCGGATCCGGCTGGCGCACAAACATCTTGCTCGTGGCAAAGTGGAGCTTCCATTTTCCGCTGCGTACAGCACGCAATTGATTTCTCATGTAGTAATAAAAGACGTCATGCGGTGACGTTGCCCCCTCCTGTCCCATAAGCAATGATGTGATATCCTTACCATCAATGATACGGTCCTGTGGTGCATCCCCCCCCGTCAAGCTTGCAAACGTGGGCAAGAAATCCATCGCGGTGATAAGCTCATCACAAACGCGCCCTGCGGGAATACGTCCCGGCCAGCGCGCGATGCAGGATACACGTTGCCCACCCTCCCAAGTTGTTCCCTTCGTTCCGCGCAATGGTGCATTGCTGCCACCTTCTCCACTGGCACGCGACCCATTATCGCTCGTAAAAATAACCAGGGTATTCTCATCCAGACCCTGCCGCTTCAGCTCATCGAAAATGACACCGGCAACCCAATCAATACACTCCACCGCCCCTCCATAGCCTCCGTTGGAAGATTGCGCCAAAAAACGATCAGGAATAAACAAGGGAACATGTACATACATGTGTGCCAGATACAGGAAAAAGGGCGCTTCCTTATTATCGCGAATGAAACGGACACATTCCTCTGTATAACGCTCTGTCAGTCCACGCTGATCCGGTTGCTGCTGAATGACATCCGTATTCCGCATTAAAGGAAGCGGTACTTTCTTGGCACGAATTTCTTCTGTCTTGCCCTGAATTCCCATGTCGTTGCTGTAGGGCAAACCATAGTATTCATCAAAACCGTGATTCGTGGGCAAAAACGCAGGCTGATCCCCACAGTGCCACTTGCCAACAATTTTCGAGCGGTACCCTTGGTCTTTGAGAATGTCTGCAACCGTGATTTCATCGGGATGCAAACCGATATCCTCTCCCGGAAATAGTACGCCGGTAATGCCGATGCGCTGCGGGTAACAGCCGGTCATTAAGGCACCACGCGACGCAGAACATACGGGTGACATGACATGGTAATCGGTAAACCGAACCCCCTCAGATGCCATTCGGTCCAGATGCGGTGTCCTATTTACCTTCGATCCATAGCATCCGAGATCACCATATCCGAGATCATCACAGTTAATCAGAATGATATTGGGTTTTTGCAAAAAAATACCTCATGGTAAAAGGGTTAACAGACATCAGGGTAAAAATACGCAACCATACTTCCGTTAGGAAGAGAAAACTTTTTTGACCCCTTTTTCGATTTGGACAAGCCGTGATTCCAGTGACCCCGATATACCCACCGAAAGGCGTAACAAACCGGGGTTCAATCCCATCTTTGTTTGTTCCGCATCGGGAATTTCGGAAGATGTTGAGCAGGAAGAAACACTCATGAGCGTGTCGAAATAACCCAGCGAAACGGCAATCAACCCAAAGCCCACTTCATTCTGAAGCACGCCCATTAGCGCATTCGCGCGTTCCTGTGTTCCGCAATCAAGCGCGAGCATACCGCCATACCCAAAGCCTGGGTTTACGAGAGTCTGAACCAAGTCGTGATCAGGGTGACTTGGTAGCCCGGGATACAAAACCCGCAATCCGAGATCTTGCAACCTTTCTGCTATTGCCAGAGCTCGCCTTCCATGTTCGCGCATGCGAATCGCGAGATGGGGTAACCTTTGAATGATATCAAAGGCCACCCTAGGGTCCATCGTAGGCCCCAAAAGCATGGCGCACCCGGTCTGCAAGTCGTACAAAGAATGTCCAAACTCACGAGAGCAGCAAATACAGCCAGCAAGAAGATCCGAAGCACCATTGATATACTTCGTCATTGAATACACAACAATATCTGCTCCGTGCCTTGCAGGGCTAATAACCATAGGGGCAAATGTATTGTCCACAACCAGTTGGATCCCATGCTTATGCGCAAGGGTTGCCAAGGCTTCAATGTTCGGAATTGCCAGCGTGGGATTACCCATTGTCTCGGCATAAATCACTTTGGTATTAGGTTGTATCGCAGCCTCAAAAGCTCCGATGTCTCGTGGATGAACAAATGAGGTTTGTATTCCATGCCGAGGGAGCAACTGCGCAAGCAAGGCATGGGTTCCCCCGTAAATCGTACTGCTAGATACAATGTGCGCCCCTGCATCACACAGCTGTAAAAGCGCACAGGAAATAGCAGCCATACCGCTTGCCGTACCCACCGCAAATTCCGTGCCCTCCATCGCAGCAAGATAACGATCCAGCACATCGATCGTAGGATTAAAATTGCGTGAATACAGGTAGCACCCCTCTCGGTCCGGACCGCGTTTCCCATCAAAAATATCTGGCATTATACCCGGTTCCATAACCGTAAACGTAGATGAACGCTCGATAGACGGTGCAACGCCACCATGCTCCCCAAATTCACGGCGAACCTGTGTAATCGCAAGTTCAGGATCAAAAGGCAAAGAAGATGATTTCATAATTAAAACTCCATGTTAGTCGCGTGATCCCCCTAGCAAACCTGACCGTAAAAGATAATACAGCAGCGTTAGCAAGGCAGTAACAGCCGCCGCAACATACGTCATAAACGCTGCATTCAATACGCGTCCAGCATCATATGCTTCACGAGATGAAACAATAGCGCTGTCCACCATCAGCACCTTTGCTCTCGCACTCGCATTCCATTCAACAGGTAACGTAATCAAGGAAAATGCCACCGCACCAAGAAACACAATCGCCCCTACCTGAACCAGTGCCGGCGTCCCGAAAAAAAGTCCGAGCATCAGAAAAATATATGCAGCATTGCTACCGAAGTTGGCAACAGGCACCAAGGCCGAACGAATCGTGAGCGGCGCATAACCGTCAGCATGCTGGAGTGCATGACCAGCTTCATGGCAGGCTACACCGATCGCAGATAAAGATCTGGACCCATATACATCCGGTGATAGCCGCAATGTCCTGCGGACAGGATCATAGTGATCGCTAAGAAAACCGCGTACGGGCTCAATCCGTACATCGTATATCCCGCGTGATGCCAACATACGCTCCGCCGCTGCAGCGCCAGTTAACCCCGAGCTCGCAGCTACCTTGGCATATCGGGAAAACGTCGACTTTGTCACCATTGTAGCGATACCAGCCAAGATCAATCCCGGTATGGCAAACAACCAATATCCAATCGGCATGAACAACATAACAATCTCCTACTGTAATGATGAAATCTTGTAAACCAACGCCAACCAATGATTCGAAATCGTACTGGCAAGCTTACGCAACATCTTGCCGTAATGCTAAGCACATATTATACCAAGTTATATTTTTCACCTAAAAACGACCAGAATGCAAAAAAAGGTTCTCGGATCAGCACATATACTGCGTCAATCCGACACACACTGTGACATCTTGCGCTCTCGTAAGCCCTTCGCAACATCAGGAACAGCTTGGATCAGCCGCTGTGTATAGGGATGCTCGGGTTCTGCAAAAAGTTTGCTGCAGAGACCTGATTCAACGACGACACCAGCCTCCATTACATATGCTCGCCTGCACATGTAACGAACAACAGCCAAGTCATGCGCTACAAACAAACATGTTTGTCCCAGCGTCTCGTTAACCCTTTTGAGCAAGTTCAATATCTGCACCTGTACCGACACATCCAATGCAGAAACGGGTTCGTCCGCAACAAGCAAACGCGGGTTCACAGCGAGTGCTCTGGCAATTCCAACGCGCTGACGTTGTCCTCCGCTGAGGGCATGTGGATACCGAAACAACATGCTGCGTGGCAACCCTACAGCTTCCATCAATTCATCCCGACGCTTATCGCGCTGCGCACGCTCACGCATCTCAAGAAAATGACGGTGAACATAAAGTACTTCATCAAGCGCTTCACCGATCGTCATCCTTGGATTCAATGCGCCCGCTGGATCTTGAAATACCATTTGTACATTCTGACGGTGCTTGCGCATGCCAGATCGTTCCCCCATGTCGACCACACGCCCATCAAACAAAACACGTCCCGCATTCGGGCACAACATGCCAGCCGACACCAGACCCAATGTCGTTTTTCCACTCCCACTCTCGCCGACTAACCCCGTGATTTCACCAGGACGAACCAGAATCGAAGCATTGTGTACCGCCGGTGGTTGCTTCTCATCGTACCGCACCGTAACCTGTTCGAGCTCCAGAATGGGCGTTGGATTGTCAGGATGCATGAGCGCCACTCTCTGGTTGCAAAGGAAAATGACATGCCACCGCGCAGTCCCGCCCCCGAAGCCCTTGCATTTGCAAATGAGGATTTTCCGAAGAACAAATCGCTTGCGCATACCGACACCTTGGGGAAAACGGACACCCTGGAATACTCTCCCCCCCCGATGGTACCATCCCCGGAATCCCTTCCAAAAGTCGCGCATGCCCTTCGAGTTTCGGCACAACATCTAATAAGCCCTGCGTGTATGGGTGTGCAGGACGCTGCAAGATCGTCTCTACTGGTCCTGTTTCAACCAAATGTCCCGCATACATGACACAAACCCGGTCTGCACGAGACGCAACCAAACCCAAATTATGGGTAATGAGCAACATAGCCATCCCCATGCGTTTCTGTAAATGAGCTAACAAATCCAAAATCTGCGCTTGTATGGTGACATCAAGAGCCGTCGTAGGTTCATCTGCTACCAGCAGTTTGGGCTCGCGTGCAAGTGCCATCGCAATGACCACCCGCTGCTGCATCCCTCCACTTAACGTAAAAGGATATGCCTCCATCAAAGCCGCAGGATCACGAAGCCCAGCCAACCCTAAACATTCCATCGCACGTTTCCGGCGATGCAACCTGCCCCCCTCCAATGCCTCGCACATCTGGTATCCAATGGTAAGGCTGGGATGCAGCGCCACTGCGGGATCCTGAAAAACATATCCGATCCCATTTCTACGCAAAGCACGTAAAGACGAAGGCGGCAAGGATAACACATCCGCCCCATCAAATTGCACATGCCCCCGCACGTCACATACGGGTGCTGGAGGGAGCAGGCGAGCCAAGGCCAGGGCCGATACGCTTTTCCCACAACCACTCTCCCCAACCAAAGCTAACATCTCTCCAGAATAAACCGAGAAGGAGATACCATGAACAACCTCTGTTCCCCCGAAAGTGATTCGAAGATCCTCAACCTCTACTACGCTGTCTCGTCCTGTTGTTACGTTTCCCACTAGCAAATCAACCTCATGACAAAGTGTCCGATTAGTTCTATTACTCTACCCCACATCTACGCATAAAGTCAGCACTAGACTTCAGTATCGAAAATCTGTCGTGGTTTTGTTACGTATGTACGCATTCTGAAAATCACGATACCAAAAGACAATGTATGACTGCCTCTGATGCACTGAAAAACGATGACAAGTACATGGAAATGGCATTGCGGGAAGCCCAACGTGCTGCCGATGAAGGTGAAGTTCCTACAGGATGTGTAATCGTACAAATACCCGCCAATGAAAAACGGCCCACAGTCATTGCACGCGCACACAATCAGGTGGAAACACTCAAAGACCCTACGGCACATGCTGAAATGATCGCCATAACACAAGCGACAGCTGCAAAGGGAGATTGGCGGCTTACGGATACGATTCTCTATGTAACCAAAGAACCCTGTGCCATGTGCGCCGGGGCCATCGTATTGGCACGGATCCCCCGCCTCGTATTCGGGGCGCCAGACCCCAAACGAGGAGGGGCAGTATCGGTTTTTAATATCGTGCAGCACCCAGACCTCATTCACCGCTGCGAAGTCACCTCCGGCGTGCAAGCAGACGCCTGCTTACATCTATTGCAATCCTTCTTCCAGCAAAGACGACAGGAGCAACAGACAGCAAAGGCTTCTATATGAGCAAGAAGCCACCCAAACCATATTGGCAAGGATTTTTTTTGCTCGGCTGCTTGATTCTATCTGTCATCGCATACCACCGCGTATTGACGGCCGACTTTATCGGTCTGGATGATCCCCTGTATGTCAGTCAAAATCGTATTGTACAAATGGGCCTTACGCGTACAGGATTTCGGTGGGCACTTACTGCCACACACGCATCAACATGGCAACCACTTGTGTGGATCAGCTACATGCTGGATATATCCCTACAGGGAACGAATGCCACAGGTTTCCATCTCACCAATCTGCTGCTGCACCTTTTCAATGTAGTGCTCGTCTTTTTACTAACCCGCAAAATCAGTCGATCTCCGTTTGCAGCAAGCATTGCAACCCTGCTGTTCGCGCTGCACCCTGTGCATGTAGAAACGGTAGCTTGGATTGCCGAACGCAAAGGTCTTATCAGCACAGCTTTTGCCTGTCTGGCAATGCTCAGTTATTTGCAGTACAGCGAGCATCATAAAGTGCGATATTATTATGTCGCATTCGCGTGCCTGGCTTTCGGCCTGATGGCGAAGCCAATGGTGTTAACCCTTCCCCTTCTCTTCTTGCTTCTCGACATCTGGCCACTGCAACGCTTGCGGACACTACGAGATCTGTCGCCCGTAAAAGGACAACTGCTATCAGAAAAAATACCGTTTTTCTTTCTATCATTCGGTTCAGCCATTATCACCAGCTACGCACAGTGGCAGGGCGGATCCTTTCTCGGGCTTGCCACCATTCCCATCAGCAGTCGGATCATGAATGCCGCCATAAGCCTCTGGCGGTATCTCTGGCACCTTATCTATCCCGTCCGACTTTCTGTGTTTTATCCTCACCCCGTACATTGGCCATGGTGGCTAGGTATTGCTGCACTACTGGTGCTTGCAAGCTTGAGCAATCTTCTCTGGAAGAAAAGGACTTCATGCCCATGGGGCCTCTGGGGTGCCATATGGTTTATCTCCACCTTACTTCCCGTACTCGGTTTTACGCAATTTGGCTGGCATGCTATGGCAGATCGTTTCCTATATTTCCCTGCCATCGGTCTCTATCTAGCCATTGGAATGATCATCACGCCCGTATGGCAACAGCATAAAAGAGCAACACAGGCCGTTATCGCTATCATTACCACGCTACTCATATGGCAAACACACCGCCAAACCCAATACTGGCAAAACAGTATCGCGCTATTTAGGCGTGCCGTCGAAGTCACGCAAGACAACTGGATCATGCACAACAGTCTCGGTACGGCCTTAAGCCACACGGGAAAGTACGCCGAGGCAAGCCAGCATTTCGAAAAAGCACTCGCGGTAAAACCAGATAATCCTAAAGCACTTTTCAATCTAGGACATGTCCGTTTTGTTCAAGAACGATGGGATGAAGCCGCTACGCTTTTCCAACAAAGTCTCGCCCTCGCACCCAATTATCAGGCCCGCTTCAACCTTGCAGTCACGCATACACGCCGTGGAGCCTTACAAGAAGCGCGCGCAGAATACCTTCAACTGCTTGAATCCCATCCACAACACGTTCGTTCACTGCTACATTTGGGGCGCTTATACCGCAAAGACGGCAAATATTCGCAAGCACTCGCATGTTTCCGTCTGGTATTGGAAGTCGACGACACGAATCAGGAAGCGCGCACAGGTATTGCGATTGTACTGCTGGAGACAGGTGACGATCCCATGCTTGCCATTTCCAAACTCATTCACTTATTGGAAGAAAATGCCAGCAATGCGGATGCGCGTGCGGCACTAAACCGCGCCATTCATGGAATGAAACCATGATTATGTGCGTGCTACCGGGCGGTAACGCACACGATGCGGCTGCCACTTTTCTCCGAGCTCACGCTTGCGCCAATCACAGAAGGCAGCATAATTTCCCTCAAACCAAAGCACCTCGCTATCCCCCTCAAATGCCATAATGTGGGTCGCAATGCGATCCAGAAACCAGCGATCGTGACTGATTACAACAGCACATCCGCCAAAGTGAATGAGACCATCCTCCAAGGACCGCAAGGTATGAACGTCCAAATCATTCGTAGGTTCGTCGAGTAACAATAAATTCCCGCCGCGCCGTAATAATTTTGCTAAATGAACGCGGTTACGTTCACCACCGGATAAAACGCCAACCTTTTGTTGCTGATCCGTACCTTTGAAATTAAAGCGCGAACAGTAGGCGCGACTATTCATTGTCGTGCCGCCAATCTCAATCACTTCCTGACCGTCACTAATCTCTTCCCAGACTGTCTTGTCGGGATCCAGATCGTCGCGCATCTGATTCACGTACGAAATATCCACACTATCGCCAATATCAACGACACCGGAGGTGGGTTCCTCTTCCCCCGTAATCATACGAAACAGAGTTGTCTTGCCTGCCCCGTTCCCACCAATCACACCTACAATCCCACCGGGCGGTAACGAAAAATTGACATTTTCCATGATGATGCGATCGCCATACACCTTCGTCAACTTCTCTGCATCTACCACTTTCGCACCTAAACGCTTACCGTGCGGAATACGTATCGTTAATTCTTCCTCCCGGTTTTCGAACGATTGCGATGCCAACTCCTCATAACGCTTCAACCGAGCTTTATTCTTGGTTAACCGACTAGATGCATTCATACGCACCCATTCAAGTTCTTGAGACAAAAGTTTTTTTCGCGACGCATTCACCTTGCCTGTACGCTCACTCTGCTGCTGTTTCTGCTCTAACCATGCCTCGTAATTTCCCTTGTACGGATAGGCTCGACCAGCATCCAGTTCCAAAATCCACTCTGTCACATTTGTCAGAAAATAGCGGTCATGCGTTACAACAATCAGCGTGCCCGTAAACCGTTTCAAATGCTCCTCCAGCCAACCCACGGACTCCGCATCCAAGTGGTTCGTGGGCTCATCCAGCAACAATACATCTGGATTCTGCAAAAGTAATCGACACAAAGCCGTGCGTCTCTTTTCTCCGCCCGACAAGGTATCAATAGGTGTATCGGCAGGAGGAAGTCGCAACGCATCCATCGCCATATCGACATGATGATCCAACTCCCAAAGATCATGCGCATCAATTTCATGCTGCAAACGATCAAACTCATCATTCAAGGCATCTCTCGTTGCATCATCCATATCATCGCCAAGCATACCGCAGATTTCATCATACCGATCGAGCTTGGCTTGTTGCGCAGTAACCCCTTCCATCACAACCGATTGAACGGTACCGGCCGGGTCTAACTCCGGTTCCTGCGCCAAATATCCGATCCGAGCGTCTTTTGCGACAATCCGGTTTCCCATGAAATCATCATCAAGCCCCGCCATCACGCGTAGCAGACTGGATTTTCCGGAACCATTGCCGCCTATGACACCAATGCGCGCTCCGAAAAAAAAAGCCAATGTGATGTCATCGAGAATCGATAATCCACCATGCTGCTTCGTTACACCTTCTAATTGAAAAACATATTCTCCCGCCATAGCATACACCCTATTCTTACAAATCGTTCTGCCAAACAATTTTCATTGCAAAATCATCTACCTACATCTTTTCTGTGGGTTGCGAAAAAGATCGACACGCATCCAAAGATAAACGGTTCAATACACTGGACATCCAAACACCCAACTTCGAACGTAGAATGAATCACTTTATTCTATCGTTCCCTTTGGCTATCTTTTTTACTCGCAACAAATATTATAATTACCCCTTCTGTCTCTTGTAATATACAATCAAGTTTTCTGGTTGCCCATCATTTCCCGCATTCAACATTGGATGTTCAATGTTCGATGTTCGATGTTCTTTCAAACCGCGTTTGCCATGCCCCACTCTTCCAGCCGTTGACGAGCATATTCAGCTTCGCTGCCTGTCGACACCTGTTGTAAGAAGGACCTGTAACGCGTCGCAGCATCCTCTCGACGCCCCATCCCCTCGAGCGATCTTCCATCATAGAACAGCGTGAGCGGGTTGCCTGGCAATACGTTCAAATAATGCGAAAAATCATGATGCGCTTCTTCATATCGACCTCGCCGCAATGCTACGAGACCACCCAATTGATAAGACAAAGGTTCTTCCGGATAAACTTCTCTGGCCCTGGCAATGCGCGTCGCAGCATCATCAAGTTTTTCCTGGGCTACCCGGCACTGCGCCATTTTTAACAACCCCTCATAATCATCAGGGGTTTGCTGCAAAGCAGACGTGTAGTGTCCTTCTGCATCATCCCATTTTCGGTTACGCATGGCGGAATCACCATCCTGCAAAGCCGATAACATCGGTTTCTGTGCCCTGATGCTGGAAGTCATATCCATGTAGCGCTCACGCCCAGTACGTGCAGTACGCTGTGCTGCATACGTACGTTCAGATCGGCGCACCGCCGTCTCATAGCGTTCCTCACTCATGGGGTGCGTCGCAAACATCAACTCCAACGCGCCCGGTTTTCGCCGCTCCATGGATCGCAACATGTCCATCAAGTCAATCATCCCATTGGGCGTATAGCCCGCCGCAACCATGTAATCCATACCAAGCTGATCGGCCTCACGTTCATTTTCACGACTATAGCGCGCCAGTAACGCGCCCGCCCCGATGGCACCTATCCCCAAAACCAGTGGAGCATAGCGTTCATCGCGTAACAAGACCGCAGCCCCAACCCCAAGGACAAGCGATGTCATAACCTGACTGGTCATCCGGCGCGCGGCATGACGTGCATTAACATGGCCCATTTCATGACCAATGAGGGCAGCCAAGGCGGCTTCATCCTCTAATTCTGCGATAATGCCGCGCGTCAAACCAATCGTTCCCGCCGGAAACGTATAACCATTGACATAAGAAGCATACAATCCGGTTGTACCATATGGCATATCTTTACGATGCACATGCGCACCTAAGTTGTCCGTAACCTCCTGTAGATATTGCTGCAAACGAACATCCTGCATAGCACCATAATCGGCAGAGAACTGATGCGGCGCATGTTGCCGATCTATGGCTAATTCATTGGCCGTGGAGACAAACATGAACTGCCTTCTCCCGGTAACCGGATTTGTCGCACAACCTGTTACGGCAGCCCCTGTCGCCAGTGTCGTCAAGCCCAGAAAGGCGCGTCTGCTGAGAATCATTTGCTCACTGCTATTCATGTTGACTCCCTCTTTGCTGTAAAAAGCAACACAACGATCGTCTACATTGCCTCACGATTCACGTTCTTTCCACTCCACGGGAATGGTTCCATTAAAATCGACATGTACATCGCGCTGTGGGAATGCAATCACAATGCCAGCCTCTCTAAATGCAGAATCAATCGCAAAGCGTAATTCCGACTCAATCATCCGTAAATCCATCGGGCGTGCAATTTGGCACCAGAAAAACAAGGTAAACTGGAGCGCATTATCACCAAAGTCATGAAACAGCACCAACGGCTCGGGGCTCGCATGTACCTGCGCATGACGCCCTGCAACTTCGAGCAGAATTTCTTTCACGCGAGACGTGTCTGAACCATAAGCAACACCCACAGTAACACGACCGCGAATGTTTCGATCAAATAGCGACCAATTGATCACGCGCTGCTCCAAAAACCGGGAGTTTGGCAACAATAAATCGGCTCCATCAGGACGCCGCATCCGCACACAGCGGTTGCCGATATCTTCGACTTTGCCAATCTCCTGATCAATTTCGACAATGTCCCCCACGCGAATAGGCTGCTCAAAGAGCAAAATAACACCTGAGATAAGGTTATTAAAAAGATTCTGGGCACCAAAACCGAACCCGATGGCTAATGCACCACCAAGAACCGTGAAAATCGTGACGGGAATACCTGCCATCGGAAGCGCAATTAATGCGGTTAACGTCATCAAAAGATAAAACAACGCCCGCTCGATGATCTGGGATGTACTATCCGTAAGACGAACCTTACGACGCACAGCCCGAATGGCCCCACGCCCAACACGCTTGGCAACCGAAACACCAACCAGCAGAATACATACCGCCACAAGTAATTGGTGTAAACGAATCAAATTCCCACCACTGCTATAAATGGGGAAATTCCAAAACTCTACAAGTACATCGATAAAGCGCTGCATCTACTACCTCCTTGCATGCAATACAATCTAGCTTCGAAGTTCTTGGCTTCGTTTTGCCGCAGCCTGTAAAACTTCGGCCAAAATGCCCTGCGCTGCACTATCGCGCAGAACGGTGAGACCAGCAGCAGTCGTGCCCCCTTTCGAGGCAACGGCATCCATAAAGGACTGGAAGTCCTGCTCGGTCTCTAATAACACGCTGGCGGTACCAAACATCGTCTGCAAAACAAGCATGCGCGCAGTTTCCGGATCCATTCCTGCAGCGATGGCCTGTTGCATTTCGTAGGCTGCCAATTGCGTCCAGAACGCAGGACCGGATCCGCTCACAGCAGTAACCATATCAAAATCAGATTCCGGGGCCTCGCATACACGCCCACTAGCAGAAAATATTTCTTTCGCCACGGACATATCATTGTCCGTAGCCAAACGACCACGACACAACACACTCATGCCAGCACCCACCTGACAAGCCAAATTGGGCATCACGCGAATGATACGAGCCCCCGGCATCCCGTGCTCCAATCCCTCCAATATTCTACCGGCAGCAATTGAAATAACGTTCCGCCCGACAGCCTGTGTAGCAACGGACGCCATGACCCCATCAAGGTCCTGGGGCTTTACTGCAAGGATTATGGTTTCACATGCCGCAGCAAGTTCTCCAGGCGACGCAAAAGAACAAACACCAAATCGCTCCTGTAGCTCCTGCACGCGAACCGCCTGAATATCATACACGGCAAGTTCGTGACTCCCACACACGCCTCCGCGCATCATTCCTGCCATTATGGCCTCAGCCATTTTACCAGCTCCAATAAACCCAATCATCCAACAACTCTCTTACATAAACAGTTCAAAAAAACGTGCGACCCCCCCTGCAATCATAACAAAGGGTTTCATAATCAGATTAGAAAAAGGCACCAATCCAAAACTTGCAAACACCACTAAAACGACATACGCAGACAAAAGACCAATTTGAATAGCCATGCGTTGGCTCGCTTGAATGGGTTTACGGGGGGGCGGGTGATGTCGACTTTGTCCCAATCGAGGATGTTTCGTGATATGCGTTGACGACCACCAAGACGGCAAATCAGACGTGACATTGCCGGACAAGTACCCAGACAAGATTTCGGTTACCCCCTCCATACTTTTGCCTGCAGCAATATATCCCTGCATTTGATGCACTTGGTCTATCACATCCATCTCCGCATTCGCTACACATCCAGTATGCGCCGCGCAGGTACCGTCTAGCATACTGATATCACTGGCTCCGTTACCTATACACAACGTTTCTGACCGTTTGATATCCAATCGCGTTGCCAACTCTTCCACAGCCATACCTTTGGTATGTGTAATGCTACCAACCTCGATCTCAGAAAGATACTGATAAACGCGTAAATGTCTGGCTATACTGTCCTTGCTAGATCGCAACATTTCAGCACCGGCAGCCGCATCCTCATTATTCCGAAAGCGTAAACATAATCGACTTCTACGTTGGTACACACAAATGACATTTTTAAATGTCTGACGCATTTTACGATGCCATTCGCGCAGCACACTCCGCTGATAGAAAATGTTCATCAACATGTGCATCCGTATTCCAAAATTCCAAGCATACATGGAACGCCAGCTATAACGATCCGTACGATATACAAATGCACTGCGTACAATGGCGTAGTCCGGGTGCAAACCCATCTGATGCAATTCCTCAACCGAAGTACCAACGCCGCGAGCGGAGCGACCTGAACATACGACCCAAACCGCACCATATTGAGAACGGTATGTATTGATTAATTCCGCCAATCGACCACAATAGGCAAGCTCATTGTCATTGCCAATCAACGTACCATCCAAATCCGTCACAATAAGCCGAATTGTATGCATAGATTTCCCTAATGTACGAAACGGTACAGTAATTAATAGCCGCGCTTTGCCAACTCTTGCTGGAGTACCTGTTGAAACTCTTGCACATCTTCCGGAGAGGGACGATACTCTGGGGTAGGTCCTTGCAAGGCCAAACGTCCCATTTGATCCAACATCCACGTTGCCGCAACACCATCGCGAAAAACTGCAGAGCCGCTAACCAGAGCTCCTGGTTTCATGACGCGATCAATCTCAACCGTCACCCCATTCACGCCTTCTGTGCCATCAAGCCCATCATCGAGAGGCGGCACGTCAGCATGTTCATCCTGCGGGGGGGCCTTCTTTGTCTCACGATTATTTTTATCCTGAATTTCCACATCCAGATCTAATACCAGAAAACGGACATCCATGAAGGTCATCGTGATGCCCAATTCTTCTGACATCCGTCGCTGGATCTCTGACAATCCACAGCCTTCGGCAGCCCACGCACGCACCTTCTCTTTGTGTTCCTCTTGCAGTTCCATTATATATCTCCTATAGCATTATCACGAGAATAGACAATTGCACCATATCCGACAACCCATTGCCCCCGACCTGACGGATCGACATCACCGCTATTTTGGTAAAAAAGCACCTTGCCTTCGCCGGTTCCACAAGCCCGGACAAAGCCTAACAGTACCGAAACCGGACCAATTCCACAGCATACTTGATGTGTACAGGACCATGCCTTATTAAGACCCTCCAAATCAAGTTTTTCCATGCGTTTGATCGTCTGAAGGTCTGTTTTGCAGACCGTTTCATAGGAAGGATCATGCAGTAAATCCGTACTAGCAATGCACACCAGCGAACGTTTTTGATCTAGCAGCAATAGTGCTTGAACCACGTCAGAAATCAACGTTTCGTCATGACCGCACAGCAACCCAACGCACACAGGAACATCAGGTAAAGCACATTGCAAAAAAGGCAACTGATTCTCCGCAGCGTGTTCGCCCATATGTGTATCGTTGTCCAGACGTGCCCCGCGCACGGATTGCGCAAAGTGTTGAACAGCATCGCGATCTACAGAAACACAACCGAGCGGGGTGTGAATCATATCTACATCCAGCAGAGCAAATCCGGGGACGGCAGGACGATGCGAAAAGCCTAAAACTACGCAGACATCTGGCGCACCGCAAGAGGCAGCAGAGGCGCGTAACGCCGCATACGTATGGCCAGCAACCGCACCCGAGTAGCCAAAACCTGCATGCGGCGCAATCCCCCCCAAAAGGGGCAAGGAAATGCCAGAGGGAAGAACACAGTGCATGTAACGCTCCACCTCATGACGCAAAACAGCCGGATCAGATGGGAACCATCGCCCCGCACCAGCAACATGATAAACTCGATCAGAATGCATAGCCCCTCTTTGTTACACTCGTTCAGTTTGCTTAACGGCCTCCCACTCCTGATCCAATCGATCCAAAGAACAGTCTTCCATGGTTTCCCCACAGGATGCAAGCCGATCCTCGATCACATGAAACCGTCGCGCAAACTTGGCGCACGCGCCTCGTAAGGCACTTTCTGCATCCACTTTCTGAAACCGGCACAGATTGACAACTGCAAACAATAAATCGCCTAATTCGTTCTCAATCTCGGCCAAATCCCCAGATGCAATAACTTCGCGAACTTCTTCCACTTCTTCTGCAATCTTATCCAAAACAGGAGCCGTATTATCCCAGTCAAACCCATGCCGTGCTGCGCGAGATTGCACCCGTTGTGCCCGTAACAAAGCAGGCAAAATCTCGGGCAGACCTTCTAACGTCCGTTTCGTAGGATGATCAGAACGCTCTTGTTGCTTAATTTTATTCCAGTTGCGTACAACCTCATCGGAATTCTTTACCGTAACAGACCCGAATACATGCGGGTGTCTCCGTATTAACTTATCGCGAAGATGACCAGCAACGGCCTCAAAACCAAAAACACCCTCTTCCTCACGTATCTTGCTTTGCAATAAAATCTGCAAGAGAACATCCCCCAACTCATCACGATGGGCAGAAATAGAATCACCATCAAGTGCATCCAGAAGCTCACAGCATTCCTCCACTAAATAGGGTTTCAGCGTATGCAAGGTTTGCTTACGATCCCACGGGCAACCACCATCCCCTCGCAACGCTGAAATCACACCTAATAAGGACTCCATCGCTGGACATGGCTCCGCTGGTATATTTTTTTCAAACATCGTCATCGCATTCCCCTTTTGCCCTGTGAGTAAATAATGTTCCCTGGTTCAACAAACAAAGCGGATCAAAAACCGTTTTAACCTTGCGCATCTGGTCAATACCCGCATTCCCGAACTGCGTCCTTAACATCTCCGTCTTGAGTTTCCCAATCCCATGTTCAGCCGAAACCGTCCCTCCCATTCTGACGATTCGCTCCGCCCATCGCGCATACAATGCCTTGCCACGATGCCAGGCATCCTCATCCGGCGGCAAAATGTTCACATGCAAGTGATTATCGCCAATATGACCGAAAATAACGTAGGGCAATGTAGCTGCATGCAAACCAGTATGGTACATTCGCATAACCTCAGTCAGGCAAGCATCAGGAACAGCCAGATCCGTTCCAAGCTTGGTTACACCAGGCCAGCGTTTACGTTGCTCCGCAATCCAATGATTAATCCGTTCCGGAATGGCATGACGAATGCCCTTCAATGTTTCAATTTCATCGTACCCTTCCGCTAACCATGTGTCAGACTCATTGCCACCAACGCCTTCAAGCAAACCGACGAGATCAGCCAAAGCCTCCGAGGCACTTGTGTCTAGTTCAACATAAAGCGCCGTACGCCAATGGTCCTCGATCTTCGGTATACGAACGCTTCCCGTTTGTGTTTCCGGATCGCGCAGAAGATCCAACGCTTGTTCACTGAAATACTCTATCGCATATGCGACAAGCGGAGACTGACGGACTCGGTCCACAAGCTGCAAAGCGGCATCTTCCGAAGGCAGGAATGCCGTTACACCACATACATCCTCTGGTCGAGGAAGCAATCGTATTTCTATTTCGGAGATAACGCCAAGAATTCCTTCACTACCAATAAATAAATCGATCATGTCCATATCGGGTGAAGCATATAACCCAGCCGCATGCTTCACCTTCGGAAGACCATAGCTTGGAAGTTTACCCCTGTAGTCCCTTCCAGACTCTGCAAACAAGGTAAAATCCAGTCCGTGCGCATACGTCGTCCCCCGCTGCAAAGCAAGAATATCGCCCCCGGGGAGTACGACGCGCAACCCCGTAATATGGTTACGCGCAGCACCATAATAATATGACCGCGCGCCAGATCCATTCGTCGATACAACGCCGCCTAGCGTAGCTCCCGTTTCGGTCAAGTCAGGAGCAAACATATGCGGCGGCAAGTCGCATAATTTTTCCCACGCTTTAATCGAAGCATGCCTCCACCCTTGCGTATCTACTGCATCCAATCGCAGCAACGTTTGTCGGATACCATCTAGCGTACATCCTGGCTCCGCGCGTAAACAAAAACCGTGTTCGTCTTCCCGCAGACCAAGCAAACCACGCATGTCACGCATACTCACGACTTGGCCACCTTGCGGCACACCAGCGCCCGCAATCCCCGTAAGACCTCCTTGCGTAGTAATAGGAGTTCGTTGGGCCTGTGCCGCGCGTAGAACACTAACCAACTCCGATTCCGTATGTATCGCAACCGCACTGTCGGCTGAACCGCACATACGCGACTCATCTGCCAAATATCCATCTATGCTCGTCAAAGGCATACACAATTCCCTATTCTCACTTCCGGATGCGCTGTGCAGGCTGGCAGCACTCGCAAATATGCGTACTACGCTGACCAACCAACATCCTGGAAATCACTGTCCCGCAAACCGGACATGGTTCTCCATCTCTTCGAAACACTTGCAAGGCATCCTGATTTCTCCCCCGACGCCCAGCAACACTATAAAAATTAACCGACCCGTGCCCCAAAGAAGTCCCCATGCGCTTGATACCCAATTGCAACACATCCTGTATGCTTTGATGAAGCCGCCCGGCAGCCGTGAAAGACAGCGTACTGGCGATCCGACAAGGATGCAAACGCGCAGCAAATAAAGCCTCATCAACATAAATATTGCCCAGTCCGGCAAGAAAACCCTGATCCAGCAATAATGGCTTTAACATGCGGCGATGTCTGCACAACATCGAGTAAAAAAGCTCCGTGGTAAAAGCGTCCGATAACGGCTCAGGACCTAACTTTCCAAGAATATCATCCGGTTCATCCTTCAGATACCAGCGCCCGAATTTACGCGTGTCCCGAAACCGCAACTCCCGTCCATCGGCAAAACGAAGAGCGACACGTTCGTAGGGATCTCGCCTCGCAGCCGCAGGCTGCACGCGCAAACTTCCTGTCATGCGCAAATGTATCAACAAGGTAGAACCTGTTGTGAGGGGCATCACAATATACTTTGCTCGTCGACGAACTTCGGAAATCGCCGCACCAACCATACGCGCAGAAAATACGCCGGGGTCAAGTCCCCCGAGCGTGCGAACCCAACCGACGCGCACATCGATAATCGGTTGATCGCATATCTTCGACCGCCGCAGCCCACGAACAACCGTTTCAACCTCCGGTAACTCGGGCATAACTCAGTCCGAACCTCTCGCATCTACACAAAAATAATCTAAAAAGGCTAAATCAATAGAGCGCCGAATCCCAGCCGGATGCGATGTTAACATATCTTGCCAGAACAAATATATCATGTGAGCAACGCCCTGCTTCCTGATTTACACAAAAAATGCAGCTTGCATTTATTGTATCGTGGTCAACCACACAACCTGACATTTACACCACAAATCATGAACAGCTCAAATTCGAAGCCGACTTGCACAAAGCCTTCAAATCCACCATAACTGGCTAAAACGCGGGAATGTTCTATTTTACCTTATTTTTACGCGCATACATTTTCTCTGCCTCTTCATGCACGCGTTTCGACAGGGGATACTGCTTCTCCTCGACAAGCGCTTGATATTCCGCAATTAACTTCTTCTGCTTGGCACTTATTTTTTTGGGAATTTCGGGGACAATATGAACATGTAAATCGCCGCGACCATAACCATCCACCCGTGGCATCCCCTTGCCGCGCAGGCGATAAGCCTTTCCTGCTTCCGTGCCGGCATCAATCTTCAAACGTGCAAAACCGTCAATCGTCGGCACCTCCACACTACCCCCCAGCATCATCAGCTCTGCCGGCACGGGAAGTTGACAGAACAAGTCTTCCTCACGCCGTTCATACAGCGGATGATTCTTCACATGTAATACGACATACAGATCACCGGCAGGTCCTCCTTTGATTCCGCCCTCGCCTTTACCAGTCATCCGCAAACGTGATCCGGTATCTACCCCTTTGGGAATTTTCAGCGTAATACGCTTCTGCTTCTTGACCCGGCCACTCCCATCACAATCTTTACACGGATTTTGCGACATCATGCCCGCCCCCCCGCAGACCGGACACCCCTGCCGTACCTGAAAGAAACCATTTCCCGAAATCACAAAACCATGGCCACCACAATGCCGGCAGGACTCTTTGCGTGTACCTGGCTTGTCCCCCGAGCCATGGCACGTCTCACACTGCACGGAAATCGGCAAGGTGATATCACGCTCACTGCCATAGGCAGCTTCCTCAAAATCAATTTCAATATCAAAGCGTAAATCGGCACCTTGTTGCGGCCCTCCTGCGCGAGCACTGGACCGGCGTCCACCACCACCGCCAAACAGACCATCAAATAACCCCCCGCCACCACCAAAAATACTACCAAGGATATCTTGGAGATCAGCACCATGCGTAAAATCACGCCCAAAATCGAAGCCACCGGGACCAAATTGAGACTTCAGTCCATCGTGACCATACTGATCGTACTTGCGACGTTTTTGCGGATCACTCAACACTTCATAGGCTTCAGAAACGTCTTTGAACATATCCTCAGCCTGTTTATCCCCCTGATTCCGATCAGGGTGATATTTCATGGCGAGCTTTCGATACGCTTTCTTGAGCTCTTCCGCCGTAGCAGAACGCTCTACACCTAACAATTCATAATAATCACGTTTTGTTGCCACGCTGCCTCCTTAAAATTCTATGCTTCACTCGTATCTGGCGATTGCGGCCCACTGCTCACCACAACCTGGGCAGCCCGTAGTAACCGACTTCCCAGCATATAACCAGCACGCGTTCGTGCAATCACACCATTCTCGGGAATTTCTTCCGACGGCAAATGCTGAATCGCTTCATGAACATTCGGATCAAAGTCTACGTCTTGTGTTTCGATCGGTTGCAAACCAAATTTCTGCAACACCTGCTGCAGTTGTTCCCCAACAAGCCGAAACCCTTTCACAACCGGATGATCCGCACCATCTTTCCCCGCAGCATGAAATGCTAACTCGAGATGATCCAGCACAGGCAGTAACTCAAGCATCAGATCTTCATTAGCCCGACGATACAAATCCTCACGCTCACGCAAGGTACGCTTACGAAAATTCTCGAAATCAGCTTGCAAACGCAAAAGTCGCCCTTCCAGCAATGCGTCACGAGCAGGTTCATCCGCTTCTGCCTGCCCCTGCTGAGCGGTTACCTTTTTCTCTGCCTCACCAGCAGGCACTGACGCAGATTGCGTATCCTTCTTTTCGTCTTTTGTAAGGTCCGAACTCGCCGCTTCTACCCCTTCGACCTTCGCTTCTGTTGTGTCTTCCTTGCGTTTACCTTTTTTGCCCTTCATACCGGCCAACTACTCCTTCAGATTCCATAATTTTTAATGTATGCAAAGTGTTTACGAACTGTGCAAATTATAATGATAACCAAGGAATGCAATACAAAAACAACAGCCTATTCACCTTCAAAATGAATTAACCAAACCAGCTCACCAGAAACGCTGATAGCAATCAAACGGGGAAACCATACAGTATGCGTCCCTTTTTGCACCAA
>PWYP01000050.1 GCA_003567805.1 PVC group bacterium
GGGCTTTATCCAGGTTTGCATTGTCAGGCCAGCTATTAATAGGAGCAAAGCGTTGGTTGCCGGTGTTTCCGCCGCCACGGCCATCACCCGTGCGATACGTACCGGCACTATGCCAAGCCATACGTATAAAAAGACCACCATAATGCCCCCAGTCGGCAGGCCACCAATCCTGAGAATCAGTCATCAGCTTGTACAAATCTTTTTTTACCGCCTTGTAGTCCAATTTCTTGAATGCTTTGACATAATCAAAATCTGACCCCATGGGGTTAGATGCAGGAGAATGCTGATGTAATATACCCAGCTTGAGCTGATTCGGCCACCAGTCCTGATTCGAGGTTCCTTTGCCGGCACTTGCTTTCGCGGTTTTTCCTGTTACGGGACATCGTACCGTATCGCTCATGATATACTCCTTTCACGAAGAACTGGACACACAACAACAATGTGCAAACCCTAAAATGCATACATGTTTTCTGCAACATAAATTAGTCATTCGGCTTCCCCAAACACCCGCCCCCCAAATACTCGCTTCGAAAATACCACCCCATCTCGTTAAGCGCATTGTAAAAGCCTTTTTGCATTTGACTTACGAATGCATTGCGCTTACGTTCTCAGGACTGTTTTGCATAGCGCAATTGAAGTGATGTTAAGCAGGCTCTTCAATAATTATCGCACCCCAGACATTCACAACGAAAGTCCGGTAGGTACTTTTAGAAAAACCAGAGGGAGATAGACAATAATGATTGTTTCCACGAATAAACTTTTTGAGCACGCCTACGGCAAGTATGCCATTGGCGCCTACAACATCAACAATGCCGAACAAGTTATGGGCTTGTTCCGCGGTAATATGGACAGCAAGGCTCCATTTATTATCCAGCTTTCCAAAGGTGCACGTTCCTACACGGACACGCGTCTTCTGGAAGCCATGATCCGTGCCGCCGACGAAATCTTTCCCGATGCCGTGTTTGCCGTACATCTGGATCACGGCGACGAGGAAACCTGCTATGACTGCATCGACAGCGGATTTTATAGCTCCGTCATGATTGATGCCAGCCATGAGTCCTTTGAAGACAACATCGCCATCACCAAGCGCGTCGTTGAGCGTGCACATGCTAAAGGCATTTCCGTAGAGGCTGAACTGGGCATGCTGGGGGGTGTTGAGGAACATGTATCCGTTGATGAGGCCGACGCCAAACTCACAGACCCTAAAGAGGTCGAAGAGTTTGTGAAAAAAAGTGGTTGCGATAGCTTGGCCTGCGCGATCGGAACGAGTCATGGCGCCTACAAATTCAGTGGCGGACAAGGACTCCACTTTAACGTCATCGAGGAAATTGCCAAATTGGTTCCGCGCTTCCCGCTCGTCATGCATGGTTCCAGCTCGGTTCCGCAAGACGAAGTCGAGCGCATCAATGCTGCTGGCGGACAACTCAAAGGCGCCAAAGGCGTTGATGAAGCACAGATCACCAAAGCATCAAAAATGGGCGTAACCAAAGTAAACATTGACACGGATGGCCGTTTGGTCTGGTGCCGCGTGCATCGCGAAAGCTTCCGCGACAATCCCGAAAACTTTGATCTGCGACCCGCCGGTAAAATCTTTATGGCCGAATACGCTAAATACATTGCCCATAAAAACGAAGTTCTTGGCAGTGCAGGGCAATTAGATTCAGTGCGTGAATTTGTTAAATAGTCTTACAAAATAAACGAATCAGAGAAATCCGGTCATTCCTATTTGGAATGCACCGGATTTCGCATTTTAAGAGTGTATACACAATAAGGCGAATTCACATTCGCTTAACAAATAGGAGCAAGTCATGGCGAAAAGCAATATGGTAATGATCGATGGCAATACAGCAGCGGCAAATGTGGCGCATGCCTGCAGCGAGGTCTGTGCTATTTATCCGATCACCCCCTCTTCAAATATGGGAGAAACCTGTGACGAGCTCAGCGCAGCAGGTGTTAAGAATCTCTGGGGCTCCGTACCTGATGTGGTAGAAATGCAATCCGAAGGTGGTGCCGCTGGTGCCGTGCACGGTGCCATGACGTCCGGTGCTCTCACCTCTACATTCACAGCATCACAGGGTCTCCTCCTGATGATCCCCAACATGTACAAAATCGCCGGCGAACTCACACCAACGGTTTTCCATGTGTCCGCGCGTTCCCTCGCCTGCCAGGGCTTGTCGATTTTCGGCGATCATTCCGACGTCATGTCGATCCGCCAAACCGGCTTTGCCCTGCTAGCATCCGATAGCGTGCAGGAAATCGGCGATATGGCAACCATCGCTCATGCATCAACCCTGAAGGCGCGTGTACCCTTCCTGCATTTCTTCGATGGCTTCCGCAGCTCCCACGAAGTCCAGAAAATTGACGCTGTCTCCATGGAAACGATCCGTCAAATGATCGATGACGAGCTCGTTTTTGCGCACCGCCAGCGTGCGCTCTCGCCCGATCACCCGACCATGCGTGGTACGGCCCAAAACCCGGATGTATACTTCCAAGGCCGCGAAACGGTTAACACGTATTACACAGCCACACCTGGCATTGTGCAGGAATACATGGACCGTTTCGCCAAGATCACGGGACGCCAGTATCACCTCTTCGATTATGAAGGGCATCCGCAGGCCGAAAAAGTCATCATCATCATGGGATCCGGAGTGGAGACCGTCCATGAAACCGTGGAAGATCTCGTAGCCAAAGGCGAAAAAGTCGGCGTACTGAAAGTTCGCCTATTCCGCCCCTTCGATGCCAAGGCATTTGTGAAAGCATTGCCCGCCAGTGTGAAAAGCATTGCCGTTATGGACCGCACCAAAGAACCCGGTTCACTCGGCGAGCCACTCTATGCAGACGTACGTACCGCCATCGGCGAAATGATGGAAGAAGGCGAATATGCTGGCAAAGGATATCCCGTCATCGTTGGCGGACGCTATGGTCTCGGCTCCAAAGAATTCACACCGGCCATGGTCAAAGGCATCTTTGACAACCTGTCGCAGAAAAAGCCCAAGAATCACTTCACCGTTGGCATCATCGACGACGTAACCAACACACATATTCCATACGATCCAACATGGACGGTTGAATCCGGGAAACGGATCGAATGCATGTTCTACGGGCTCGGTGCTGATGGTACCGTCGGAGCCAACAAGAACTCCATTAAGATCATTGGTGAAGAAACCGACAACTACGCGCAAGGATACTTCGTATACGACTCGAAAAAATCCGGTGCTATGACCGTTTCGCACTTGCGCTTCGGACCGGAATTGATCCGTAGTCCCTACCTCTGCACAAAAGCAGACTTCGTGGCTTGCCACAACTTTGCCTTCCTCGAAAAATACGAGATGCTGGCAAATGCCAAAGAAGGAGCCGTCTTCCTGCTCGCCAGCCCCTACTCCGCCGATGAAGTCTGGCAGCACATGCCAGATGAAATTGAGCAGCAAATCATCGACAAAAAGATTAAATTCTATGTCATTGATGCCATCAAACTGGCGCATGAGCTCGGACTGGGCGCACGCATTAATACCATTATGCAAACCTGCTTCTTCGCCATCTCCGGCGTACTCCCGCAGGACGAAGCCATTGCCGCACTCAAAAAAGCCATCAAAAAGACATACGGGCGCAAAGGCGACGACGTTGTAAACATGAACTTTGCCGCGGTGGATGCCGCGGTTGCTCAAATGGAGCAGGTAACAGTACCGTCCAAGCCAGCAGGCAAACGGCGTAAACCACCTGTCGTTGTGGCAGATGCCCCCGAATTCGTGCTCAACGTCACTGCCGAGATCATGGCGCAACGTGGCGACAATCTGCCCGTAAGCGCCATCCCGGCCGATGGTACCTGGCCAACAGCCACGACCAAATACGAAAAACGGAATATCGCCACGGAAATCCCAGAATGGCATGCAGATCTCTGTATCCAATGCGGACAGTGCTCACTCGTTTGCCCGCACGCCTCCATTCGCATGAAGGCATACGGCCCGGAAGCCCTAGAAGGCGCCCCGGAAGCATTCAAGAGCATGGATGCCAAAGGCAAGGAATTTGCCGGCATGAAATATACCATTCAGGTCGCACCCGAAGATTGCACGGGTTGCGGTGCTTGCGTTCAGCGCTGCCCCGCACTCGAACGTGATCCTGTCACCAAAGAACCCACAGGCAAAAAAGCCATCATGATGACGGAACAACTTCCGATTCGTGAGCAGGAAAAAGCCAATTGGGAATTTTTCCTCAACATACCGGAAACAGATCCTGCGCTGTACAAAAAGGACACCATCAAGGGTAGCCAATTCTGCCAGGCACTGTTTGAGTTCTCGGGTGCTTGCACAGGTTGCGGCGAAACAGCCTATGTCAAATTGCTCAGCCAGCTTTACGGCGACCGATTGATGATTGCCAACGCAACCGGTTGCTCCTCCATTTATGGTGGCAACTTGCCAACCACGCCATACGCAACACGCGCCGATGGGCTCGGACCAGTCTGGTCAAACTCCCTATTCGAGGACAACGCCGAATTCGGTTTCGGTATGCGTCTGGCAGTCGAGAAATTCAATGGCTATGCCCTTGAACTCATCGAACGCCTCCAGAGTGGCGAATGCGACTGCGACCACAAGAATCCGGAATTGCTCAAAGCCATCGTCGAAGCCGATCAGACCACACAGGCAGGCATCGAGGAACAACGCGCACGCGTGGCCGAGCTTAAGCAAATCCTTGCCGGATGTGCAGACTGTGCCGAATGCGCTCGCCTGCTATCCGTAGCCGACTACCTCGTCAAGAAATCCGTCTGGGTTCTCGGCGGTGATGGCTGGGCCTACGACATCGGCTACGGCGGTCTCGACCATGTGCTCGCCTCCGGACGCAACATCAACGTACTCGTGCTCGACACGGAAGTCTATTCCAACACCGGTGGACAAGCTTCCAAAGCAACACCGATGGGTGCAGTTGCCAAGTTTGCCGCATCAGGCAAACCGGCCAACAAGAAAGATTTGGGAATGATCTCCATGACCTACGGCAATATTTATGTTGCCCAGGTTTCATTGGGAGCCAACCCGAATCAGGTAATCAAGGCCTTTACTGAGGCCGAAGCATATGATGGACCATCCATTATCATTGCCTACTCACACTGTATTGCACAAGGCATCGATATGACCAATGGTCTCGAAAATCAAAAAGATGCTGTGGCATCCGGCCACTTCCCGCTGTATCGCTACAACCCGATGCTCAAGGAAGAAGGCAAGAATCCACTCGTACTTGATTCCAAAGCGCCAACGCAGAAGTTCAGCGACTTTGCGCTCAAGGAGAACCGCTTCCGGATCTTGACCAAGAGCAAACCCGAAAACGCGAAAATCCTGCTCGACAAAGCAGATAAATTCGTTGCCGAAAAATTCGAGATGCTCACAAACCTCTCCGGCATGTAAAGCACAGCTAACAAATCCAACCATAAGCCCCGGGCATTACTGCCCGGGGTTTTTTATGCCCCAAAGCCTTTTTCAAATCGCCCTAATATCATCCTTCCCCATCCCAACTGTAGCGACGGTCTATGACTGTCGTTAAGGCCCCCAAAAGCCCCAGCCATCATCCCTCCCCATCCCCCGTCCCAACCCTTTCCTGAGTTCCGCGTTGGGACACCCGGGCAGAAACAGTTCACCAAAATAGATCATAGAGCTGTTGTTGCTCCTGGTCCATTTTGAGCATAATGCACCGATCCACAGGATCTTCTGGATA
>PWYP01000123.1 GCA_003567805.1 PVC group bacterium
CTGTGGATGTCAGTGACGCAGATGTTGATGAGGCCATTAAGGGCGTATTGCAGCGTATGGCTCGATATGTGGATGCGGAAAATGGAGAGGTCGCGGATCAGGATCTTGTTCAGATTGACTATGAGGCCAAAGGTGCAGATGGTCAGCCGCTGGCATTGTCCGGTGACGGGGTATCCGAATTGACAGAAGGCAAAGATTATTGGCTGCCGGTCGTGGGTGATAATGAATTGATCCCTGGCCTTTTGGATGCGCTGCGGGGCAAAGAGCTGGGAACTTCCATTCAATTTACGGCTTCGTTTCCGGGGGATTTCCGTGTGTCGGCTTTAGCTGGACAGGAAATTTCCTATGATGTGGCCATTAAGGGATTGCGGAAGATGGAAGTGCCGGCATTAGATGAGGAAGTATTGAATCGTATCGGTATGGAATCGGAAGAGGCGCTGCGTACAAGGGTTCGTGCGGACCTCGAGACGGCCCGTCAGGAAGAGGAGGATATGCGCAAGCGGGAAGAAGTGAATCGCTTTTTGCTTGAGAATACGAAGATATCGGTGCCCGAGTCGCAGGTTGCGAATGAGCGCAGCACGTTGCTGCGTTCGTTGTTGACGCGTATGGCGCAGCAGGGTGCTACACGTGAAATGATGGAGCAGCACCGCGATGAGGTAATGGCAAATGTTTCACGTCAGGCTGAAGAACGGATCAAGGTTCAGTATATTTTAGAGCAGATTGGCAAGGAAGAAGAAATTGCTGTTGAGCCATCCGATATTGCGTCTGCCATGCAAAAACTAGCGGATCGCCATGGTATGTCGGTTGAAAAGTTACGGGCTGAAGTGGAAAAACAAGAAAATGGTATGACGCAATTTGAAGCGGATGTGTTACGAGATAAAGTCATCGATTTTCTGTTAAGTCAGGCAAAAATCAAATAGAACGGAGAAGCACGTGAGTACATACAATCAAGCTTTGGTTCCCATGGTTGTGGAGCAAACGGGACGTGGCGAGCGCGCCTACGATATTTTTTCGCGGTTACTGAAAGATCGCATTATTTTCATCGGTAGCGGAATTAATGACGACATCAGCAATTTGATTATTGCGCAGTTGTTGTTTTTACAGGCCGAGGACCCGGAGAAAGATATCAATATGTATATCAATTCTCCTGGTGGATCGGTGACAGCCGGTTTGGCAATCTACGATACGATGCAATTTTTAAAGTGCGATGTTGCTACCTATTGCGTTGGACAAGCGGCGAGTATGGGGGCCGTTTTGCTGGCTGCTGGTGCTGCTGGTAAGCGTTTTGCTTTGCCCAATGCGCGTATAATGATTCACCAACCGTGGGGTGGCGTGCAGGGTCAAGCAAGTGATATTAGCATTCAGGCGAAGGAAATCCTGCGTTTGCGTGAGGGATTGAACAATATATTGGCGTTTCATACGGGCAAGAAATTAGCAGATATCGAGCGCGACACGGATCGTGACTTTTTTATGAGTGCGGATGAAGCATGCAAATACGGCGTAGTAGATGAAGTAATTCCCGGGCGGAAGATGGTTGCTGCTGGTGATACGCCTCCGTCGAAAAAATAGTATGCTAATAACGGTTTATGTTGGGAGCAATGCATGAGTGATGATACGCGTAGGAGATGTTCATTCTGTGGTAAGCGACAGAATGAGGTGCGCAGACTTATCATAGGACCGCGTGTAAACATTTGTAATGAGTGTGTGGAGCTATGTTCGGATATGCTGGAAGAGGAGTCCGGCACATCGGGCAAGGCGAAGAAAAAGTCGTCCGAGGCGAAACAGCAAACGTTTGCAGAGGTTGTTGATCGTTTGCAAGTTCCCAAGCCACACGAGATTCTGGATGCGTTAGATCAATATGTTATCGGCCATCCAGATGCGAAAAAGATGCTCTCGGTTGCGGTGCATAACCACTACAAACGCTTGAAGCAGGAATCGCATTTCGGCGCTGAGAGTCCTTTTGCTGATGTGGAAATCGAAAAGAGCAATATTATGTTGGTCGGGCCAACGGGCTGCGGCAAAACGTTGTTAGCGCGTACCTTGGCCCGCGTGCTGGATGTGCCATTTACGATTTGTGATGCCACGACTTTGACCGAAGCGGGATACGTAGGGGAGGATGTGGAAAATATTCTCCTCAGTCTGTTGCAAGCTTCTGATAATGATGTGGCTCGTGCCCAAACCGGCATTATTTATGTGGATGAAATCGATAAAATAGGCCGTAAGACGGAAAATGTATCGATTACGCGCGATGTATCTGGCGAAGGTGTGCAGCAAGCATTATTAAAAATTCTGGAAGGTACTGTGGCCAGGGTTCCTCCGGGGGGCGGGCGAAAGCATCCACAGCAGGAGTACATCAAGATCGATACTTCCAATATCCTCTTTATTTGCGGCGGTGCATTCGTGGGCTTAGAGGATATCATGCGTCGTCGGGGTGGCGCTCGTAAATTAGGTTTTCGGGAAGAAGAGGCTGAACATGCCTTATTGCGTCAGGCGGGCGGACATCCAGAACCGGAAGACTTGGTACGCTACGGTTTGATTCCGGAGTTGATTGGCCGTTTGCCTGTTATAACTTCTCTGTCCGAGCTCGGTGAAGATGAATTGGTTCGTATTTTGGTGGAACCCAAAAACTGTCTCGTAAAACAATATCAGAAGCTTTTGGCGATGGAGGGTATCGATTTGTCGTTTACGGACTCTGCGTTGCGTGAATTAGCCCGTTTGGCAGCCAAACGTGGCACAGGAGCGCGTGGACTTCGTGCCTTAGTGGAGCGCTTGATGCTGGATGTTATGTTCGAGGCGCCCATGTCTGAGAATGCAGGCGGAAAAATTCGTGTGACCAAGACAATGGTCGATCAGAACCGCATTGACACTGGGGCTATGACAGCGTTGCAGGTTGCGTCTTAGGCATTGCCGTCGGTTTTGGCGTATATTCGTTTGTGTCCTGTGATGCCGGAAAACCGGAAGGGTCCCGTGCGGTATTCGCCAAATTGGTGTTCCCAGCCATCACGCGGTACTGTCAGTTGAAAGACGTCTTCGTATTGTCGAACGGTAAGGGGCGTACGATCTTCCAATAGGGTGCGGTGTTGCTCTGTGAATATGTATTTTTTATATTCAGGAGATACGGTGCCGCTAAAGAATTCTGCTGTGCATCCCGACCCATACGAGAAGAAGCTTATGGCTTTGTTCGCGAGATCGAGTGTGGTTTGGTCGAGCAGGCAAGCGAGGCATTCGTATAAGGATGCACTGTAGGTGTTTCCCGTTAGACGATTGTAGTGCAATGAAGGGGCTACTTGCTCCTCAAACGATTTTTCTTTTTGGGCGTGCGTTTCGATATCGGCCTGCTGTTTCTGCAACACTTGATATGCTTTCGACGCCATGTTGGTAAAGGGTGTATGGAAGCAGCAGTGATCAAAGTCGTATAGATTCCGTTTGGTCTGTTCCTGATAGTGTTGCCAGGTTTGCTGCAGGGCATGTAGATAGATGCGCGTGGATGTTTTTCCTTCCACAACTGCTTCTTCCCGATAATTTGGTCGCCAGAAGTCCATGACATCTTCTGCGTAGAGGCCCGCCTCTGGATCGAGGGTGATAATGTCTGGTGTGTTGGATACCAGCATGGCGATGGCACCGGCGCCCTGTGTGGGTTCTGCGGGGCTTCCTAGTTCATAACGAGCTATGTCGGAAGCCAAGACGAGTATGCGGGCATTCGGATTAGCTGATACCATTTGTGTGGCCATGCGCAGGGCCAGTGTAGCACTGTAGCAGGCTTGTTTCATTTCGATAACGCGGCAGCGGTTAGGGAGTCCAAGCAAGCCGTGTACAAAAAGGCCAGCGGCTTTGGATTGGTCGATACTGCTCTCGGTTGCAAATAAGATGGTGTCAATCGATGAGAAGAATGGCTGCAGCGGTAAGGCGGCCGAAGCGGCCATGGTGACGATATCTTCGTCGGGTGGTGCAACCGCCATGATCTCTTGTCCGATGCCGATGCGGTATTTATTGTAATCCGCGCCCCGGGCAGCTGCTAGATCTTCGAGTGGTAGCATGTACCGCGGGGTGTAAAAGCTGATGCGTTCAATTCCTGCTGGCAAAATAAGATTCCTTTCAGACGGGGTATTTATTCGATAGCAAAAGGGTATGGTTATCTATCAGGTCTTCAAGCGTTGGCGTTCCGAGAAGGAACATGGCCGTTCTGAATTCGCGCTGGAGGCTCTGCAAATGACACATGACGGCATCTGCGGATTGGCAGGCGGGTTCCAGCAGTGGGCGTGCTATGCCGCAGAGGGAAGCACCCATAACACATGCTTTTGCCATATCTACTCCGGTGCGGATTCCGCCTGAGGCAATGAGGCATACGCGATCACGAAAAGGATGTAGCATGCGGAGTGCCTCGGGAGTGGGAATTCCCCAGTCTTCGAAGCATCGCCCAGGGTTGTCTGGGTCTGATGCTCGCTCATATTCAATACGGCTCCAGGAGGTGCCGCCGCTGCCGGCAAGTTCTATGTGTTGGATTCCAGCATCGATAAGATGTTTGGCGTCGGAAGCGCTGATGCCGGCTCCAACTTCCTTGGCTATGATGGGGATCGGTAATGTTTCGACCAAGGTTCTGATTTTTGGAAGTAGATTCTTGAATCGGGTTTGCCCTTCCGGTTGCACGGCTTCTTGCAGGGGATTGAAGTGGAGGAAGAGTGCATCGATATCTGTTTTTTCGGCGAGTCTGGCAACCTGATCAGGCGTAACGCCATAGTTGAGTTGGATCGCGCCCAGATTGCCACACAACGGGATGTCAGGTGCAGATTCACGTAGGGCAAATGCAGGGAGAGCAGATGGATCTTCTAATAAAACGCGCATGGATCCCGTTGCCATCGCCACACCGACCGCATTTGCCGCCGTGGCCAGGTTGCGGTTGATGTAGGCTAGTTCAGCGCCCGTGCCTCCCGTCATGCTGGAAATGAGCATCGGAAAGGTCAAGGCCTTTTGGAGGAAGCGTGTGGATGGGTTGACCTCTTCATAATCGATTTCGGGTAGCGCTCGGTGCACAAGTTTAATGGCATCGAAGTAGTACTTCCTGCGATCAGCATCTTTGGAGTGCCTTGCAATCTCGACGTGCTCATTTTTTCGTGTATGTATGGATTGCGTCATGACTGCTTACGTTCGAGTTTTCGGTGCGCCCGCATGAGTTCCCCGGGATTGGTTAAGGCCGCGAGTAAGGAAAGTTCGCTGCAGAGTGTGGTCGCGGCGATCATGGCCGCAAGACGCCGAGCATTTTCGCCCGTGGCACGCTCTTCACGGCAACCGAGACGAGCTAGGTTCTCTTCCACAAAGGGGAGGTGTTTGCCATTCCCGATTGTGCCAAGGATCAGGTTCGGTAGCGTGAGAGAAAAACGCAGTTCGTTTTCTTGTTCTTCTGCCAGCGTAAAAGCTTGTGAACCCTCAACTATGTTGGCGGCATCCTGTCCTGTAGCTAGATAGGCGGCTAGAAGAATGTTGGCAACATGTGCGTTAGCAGAGCGAATGCTGCCAGCGAGCATGGAGCCCACCCAGTTCTTGTGTTGATTTACTCTTTCGATTTGTGCGGGCGTGGAGC
>PWYP01000017.1 GCA_003567805.1 PVC group bacterium
GGATCTTGAAATACTACCTGCATGTTACGTCGCAACTGGCGCAATTGCGCAGGTGAAGCAGATAGCAGGCTCGCTCCCTCAAAAAGGATATTGCCGTGGGTGGCTGCCTCCAGCATGAGAATTGTACGTGCTAGCGTAGATTTTCCACATCCTGATTCGCCTACCAAACCAAGGGCTTCTCCACGCTGAAGGGAAAATGAAACGTCATCCACTGCACGGATGAAGTGGGTTGTGCGGCTGAACATTCCCTTTTTGATGGGGAAGTGGGTTGATAAGGATTCTACCGTTAGCAAGGCATCGGTCATGCATCCTCCTCCGAAAGGAAACAGCGGCTGTATCCGCATGAGGTCGGATATAGGTCGGGGTGTTGTTGCTTACATTTGTCGAAAACATGTGGGCAGCGCGCACTGAAGTGGCACCCTTTCGGAAGGTCGCGAGGAGAGGGGACGGTGCCGGGGATGGCAGGCAATGGAGTTCCTGGTTTGGCATGAGCTGGAATGGCTGCTAGCAGCGCTTTTGTATAGGGGTGTTGGGGGTTGGAAAAGACATCATGCACGGATCCGGTTTCTACGATTTCGGTGGCATACATGACCGCCACATGCGTACACATTTGCCAGATGGCACCCATGTCATGTGTAATGAACAACATTCCGGTATCTTTTTTGTGCATTTCGTGCATGAGATCAAAAATTTGTGCTTGGACGGTGACGTCGAGTGCGGTAGTGGGCTCATCGGCAATGAGCACGGCAGGATCGAGCATCAAGGCCATGGCGATCATTACGCGTTGGCGTTGTCCGCCGGAGAGCTGATGTGGGTAAGCATACATGCGTTCTTGTGCATCGGGTAAGCCCACGCGTTGCAGCCAGTGTGCCGCGATGGGCCAGGCTTGTTTGCGAGGCATATTACGATGAATTTGCAAGGTTTCTACGAGTTGGCTGCCGATGCGGTGGAGAGGCGATAATGCAGTCATGGGCTCCTGGAAGATCATGGCGATTCGGTTACCGCGGATGGACTGCAGTTCCGCTGTGGGGAGTTGGAGTAGATCGTGTCCATGAAAGAGCACGCTGCCGCTGGTAATGCGTGTGGATGGTTTGGGAAGGAGCTGGAGTATGCTCATGGCGGTAACGGATTTTCCGCAGCCGGATTCTCCCACGAGTCCCAGGATTTGGCCTTGCTCCAAGTTAAGAGAAAGATGGTTTACGGCCGTAACGGGGCCGTCATCCGTATCAAAGGTCACAGTCAGATTTTTAATTTCGAGCAATGGTGGCATGATTTTCTCCAGCCGAATCCGGGGGCGAGGGTCGCAGGCTTCACGGACGCCTTCTCCAATAAATACGCCCAATAAGATGACAAGAAAGAGGGTGAGTGATGGATAGGGGACGAGCCACCAGGCTGTGCGGTATGTTTGGGCCTGATGCAAGAGTTGTCCTAACGATGGTGTTAGTGCGGGCAGACCGAATCCGAGGTAGTCGAGTGCGGCCAGTGATGCAATGGCTCCAACGAGGGAAAAGGGCGCAAAGGTGATAATGGGAGTCAGGGCATTCGGGAGAATATGTTGTATGATGATACGGTGATCGCGTAGGCCGAGAACGCGCGCGGCATCGACGAAGGGTGCGTGGCGGAGACGGAAGAATTCGCCACGCATATAAAATGATATGCCGATCCAGTTGAAGATGGCATAGCAGAGCAAAAGGAGACCAAAGGATGCTCCATAAATGGAGCCGAGCAGTATCATGACGTATAGGAAGGGAATGGCACTCCAGATTTCAATGCCCCGTTGAATGATGATATCGGTTTTTCCACCATAGTACCCTTGTATTGCGCCGATGATGGTTCCCAGTGTGATGGAAACAACTACGAGCAATAGACTGAAGTATAGGGATACGCGCAGTCCATGAATGATGCGCGCCAACACGTCGCGACCCGCACCGTCGATGCCTAAAGGGTGCCCTTGTACGGGGGGATGTGGCCAAGCGATGCCTGCGGCTGGCATTACTTGATATCGATAGGGGCCAGCTTGCACTTCAAAGGGCGTTTCCTCGGGGAGCGTTTCCAGTGAGAGGGCAAGTAATCGCTCGCGGTCACTTGGACGCATATCTGACCATTCAGGTGGTGGGGTAGCGGGCCCTCTTCCCGGTATGATCGATATTTGCCGAACCGTGCGTTCGCGGTGCTCCGTTAAACGGAGGGTTATGCGAACCGTGCGAGGTGGATTGGGTCTCGGTTGGAAAGGAGGCATGGAAAGCGTGATGGGTAACCCATCCAGATATGTGGGGGAGAGTTCCTTGGTGAAGGCGGGGCCTGCCGTGTTTTCGAAGCGTAGCGTCATTGCTTCCTGCAGGGAGGGTGTGTCGTCCCACATGTGATCGATTTTTGTACCCGAAACATCGGCGTCATCCTTGCCTAGGAAAAAACCTGCAGCAATGTGTCGGGCGATGCGGCCTTGCGCGTTTATATCGATACTGCCTGCTCGTGCAATGGGTACCAATTGAAGGGGAATGCTGCCTGTTTGATCGGCTAGTTTATGTTCGTCAATGGTCTCGGAGGGTCCATATCGTATGGGGGTGAAAATCATGTAGTTTGAAGAGGTGTCTGCAAATATTGGCAAGTTTTCCAACGCTTTATAGTCGGGGCTTCCGGGACCTCCATCGGGCAAAAATGTAGATTCGGCATAAAAGCGGAAGATGGGAAAGAAGTTCTGGTTGTTAAACCGAATGAAAAGGGGCTTGTCGTTCGCCAATATATCGGCGCCAAGCGCGGCTAGACTGATGAGTCCCAAGAGCCATGCGGATATATATGCGCGCTTATGGCGTTTGAAGCGCAGGAGTCGTTTTCGGGCTATGGGGGATAGGCGTATTTTCATCGATCAAAGGTAATTCTGGGGTCGATTAAGACATAACAAAAGTCGGAGAGAATATTTCCGACGAGCCCGAGGATGGAGGTGAGGGAAAGAATGCCCATGAAAATGGCATAATCCCTGCCAATGATGGCATCAAGGCTGAAGCGTCCCATTCCGGGAATTTCAAAGATTCTTTCAATGATAACGGATCCTGCAAACATGAGGGTCATGATCCCTCCGAAGCCGGTGGCAATGGGAATCATGGCGTTGCGCAGGGCATGCCCCCAGACCGCGCGTTTACGGTTGCCTCCCTTGGCGAAGACGGTACGGATGTAGTCGCGGCTGATTTGATCGAGCAGGGCATTTTTCATTAACATGGTCAGAACGGCAAAGTTGCCGGCGACGTAACATAGAACGGGTAGCAGCATGTGCCGAGCACGATCGAGAAATCGCCCCAAGAGCGTGAGCTGGTCGTAATCAGGGGACTGGAATCCGCCGAGGGGTAGCAGGGCGGGGAACCCTTCGGTTACTCCCGTGAACAGCGCGCGGAGAATCATGCCGAGTGCAACTGTTGGTATGGCATAGCCTGTAAAGACAATCGCACTAGAGGAAAAATCGAAATAGGATCCATTGCGTAATGCTTTGGCAATGCCCAAGGGGATGCAGATCAGGTAGCTGAGCAAAAAACCTGTAATGCCGAAGATAAGTGAAACGGCAAGTCGTCCGCGAATCAGTTCCCAGGCCGTATTGCCGGTGTACATGTATGATTCCATGCGCATCCCAAGACGATCCCGGATCAGCCAATTCCAGTAACGTCGGTAGAAAGGTTGATCGAAGCCAAAGCGACGCTCCAGTTCGAGGCGGTATTCCTCGGTAATCCCGGCTGCTGTGTCTGCGCTAACGCCCAAGGCGCTTTCCCCACCCATTCCGACGCCTTGCATTTGCATGAGTGCTTGCTCTACAGGGCCGCCGGGAACGAATTGAATGAGGCCAAAGACGACAAGGGTGATGCCAATAAACGTGGGTATGATTAAAAGAATGCGTTTGAGAAAATAGGATAATCTTTGCATAGCAGCCTTACGTTGCGCTTCTTCCTGTCTTTTTTGCGCTGGATATCAAACGGTGTTTTCGTTGCAAAATGTATTCTACTTGGACCTGTTTGTTCATGGGAATAATCAAGTCTTTATAAATATCGCGAATGACGCTTGGTTGCAAGGTCTCCTGTTTGGTGGCTTGATGTAATTCATTCGTGTAGGTTTGTGCTTTATGCAAAACACGATCAAGTACAGCTTGCTCCACGCGGGAATCTGTGATGGCCTGCAATAGGGCGTGTCGGTTTTCGCTGGTGATAGCCTCTTGTAATTGTGGAGATGGATTCCGGCTCTTACTTTCCGCGACGAATTTGCCGTAGTGAATTCTTTTGGACAAGGCTTGCAGGCAGGCAACATCACATACAGCGGTCGATCCGTATTGCTCGTCGTCACCGGGCTGGGTAATCCGATCAAGAATGGACGTTTCATAAACCTGCCGAATATCGGCATTGATGTTGATATCGTTGGATACGAGAGGATTGTGGGAATAGCCGATGCTGGGTAGTATAGGCTCCGGCAGGTTTTTGAAGAAAGGATGCTCGTCGGGACTGGTGTAGCGTCGCACTTTGGCATGACTACGTTCGCATTCCAACAACATGAAACCGCACAAGCTCTGGCCTTCCAATACGGAGCCGAACCGACCACTTTCGTAAACCGGCGCATTGCGAAGGAACTGAGCTCGTTCAATCAAAGCGAAGATAATGGTTTCTTCCAGTCGGACAAGCACATGGCGCACATGTTGTATCTGTAATTGGTTGCTCATGCGTGGCAATATAGATGTATGAGGATTCCTTGTCGAGCATGCGCGGGTTTCGAAATGATAAAAGATGGAGCATGGGGCGCGCGGTATTAACATGTTAGCCCCGGCCCCGGGGTGCCCCCAGATGATGCGGGGGAGAAACTTGGGAGAATTTGAACATCGAACATCGAACGTCCAACATTCAACGTCCAATTACGGGAGCATTTCATTCGATGTTCGACGTTGAATGTTCGATGTTGGACGCTCAAACATATTGTGATAGATCGTTGGAAAAACCACAACATCTTGTATGTAAAAATGAAGTTACAACCTAGGATAAGCTGCTTTATATGCTCGTTTCCGAAACTTGTTGGCACTGTTATGGTGTTTGCCGGTTGGGTTTCTGTTGGGACGCGTGGTGCTGATGGGCTGGAGGGTGGCGGAAAATGTGGACATAAGGCAACATCTTATTATTATGGCCACGATGAAAGCGGATCACAAAAAGGTTGTGCGGGAAAAGCTATCCAAATTGCTTGGTGTGTTGGAAGGTAAGCGAACGCTGTTGATCGTGATGCAGGATTTTCCAGATCCAGATGCGATTGCCGCTGCGGCGGCCTTGCGAGAATTGGTGAAGTCTTTTCAAGATATTACTACCACGTTGGCATGCGGTGGCTTTGTTGGTAGGGCGGAAAATCGCGCGTTATTAAAGTATCTCGGACTAAATATCAAATCACTCGATGATACGAATCTAGAGCAATATGCGGCGATTGCTTTGGTCGACACGCAGCCTTGGGCTGGCAATAATGGTCTGTGTCGTAAGGTTGTTCCGGATATTGTAA
>PWYP01000133.1 GCA_003567805.1 PVC group bacterium
AAACCACAAAGCGGTTGCATCTACATTGATGGGAAAGCGGGAGCTGATATAGATTTGGTCTCTTGGAGGCGGCAAATCGGGTATGTTTCGCAGGAAACTGTGATTTTCGATGACACGATAGCAAATAACATTTGTTTATGGAAAGACAACTATTTGTCAGACATAGACGCACGTGATCGTATTCAGGCTGCTGCAAAGATGGCAAATGCGCATGATTTTATTGGCGCATTGCCTGAGGGGTATAACACACATGTTGGCGATCGTGGAGTGAGGTTGTCCGGGGGGCAACGCCAGCGGATTTTCCTGGCTAGGGAACTCTACAAGCGACCCAGTTTGCTGATTTTAGATGAAGCGACGAGCGCATTAGACTCGGAGTCAGAGCATTTTATTCAGCAAAGTATTGATGCGCTGAAAGGGAAAATGACTGTTGTGATTGTCGCGCATCGCTTGGCCACGGTTAAAAATGCCGATTACATTTACGTGCTCGACAAAGGGGTGATTGTGGAAAGCGGAACGTTTAAAGATTTGCTTTCGGTGGACAAAGGATATTTTGCTGAAATGGTCAGGCTTCAACGGCTGTAAAGATCATATCAAAAAGGGGGTATGCCTTGCTTGAGATCGGAGCGGGGCCTACTCGATCAATAGGTTTAATGGAAAATCGAAGGTTTGTATCGCATTATAATATGCTAGTAGCGGGTTAAGAAGGTATATGAAGAATATACAGAAAAGAATAAGAACGATTCATGAGCGGATGCAAATACATTGGCATCCTTTTTTTCGTGAAAGCAATGCTACGCATCCTGATTTTAGGCAATATAAATTTTTAATCAATAATTGTACCATGATCTCTGAGGAGCATAAATTTATATATTGCAGAGTGCCCAAAGCTGCGAATTCGACAGTTATGGCTACGTTGGTATATGCACAAACGGGGTTCAAGTCGGATGATTATCATGCTATGAAAGATATGCGAGCCAAATGTTTTTCGCGCATTACAGAGTCAAATATTAGCAGGGAAGGTGCACGACGAGATTATTTTAAATTATCAATAGTTAGGCATCCCTTTTCCAGAATTATATCGACTTTCAATGACAAGGCTCTCGACGTGTCAAGATATAACGAAATCGTTAGGGGCCGTATCAAACCTTATGTTAATGACGCGCGGGATGTATGCGATATTTTTGAGGAGTTTCTGGCAAAACTCGAGCATACTGACATAACAATTAGAAATTACCATTATGCACCACAAACAAAAATCATGGCATTTCATCCTTCGGAGCTTGACTACATTGGGCGGGTTGAATCACTAGATACGGATCTGCCTTATATCATGCATAGAATATTTGGCGCATCGCCGCCGGTCATCGAATGGTCCCCCCACGCAGCTAGTAATGGCTTTAAGCCGAGAGAAAGGAAGATGCGTGTTGAGATGCTTTCTCAAAGACAGAAAGATCGTTTATACAATGTATACCGTGATGATTTCGATTTTTTGGGGTATGAACGTGATCTGTAATGAACTTCTGCAGAGGTGATTTGTTGATCGTAACGTGTTTGGAGATTTTCCTTTGATCTTTTTCGCGTAAGCGCGCAGTTATGTAGTTCATGATTATAAGCCATAAACATAAATATATTTTCGTTCATTGCCGCAAAACTGCTGGCAGTTCTATTTCCATTATGCTCAATCAATATCTTGGATTTTGGGATATTCAGGTTGGTTCATGGAATGATACTTTGGCCAACGGGGGCAAGATAAACGCCCGACTTCTCTTTGATGCTATGGGGCGTGGTGGACTCAATTATGTTCCGACGGCGGCATCCCGTATTATCGGGAGGTGGAAAGAAGGTTGCCCGTTAAGTGTGTTGTCCCAAGTTTCCAAAATGCAAAACAAAAAATACAGAAAACTGTTAAATGATCATACGGATCATGCTTCGGCATATAACGTCAAACGTTGTTTTCCACGAGAATGGGAGACATACTTTACGTTTTGTTTTGTGCGAAATCCATGGGATCGCGCTGTGTCGGAATACAAGTGGTGCACGCGCAAACCGCATCAAAAAAGTGTTGGCTTTCGGGAGTTTCTTGAGCGTGTGCACGATCCTCAAAGGTCCGATCCTGAGTACGTTGTTCCGAAGCCTCCCAGCAACTGGGATCTCTATACAATTGACGATCAAATCGCGGTTGATTTCGTTGGGCGTTTTGAGTATTTGGCGCGCGACCTGCAGATTGTCTGCGGAGAAATTGGCTTGCCTTTTAATGACAAGATGTTTCCGCATGCCAAGAAGACACGGGGATCTGAAGACCGCTATCGGGATTGGTATGATGACTACACACGACGATTGGTAGAGGAAATGTACGAAAAAGAAATAGAAGCATTCGGGTATAAATTCTAGCGTATAGACCATAACAGGGCTAAAGGTTGAACGAGAACGTCATGCAAACATCAATAACGAAGAGCAGTAGAAACCAATCTGACGGAACAAAAGAACTGATTTATGTCGCTTTTGGTTATGAATACCTCTTGATGGCTGCGCATTCTGCAAATACGGCTAAGGAAAATACCCCGGGTTGTTGTTGTACGGTGGTCACCAATTTGTCCGTGCGCATAGATGATAATATCCGATCCTATTTTGATCGTATTATTGAATTGGATAAGGCGAGCGAAGATAATCGTGAGGTAAAAACGCAGGCTATACACTATGCCAATTGTGATAAAGCTGTTTATTTGGATTGTGATACAGAAGTGTGTGGCGATTTGACACCTATGTTCATTTGCCTGGATCGATTCGACGTCATATTAAAACAGCAATATGGTTCATCAAGTAAGCAATATGATGTCGGGCCCGGCGTGCCTAGCCATCTGTTTCCATACTGGAATGGAGGCGTTGTTTTTTTTAACAAAAACGAACGTAGTACGCGTTTTTTTGATGAATGGCATCGCTTGTTTCGTGAGATGGGGGGGCGTAGCGATCAGCCGTCCCTGGTTCGTACCGTGTATGAAAATGCAGATGTACGATTGTTGTCGGTTGGCTCTGTTTGGAATACTTTTAAGTCGGATTTGCCGCAGTTGGAAAAGCAGGGCGTGGAGATTAAAAGTCGGATTTGGCATTATCGTGATGCAAATGCTTATCCGGATGTCGCTCAGAAGATATTGCATATACATGAGGATATCTTCGACTCTATACGGTTCAATAAATAACAGTCTCGCGTGGATGCAGAGCACGTTGTGTTTCGGTATCGCGTTCTGGCTTCCAAGTGGTATAGCAATCCTGTTGTTCGTCCGTTTTTTTTGCGGTTACTCCGTTTATGTGAGAGGATGTCATGGCTACCACGCTTTGATCAGGTCAGGGTAAAGAGAAAAAAAGGGGAAAGGTTCCAACGTATTGATAACAGCATGTCAGGATAACGTATGACAATGGTGATTGATGTGCTGAACGAGTTCTCGTTTTTGATACGTCCAATCATCCATGCGAATAAATATGTGAAGTGATGAGATGAATATAGTAGCAGTAATTCTTGCCCGGGCTGGGTCAAAGGGGATTCCGAAGAAGAACTTGGCGATGCTGGGAGATCGTCCTTTGGTCGCGCATATGATCGGGCATGCCCTGAACGCGGGTGTTGAAATGGATGTGGTTTTGTCGACAGAGAGTGAAGATATTGCTTCCGTTGGAAGAAAATGGGGAGCGCAAGTTCCGTTTATGCGGCCGTCGCATCTGGCGGAAGACACCGTCGAGTCCTTGCCCGTTGTTCAGCATGCCGTGAACTGTATGGAGCAGATCCATAATAAGGAGTACGCGATCATTGTCTATTTACAGCCGAACGCGCCGCTGTGTCGTCCTCAAGATATAAAAGATTGCGTGGACACTTTGCAAAAGCAACCGGATGCTGAAAGTTGCGTGACGATAACGGGGGTGCAGACGCACCCGTTTAAGATGAAGCGTTTGGTGGATGGGAGGCGCGTCATAAATTACATAGACCAGGGGTTTGAAGACATGCGACCAAGGCAAAAACTTCCGCCTGTTTATCGGCGTGCGGGATCGGTTTATGCGAGTCGAAGAAACGTTGTGATGGAAAAGGGTACGTTGGTGGGGGATCCTTGCTTGGGCGTAGAGGTTCCGGTAGAAACCGCAATTGATATCGATTTGCCAATGGATCTTGAGCTAGCACGATTGTTGTATTGTAAACGTAGTGAAAAAGGTGCGTCTGAATGAAAGTACGAATTATAGCTGAACTCTGTCAAAATCATTTAGGAGACAGGTCGATATTACGACGGATGGTAGATGCGGCTGCCGACGCTGGGGCAACGCATGTTAAAATTCAGCATATTTACACAGATAATCTGGTTTACCGACCACAATTTGAAACGGGGTTAAAGGTGTCAGGTGTGGAGCATTGCATCCATCGTCCTTTTAAACCGGAATATGACCGTTTGAAACCATTGGAACTGGATGATGAAATCGTTCGTGATTTTGTTGCATATGCAAGGCAACGGAAGGTTGTGCCCATGACGACGTGCTTTGCACGACGAGATATCGAAACCATTCTCAAGCAAGGTTTTTCTTCGATTAAAGTGGCAAGTTATGATTGTGCGTCTTACACACTGTTACGAGAGCTCGCGGCAAACTTCGAAGAACTGGTGATTTCGACTGGGGCTACATTTGATGATGAGATCAAGATGGCTGCAAAAGTTGTTGCTGATCATCAGAATATCAGTTTTTTACATTGTGTGACGCTCTATCCTACTCCGCTAGATCAGATGCATCTTAATCGCATGATTTGGCTTAAACGTTTTTGTTCATCGGTTGGACTTTCCGATCATTCGCTGGTGTCGCAAGACGGCGTTATGGCATCGAAGGTTGCGATTGCTATGGGTGCATCGCTTATTGAACGTCATTTTACCATTCTGGATGTTGACAAAACGAAGGATGGTCCCGTTTCTATTCGACCCGACGACATCGTTGATCTCGTGCGTTTTGGAGCGTTACCGCAGGGGGACCAACTTTCGGAATTGGACTCGCTTCGTCCTGGGTGGTCGTCCGAACTCGGTGGTGTTGCGAATCGATCCTTGAGCGATCAAGAGTTGTTAAATCGGGATTATTACCGTGGTCGTTTTGCTTCACCACGAGAGATTGGAAAGCATGAAGCTTCGCGAATGGTGTTTAATTGGGAGGAAACGCCGATATGATTACGGAGACATTAAGAAATCAGGTTTTTTTAGCATCGCCTTGTGATACCATTCGTACGGTTATCCAACGGATGGCGACAGAAAAAGCCAGTTGTTATGGTATGGCGGTTATTATCGATGACAGCAAGTGCGTCAAGGGTGTGTTTAACAATGGGGACGCATTGCGATTGATGGCAAGCGGTGCTGATCTCTCCTCGCCGGTTGAACAGGTGATGGTGCAAAACCCTGTTATGGTGCAGGAAAGCCTATCTCGTGATGAAATGATTCAATCTGTTCGGACGCAGATGCAGCAGCGGGGCGCGACGAA
>PWYP01000052.1 GCA_003567805.1 PVC group bacterium
AAGTGATTTATGTGAAAAATCTGTTTTTTTTTCGAAATAAGGGATGAAAAAGCACCGGGGAACCGTTTTGGCCTACATTCCGGTTATGACATCTTGGATAGGGGTATAAGGCAGGTTGAGGCTCTCCGCCACGCCTGCGTATGTGCAAGCACCTTTGTAGACATTCAGACCTTTGCGCAAGGGAAGGCTTTCTTGCAGGGCTTTTTCGACCCCAAGATCGGCAATTTTGAGACCCAATGGATAGGTCACACTGGTAAGAGCCATGGTAGAACTCAGTGCTACAGCGCCAGGCATATTGGCTACACCGTAATGCACGACTTCTTCCTCAATAAACACGGGGTCGGTATGCGTTGTTGCACGCGTTGTTTCAAAGCAGCCGCCTTGATCTACCGCAACATCCACAATTACAGCGCCTCGTTTCATGCGTTTGAGGTGATGACGCCGTACGAGACGCGGGGCAGTTGCACCGGGAATAAGAACAGCTCCAATAACAACATCTGCTTCTGCTACCGACTCTTCGATATTACTTTCATTTGAATAAAGCGTGGTGATGTGTGTCCCGAAGATATCATCGAGATATGTCAGGCGACGTGAAGCAATGTCCAGAACCGTTACATCTGCTCCAATGCCAATCGCCATCTTGCAGGCATTGGTGCCCACAACACCGCCACCGAGGATAACAATCTTCCCGCGTCGGATTCCGGGAACGCCACCGAGAAGAATACCCCGTCCTCCGAATGGCTTTTCTAAATATTTTGCACCTTCTTGCACGGAAAGACGCCCAGCAATTTCACTCATGGGGGTTAAAAGGGGCAGGGTGCCGTCGTCACGCTCCACGGTCTCATAGGCAATACCGATAACGTTCCGATCCAAAAGGGCCTGGGTGAGTTTTTTGTCGGCAGCCAGATGAAGATAGGTATATAGGATTTGTCCTTCGCGCAGGAGTGGAAACTCTTCTGGCAGGGGTTCTTTTACTTTCACGACCATGTCGGCTTCGGCAAAGACCTGTTCGCGTGTTTCGGCGATGGTCGCTCCTGCAGACCTATATTCGTCGTCCATGAATCCACTGCCAACACCTGCGCCGGTTTGCACGAGCACAGCGTGTCCGTGTTGTACAAATGCTTTAACCGCGACGGGTGTGAGTCCAACGCGGTACTCTTCTGTCTTGATTTCTTTTGGTAAGCCGATGCGCATGCAGAAACCCCTTATTTGACAGGAATGGAGAAATGAGGTCGTATTCGATCTACATGTAAGTATGGAACGTTTGCACAAAAATTCAATACATAGATTCAGCTTAAAAGGGGAATGGTCTGGTCCCGGTTGGGGCTTTTTTGTAATGTTACGCACCTGAAAAGGAAACCATATATAATAAGAAGAGGGAGAGTGCATGAAACAAATACTTGTGGCGACCATACTGATGTTAACATTTCTGCGGTCGGGGTTTGCGTTCGATGCAGACCCTTTTGATGTGGCGGTAGCGTTGGAAGAAGATGTGTTATCCATTGCTTTTACCGTTCCGGAAAAACATTATCTCTATGACCGGCATTTAGAGGTCGAAGCCGAAGGCGCGGATCTCGTAATACTGGAACGACCGGAACCGATAACCGTCTTTGACCCCTTTATGGAAGAGGATATGGACGTATATCAGGAGGATTTTGTGTTACGCTTCAGGGTGGAGCGTATATCCGATCCTGCCTTCAGCGTAACCGTTCGTTATATGGGGTGTGACGACGAAATCTGTTTTATGCCGCAAACGCGCACGTTTGATTTTGCGCGTATAACTGATGATGCCTCTGCGTCTGCCTTGCCCGAGGATGAGAGCGAAAGCCTTTCTGCAGAAGGCACAATCTTTGATGGCTTCGAAATGATTGGTACCGATGCCGGTTTTCTTACGGTAGAGGAATTTCTTGCCTTCATGGAACGAGTAGAGGCTGGCGAAGGCATGCAACGTGGCCGTTTAGAAAGCTTGTTCGACACATATGGAATCCTGTTGGGGGTTCTGGCCACAGTATTTTTCGGCTTTCTTTTGAATCTGACACCATGCGTGTTGCCGATGATTCCAATCAATATGGCCATTATTGGTGCTGGTTCACAGGCGGGTTCGCGGGCACGAGGGTTTGGTCTTGGTGCCGTTTATGGTATGGGTATTGCGCTGGTGTATGGTCTTCTCGGTGTGGTTGTCGTGCTCACGGGCGCACAATTTGGTACGCTCAATGCGAGCCCATGGTTTAACTTGGGTATTGCCATATTGTTTGTATTACTGGCATTGGCCATGTTTGGCCTCTTCCAGATTGACTTTTCGCGTTTTCAGACGCTGGTGGGGCAAAACAAGAGTCGCGGTCCGGTCTGGACTGCTTTTCTTTTTGGCGGTGTTGCGGCATTGCTTGCTGGGGCCTGTGTGGCGCCTGCGGTGATCTCTGTTCTCGTACTATCAACCGGATTTTATCAGGACGGCCATGCTCTGGCACTCCTATTACCCTTTGTTCTGGGGCTCGGTATGGCTTTGCCTTGGCCATTCGCTGGTGCTGGACTCTCTTTTCTCCCGAAACCGGGGCGCTGGATGGAACTCGTGAAAATCGGGTTTGGCGTTTTGATCTTACTGGCGGCAGTCTATTATGGACGCTTGGGCGTTCAATTATTGCGCGTGCCGGAAACCCAAACGGTAGATACATCGGGGTTTTGGTTGCATGACCCGGCCGTCGCCGTGGCCGAGTCCCGTGACAGCGGGCAGGATCTCTTCATAGATTTCTGGGCAACATGGTGTCGCAATTGTATCGCGATGGACCGCTCTACGTTTCAGGATGCATCGGTTAAGGAAGCGCTCGAACCGTATATCCGGTTAAAATTCCAGGCCGAGGATCCTTCTGATCCGGACACAAAACGTGTGCTTGATCAACTTGGTGTCAAAGGGCTACCTTCTTATGTGATTTTACGTCCGTAATAAGGAAGCTATGGCAACAGCAACAGAAGAAGCAATCATCCGGTTTGAAGGTGTGCACAAGGCTTTTGGTGCGTCCCCGGTTTTGGCTGGCATACATTTTTCGATACGGCGGGGTGAGACGTTTGCGTTAGTGGGGCCGTCAGGTACCGGGAAAAGTGTAACGCTCAAGCATATGGTGCGCTTGCTTACGCCGGACGCTGGGGATGTTTATGTGGGCGATGTTGCTGTGAATCATACATCCGGTCGTGCTCTGGAGCGGGTGCGGAATCGATTCGGTTATCTTTTTCAGGGTGGCGCCTTGCTGGCTTGGATGACGGTGGCCGAAAATATCGCCCTACCACTCTTGGAAAAAAGTCGATTAACGCGTGGAGAAATAGACCGGCGCGTTGCGGAAGTTCTTGAAATGGTCGAAATGGCTGGGGATGGCGACAAACGTCCATCTGAAATTTCAGGAGGCATGAAAAAGCGTGCAGGATTGGCGCGTGCCATAGTTACACAACCCGATATTGTATTGTATGATGAGCCAACATCTGGTTTGGACCCTGTTACCTCGCGCACGATTGATCGATTGATTGACCGTTTGCGGGAGGAGACACAAATTACGAGCGTTGTGGTAACGCACGATTTGCATAGTGCCTTGGCGATTGCGCATCGCATTGCCGTTTTGCATGATGGACATATTATCGAGGTTTCTTCGCCGCAAGACTTTGTGGAAAGTCGCAACGAGCAGGTGGTTCGGTTTCTGGAGTCGCAATATATCACGAAACGTGGAGTTTGGGAGGAAGCGTGAAAAAAGACTGGCGCGAACGGGAGTTGACGATGGAGATCATCGTCGGGGCATTTCTGGTGATGATATTCTTGGGATTGGGATATTTTACGATCATTTTATCCCAGGAGTCGTTTTTTCAAAATACATATGAGATGCAGGTAACGTTTAATGACGTGAAAGGCTTGCGCACAGGTGACAATGTGGTTATGCGGGGGATGCCTGTCGGCAAGGTACGCAGACTGGAACTTACCGACGATGTTTTTTGTCAGGGGGTCTGCGTTACACTACAGCTTGATACGCCGGTGAAGATTCGCGAAGGCTACGAGTTTCGGATTGTTACCACCACCCTTTTAGGCGGGCAGCAACTTCAGATTCACGAGGGGGATCCCGATGCAGAGGTTCTGCAGAAGAATCGATATGTGGGTTCTGACCCGCATGATTTGATGATGGATGCAGCGGAAATTGTGTCTGCTGCGCGCAAAGAAATTATTGAGGGTGATGTATTTGGGCGCGTACGCAATTCCGTGGAACAGATTGATGCCATGATCACGCGCGTCAATGCCGGTAAAGGTATGCTAGGGCGTCTTTTGTCGGAGGACGACAGCCTGTATGATGATGTGGCTGCTGCTATGTCTGGCGTACGTCAGATTGTTGAGGGGCTGACGGCCGGAGAAGGGATTGCTGGTCGTTTGCTGTCCGAGGACGGTGTTTCTGCCTGGGAAGACCTTGAAGCCATCATGGTCTCTTTGCGTACAGTAACGGAAAAAGTAGAACGGGGAGAGGGAACCATTGGCCGTTTGCTGGCAGATGACAAAGTGTATGAGGAAATTGAGGCCACGATTCAAGAAATACGCGCTGCGGTCGATGATTTCCGCGAAACAGCACCGATTACAACATTCAGCAGTATCTTTTTTGGTGCTTTCTAGTCTCGACCCTGTGAGGCTCGGCTGATGCATATTAAAACTTGTGTGTGAGCGCGTGGGTGTGTGTGAGGGGGGGACGTTGTTTGTATTTGTCCCACATGCTCACATACCCACGCACTTTTCAGGTGTGAATTCTGATAGATCGTTAAAAAACAACATCTTGTATGTAAAAATGAAGTTACAGCCTAGCCCCGGCCCCGGGGGTGCCCCCAGATGATGCAGGAGAGAAACTTAAAAAGGTAGGGCGAGGCGTCCTCGCCGAGCCGTTGTCGGTGTGTGGTGCCTGGATTGGCCCTTGGGAGCCCTTTGGTCTTTCATGGGCTGCCTAGGCGCGATCTACGGACGCGGCTCACCGGAGACGGTTCGCCCTACCGAAAACATTAGGAAAACGGTGAAGTTACAGACTAGAATACGCGAATCTATATGCATCCTATTGATATGCGTATGTACCAACTTCGCGCTTGGAGAGACGCCGTCTTTTGGCGAAGCAGATACCCCTGAGACCTCCCGTCCTGTCGGCGCCGAATGGGTTGCGTATCGCTTTCATGTGGATGCCGGATTTCGCTGGCAGCAAGGAACCGCCCGTGAATTGGTGTATACGGGGAATCTGCTCCTAAGCGAGTTGACGTGGGATATAAAAGATCTGCTATATGCCGGATTCACCGCGCGTGCACTGCTGGGACAGCGGTGGGTACTACAGGCCAGTTACTGGGAGGGCATGACAGAAGGTCGGGGGGGCATGACGGACTATGATTATTTCATTCCTTTTATCTGGACGGATTTTTCCGATGGCGTTGTGGATATT
>PWYP01000114.1 GCA_003567805.1 PVC group bacterium
CACGTTTGGAACTACGAACAAACCACCCCATTTCTCTTTGCCAATCTGGCCCGCAGCATGCGGGAAGTCGAATTCCTGCACGCCACCAACGAAGAAGGAGCCATGCGCTTCCGCACAAAACTGCCTCTTGCATTAAACGATGCTGATAACAAGTTCGAAGCTGCAGCCGATGGTCAAATGGGCTGCATCATGAAAATCTATCGAGATTGGAAACTTTGCGGTGACGACATGTTTCTCGCAAAAATCTGGCCTAAGGTCAAAAAAACTCTTTCCTTTGCATGGGTTAAAGGTGGATGGGATGCCAATCAGGATGGCGTCATGGAAGGATGCCAGCATAACACAATGGATGTGGATTACTATGGACCCAACCCGCAAATGCAGGGCTGGTATCTCGGTGCACTCAAAGCCGCCGCATCGATGGCGACGTATTTGACGCAAAACGAGCTGGTCGACGAATCCACATTTGCTGAAAAATGCCAGACCCTTTTCGAGCAAGGAAGGGACTGGACTGACCAGCACTTATTCAATGGAGAATACTACGAACACCTGATTGCCCTACCAACTGCCATCCATGCCAACACAACCAACAATGCCGCCTTGGATCAAAACGGGGATCCCATCCTACAATTAGGCAAAGGCTGCCTGATCGATCAACTTGTAGGTCAGTACATGGCGCATATCTGCGGCCTCGGCTACATCCTGAACCCTGAACATGTCCGAACAACGTTGCGCTCTATCCTGAAATATAATCTCAAGCATGGTTTCCATGATCATTTCAATCATTTACGCAATTATGTATTCGCGGATGAGGTCGCCGTGCTCATGGCTACCTACCCACATGGGAATCGACCGCAACGCCCCTTCCCATACTACAACGAAGTCATGACAGGCTTTGAGCACACACTGGCTGCACATCTCATATACGAAGGGATGATCGAAGAAGGCATTAGCCTGGTTTCGCATATACGTAACCGTTACGACGGGAAGAAACGCAACCCCTACAATGAAGCAGAATGCGGACACCACTATGCCCGGGCAATGGCCGCCTGGACCCATATCCTCGCCCTCTCTGCCTTCCAATATGATGGCACCACAGAAACCCTATATTTATCGCTCCAGCCGCAGCCCACCTTTTTCTCCTTCGGACACGGCTGGGGAACCTGGCATACCGTCACGGATGAAACAGGCTCCACGATCGCCACCATTACACTCAAAGAAGGAACCTTGCCCATACGACGGATATGCATTCGTGATAAGGACATTCCATTCCGTATCCACCAAAAATCCGAGAGACGGCACACGTAAAGCGTATCCTATCGCATGCGGGCCCGCGCGGGCTATGCACCAGCCCGTTGAAAGGCCTTGCCGACGATAACTTGCGCCTCTTCCTGGATCTTCGACAGATGCTCTTCCCCGAGAAAACTCTCGGCATAAATCTTATACACATCCTCGGTTCCAGAAGGACGTGCCGCAAACCAACCGTTCGCTGTCTGAACCTTTACGCCTCCTATAGCTTCTTGATTATAAGGGGCATGCGTCAATACACTCTCGATGGATTCGCCTGCCAGCGTATCCGCCGTGATGCTATCGGGCGTCAAGGACGACAGTGCTTTTTTCTGTTGCGCCGATGCCACAGCATCCATACGTGCATACACAGGAGCACCATGCTGCTGCTCGAGATCCTTGTAATATAAACCAGGGTCCTTCCCGGTTACGGCCAGAATCTCTGCCGACAACAAGTTCAACAAGATACCATCCTTATCAGTAGTCCAGACACTACCATCTTTCTGTAAAAAGGATGCACCCGCGCTCTCTTCGCATCCGATACCGAAGCTTCCGGTCAACAAACCATCCACAAAATACTTAAATCCAACCGGTACTTCCGCGACCTTGCGATCCAGCGCTATGGCGACACGATCAATCATTGAGCTGGAAACCAGTGTTTTTCCCACCATTGCATCGCGGGGCCAATCCTTCCTGTACCGGAAAAGATAATCAACAACCACGGAAAGGTAATGGTTCGGGTTCATCAGTCCCGCTGACGGCGTTACAATACCATGCCGATCAAAATCAGCATCATTACCAAACGCCACATCGAATCGATCCTTTAAATCAATTAAGCCAGCCATTGCATAGGGAGAGGAACAATCCATCCGGATCTTCCCATCCCAGTCAATACGCATGAACATAAAGGCTGGATCCATGCTCTCATTGACGATGCTCAGATCCAACCCGTAGCGCTCGGCAATTACCGACCAATAGGCCGCGCCAGCACCGCCCATCGGGTCTACACCCACCTGCAACTTCGCTTCACGGATAGCATCCATATCAATGATGCCACCAAGCGCTTCAACGTATGGATCGATAAAGTCAAAAGCCTGACACGAGGGTTGTGCCAACACTTGCTGTAGCGGCAATCGTGCAATTTTCTCTACACCCTCCTCGATAAGCATGTTAGCCCGATCTTGAATGGCTTTGGTTAATGCGCCTTCTGCGGGACCACCATGCGGTGGATTATACTTGAAACCGCCATCCGTCGGCGGATTATGCGAAGGCGTAATAATGACACCATCAGCAAGCCCCGTTTTTCGACCCGCGTTATACGCCAGTATGGCCCGCGAGACGGCTGGCGTCGGAGTTACCCCACGCCCCTCTTGATAGCGGATGTCAATACCGGCGGCACCAAACACCTCCATCGCCGTGACCCACGCAGCTTCTGAAAGCGCATGTGTATCCATCCCGACAAACATGGGACCATCAATGCCTTGCTGCTGACGCACTTCCAACACGGCTGCGGATATCGCTAATATGTGCGCTTCATTAAATGTACCATTACCTGCCGTACCGCGATGCCCGGATGTCCCGAAAGCAACCTTACCTGTTAGCGCCTCGCGATAGTAGGCCGACAACAAACGCGGTATATTTACGCGCATGGACTCGGGAACAGCCTTCCCTGCTAGATCATGTATTTGCATCTTCTTGCTTCCTCCGTTGACGAATCACTTCATACAAAGCAATGGCCCCTGCCACTGCGGCATTCAAAGACGTAACCTTCCCAAGCATTGGCAAGCGCACAAGATAATCACAACTTTCACGGGTTAGCCTGCGCATGCCTTTGCCTTCACTACCCACAACAATACCCATAGGACCTTGCATGTTGACCACGGTTAATTCCTGCGACCCCTCACCAGCTTCCAACCCGGCAAACCACACGCCACGCTCTTGTAACAACCGCATGCAGCGCACCAGATTGGGGACTTGCGCGACGGCCATATGTTCGGAGGCTCCAGCAGAAGCCCGAACTACGGTCGCGGTAATACCAGCCGCCCGATGCTCGGGAATCACGACCCCACAAACCCCAGCCGCTTCAGCCGTCCGCAAGAGAGATCCGACATTCTGCGGGTCTTCTAAATGATCCAGAAACAAAAATAGCGGATTCTTGATCTGTTCCGCATCACTCAACATTTTTTTATAGGAGACATAACGATAAGGACTTACCACAGCCACGACACCTTGATGGTTCCCCCCCTCGGCCAATGTCTCAAGCGTTGCGGCATCTGCATGCTGCACACGAATATGTTTTCCAGCGGCGAGCGCAAGAATTTCCGAAAGATCCCCCCGTGCCTGAACTTGTGGAGCCATGTACAAGGTTTCCACCCGGCGACGACCGGCCAATAACATTTCCCGGATCGGTTGCCGTCCATACAGGACCTCGGTACCACCACCATGTGATGAGCCACGACCAACGCGTCTCCCACCTTTTTTAACCGGTTTTCTAAATCGCTGATTACCCACGTTCACGCTCCTGTAATCCATGAAGTATGCCCATCATGGCATGTACGGCAATATCACTACGCAAAATACGCTCTCCTAATGTCACACATGTAAAACCATGCCGATGGAACAAATCAACCTCATAATCTGTCCAGCCTCCCTCTGGCCCGATCGCAACCAGAACGGGAGATTGCAATGCTATCGACACGGCAGGACACGCATCCGCATTTGGATGCAAGATAAATTTGCCTCCTTTCAACTGCGAAAGGGTATCTTCAACCAAGGGCTTCAATTGCCGAATCATTTGCACCTCGGGTAGGCGCGTTTCCCCGCTCTGTTCGAGTCCTTCCCGCAGTAAAAGCGCATAACGCTCGGGCTCTAGCCAATGCGTATCAAAATACACTCGTTCAACCTTGGCGGCATTCGTAAAAATAATCTTTTCCACACCCCATGACGCCAGTGGAGCAAATAATCTCCTTACGACCTTGGGACGAGGAAGCGCCATCAACAAAGTTATGCCTGTACGTGGCAATCCAGGAAGGTTGATGCTGCACCGCATGGTAACCGTTGTGGCATCAGCAGCAAGCACTTCCCCAACTCCACGCCCGCCATGTAACATACCAACCCGTACCGAATCCCCTGCGCGCACCTGCAACACCCGTATCAGATGTTCCGCACGCCGACCTGACAAGACAACACACTGCTCCGCATCCACTTCATTTGTTTCAAGCAAAACCTGATTCATATCCCCTCTTACGAATACGTCATATTACCAATCATCACGTTATACGCATGATCATAACAAACAAGCGAACGGTATCACCGCTACAAATCATCACATACTGCCAAAGTTATACACGGCAAAGGTAGCATGGGAGCAATATAATAGGAATTGCAATCAGTAAGCCGTATTCATACACTGGAAATTCGTATTAAAACCGACTTGGTAGAAGTCACCGTTCAAGAGGAATGATATGAGGTTTCAGCGTTTAGGTCGATGGTTTGGGCTTTTATGGGCGACAATAGCCGTAATTGCCTATCCGCAAACAGCAACAGCAGAAGACATCTTTTCCGCTATCCGCACCCGAGATGCGGACCGGGCGATACAATTGATTCGCGAAGAACCATTATTACATGTCGAAGCTAGAGCAGCAGGAGAGACCACTCCACTGCATTGGGCCGCCCTATACGGACTGCCCGACGTAGCGGCATTGCTGATCCAACACCGATCAGAAATTAACCGACCCGCTACGAACGGAAGCACAGCGCTTCACTGGGCCGCCCGTAGGAACGAAACCCGAATCGCCACGTTACTCATTGAAGCTGGAGCAGAACTCGACCCTACCACCGATCAGGGGCAAACCCCGTTGCACTGGGCGGCAATTGGCAGAGCCGCTGAGATGGCAGAACTCTTGACAAATGCAGGGGCTGATGTAAATGCCGCCGCCAACGATGGATCCACCCCCCTCCATTGGGCAGTCCGTCAGGAAGCCGATGCGGTCATTACAGCCCTCTTATCTGCCGGTGCCGATATTTTTGCCGAATCACAAGACGGCAGAACGCCGATTTTTTGGGTGCAAAGTCCCGAATACCGGATTCGCTTTGAGGCGCTTATCCAGGAACGCGACGAGAAAATTGCACTACAAAAAGCCGATGAACTGGAAATTGAGACGCCAACAACGCCACTGGAACCTACGACCACCACACAGACGTTTGCAGATGGTAGTATTTACACGGGAAAATGGCTAAACGGCAGACCCCACGGAGAAGGGAGAATGCTATTTCAAGATGGGGAAACCTATGAGGGAGAATGGCAAGACGGATCACGCCACGGCTTCGGTATACAGACGTTACCTGACGGTGAATCGTATGAGGGATTCTGGGAAGGCGGGCTGCGACATGGCCAGGGAGTCTATTCGTTTTCCAATGGTGGCGAACTGAACGGCACGTGGCGTAATGGCCGCTTATACCAGGGCACAGGCATCTACATTTTCCCGGACGGAAGCATGTATGAAGGACAATGGCAAAACGACCAGTTCTGGGGTACCGGCGTTTTTACAAGACCAGATGGCCAAAGTTTTGAAGGACAATGGCGCGCCAACCGCTTCTTGGGACCACAAGAGGAGAGTGAAGCACAATGACGCAAGAATATGACTTCCACGCGATCGAAACGCGCTGGCAAGCTGCTTGGAAAGAACAGAAGTTATTCGCAGCAGATCCGAATGCAGACAAGCGGTTTTATTGCCTAACCATGTTTCCTTATCCCTCGGGCGTCTTGCACATGGGACATGTTATCAATTACACACTCGGAGACATCATATCCCGCTACTACCTACTGCAAGGATACAACCTCTTATCCCCTATGGGCTGGGACAGTTTCGGGCTCCCCGCCGAAAATGCAGCCATTCGAACGGGAACACATCCTCAACCTTTCACGGAAAAGAATATCGAAAAAATGACCGCTCAAATGCAGCGGGCAGGTTGGGGCTATGACTGGACGCGTGAAGTCGCCACCAGTCATGAAGATTACTACCGCTGGACCCAGTGGTTATTTCTGCAATTCTACAAAAACGGTCTGGCTCTCAAAAAAACGGCCCCGGTAAACTGGTGCGATCCCTGTGGAACGGTTCTGGCGAATGAACAGGTTCACGACGGGAAATGCGAGCGCTGCGGTACCGACGTGCAACAGAAGGATATGTCGCAATGGTTTTTTGCCATGAGTCGCTATGCCCAACGCTTACTCGATGGACATGAAAAACTGCGTGGCAACTGGCCAGACGCCGTACTAGCAATGCAAGAAGACTGGATCGGGCGTTCAGAAGGCGCGCGAGTCGACTTTACCGTTGCCGAAACAGGCGAAACACTCCCCATTTTCACCACGCGCCCCGACACCCTATTCGGCGTAACCTTTATGAGTCTGGCACCAGAGCATCCCCTCGTGGAAAAACTGGTTGCAGGCACAAAGCATGAAGACCGCGTTATGTCTATCGTGCGAGAAATGCGCCGGCAAGGGACAAGCGAAAAAGACATCGCCGAACGCGAAAAAGTGGGAGTATGGACTGGGTTTCATGTAATCAACCCCGTCAATGGCGACAAAGTGCCTCTGTGGGTTGCAAACTTTGCACTTATGAGCTATGGAACCGGTGCTGTTATGGCGGTTCCAGCTCACGATCAGCGCGATTTCGAATTCGCCCGCAAATACGACATTCCCATTAAAATCGTCATTGCCCCACCCGATCACAGCTTGGATCCCACCACTATGACCGAAGCTTACGTCGATGCCGGAACCATGATGCAATCCGGTCCCTTTAATGGGCGCAATAATCGCGAGGCCATGCCGGATATCATCACGTGGCTCGAAACGCAATCTTTTGGCAAGAAAACCATTAACTATCGTTTACGGGACTGGCTCATCAGCCGCCAACGCTACTGGGGCGCACCCATCCCAATCATGTATTGCGAATCCTGTGGTATTGTGCCTGTCCCGGAGTCGGATCTACCTGTTCGACTACCGCACGATGTGCAATTCAAGGAAGGCCATGGGAATCCTCTCGCATCTAGCGATTCATTCCTGAACTGCACTTGTCCGCAATGTGGAGGAACCGCACGACGCGAAACCGACACAATGGACACCTTTGTCGACTCTAGCTGGTATTTCCTGCGCTATTGCGATCCGCACAACACCAATGCACCCTTTGATGCGAGTGCCTTGCAACACTGGATGCCCGTTGACCAATATATTGGCGGGATTGAACATGCCACCATGCACCTCATCTATGCACGCTTCTTCACCATGGTGCTGCATGACATGGGGCTCATACCCTTCGAGGAACCATTCAAACGCCTCTTCTGCCAAGGCATGGTGTGCAAAACAGCCTACTTTTGCGAAACACACAAGTGGCTACCAGAAGACGATGTCGAAGGGAAACGCGAAGGCGACATCATGATCGATGGCACCTGTAAACACTGTGGCACACCCGTGAAGTCGGAAATGACCAAAATCAGCAAATCAAAATATAATGTAGTCGATCCGGATAAGATGTTCGACCGTTTTGGGGCTGACACCGTAAGACTTTACATGGTAAGCGATGCGCCACCCGACAAAATGCAAGTTTGGAGTGAATCGGGCATTCATGGAGCATGGAGATTGTTAACACGTTTGTGGACTCTTGTCCTCAACCAGATCCCATCGCTATCGCAACCAGGAGAACCCATTCCCGACAAACTGGAGCAAACCGATATTGTACTCCGCCGAAAAACGCATCAATGCGTGCAACGTGTAACCGAAGCTATTGAAGGCGGATTCCAGTTCAATACCGCCATTGCACGCTGCAATGAGTTGCTGGCGCTTTTCCGTGCTTCGGCCGACTCCGTTCATCCTGCTGTACGACGCGAAACCATAGAATTCGTTCTCCGGGTTTTATCACCCATTGTTCCGCATTTCACCGAGGAACTATGGTCCCGTCTCGGAAATACACAAAGCATTTTCCGTTGCGGATGGCCCCAAGCAGACAAGAACGTTGCAAGGGAGAACGAAGTCGAAATGCCGGTGCAGATTAACGGCAAAATTCGGGCCCGTCTGCAATTCCCAACCGATACCGACCAGACGACCGTAGAAGAAACCGCCCTTGCCCATCCAGATGTTCGGCGATGGCTCCAGGACAAGACCATTCGCAAAATCATTGTTGTTCCGAACAAACTCGTAAACATTGCCATATCATGAAAAAGCTGCGGCAGTGTATTACCCCTGTAACAAGAGAAGAATTGCTCAGTTTACTTCTTGTACTGGGTATCATTCTTACTGGGCTTGTCGTCCACATATTGCGTAGCTAAGGAGACCGCTAACATGCTCGATATCAAACGAATCCGAGAAAACCCAACAGACGTCAAAAAAGGATTGCTGGCACGTGGGGCTGATCCTTCCATGATCGATTCCATTATCGAACAGGACCGTGTTCGACGCGAGTTTCTGCAAGATGCAGAGTCACGTAAAAACGAGCGCAACCGGCTCTCCAAAGAAATCGGGATGCGCCGCAAACAAGGAGAAGACACATCCGCCACGCAAGCAGAGGTTCGCGCACTCGGCAATGCAATTGATTCCCTTGACGCCAAAGTAAAAGCCATTGAAGCTGAGCAAGAACAACGCCTTCTGAGCATACCGAACACCCCAGGCCCACACACGCTGATCGGAAAAGATGCTTCCGACAATCGTGTCAAGCGTACATGGGGCACACCACGTACATTCGAGTTCACCCCCAAAACCCACATCGAGATCGGAGAGGACCTAGGCATACTCGACTTTGCCAGAGCCACACGCATGACGGGAGCAGGGTTCCCACTCTTAAAAGCAGGTGCAGCAAAATTACAGCGGGCACTCATCCAGTTCATGCTCGATCTGCACGTCAATGAGCATGGCTACACAGAACTTCTGCCTCCATTTCTGGTCAACAGCAAGAGCATGACCGGAACCGGTCAGCTTCCCAAAATGCAAGACGACATGTACAACGTGCCATCAGATGACCTTTGGCTCATTCCCACTGCAGAAGTCCCCGTCACAAATTATTACCGCGAAGAAATTATTGATCAGCCACTACCCATCTATTTGACTGCATATACACCCTGCTTTCGCCGCGAGGCAGGTGCTGCTGGACGAGGTACCCGAGGCTTAATCCGGGTTCACCAATTTGACAAGGTCGAGATGGTCAAGTTTGTTGAGCCGACAACATCTTATGACGAACTAGAATCCTTGACTGCCCATGCTGAAGATGTGCTTCAGCGACTCGAGCTTCCCTACCGCGTATTGGAATTATGTAGTGGCGATATGAGCTTTGCAGCAGCGAAATGTTATGATCTTGAACTATGGGCACCAGGGCAACAGGAATGGCTAGAGGTTTCATCCTGCAGTAATTTCGAGGATTTTCAGGCTCGCCGAGCCGGCATCCGCTATCGGGACGCCAACGGGAAACCCCAATTCGTACACACCCTGAATGGCTCCGGGGTTGCTCTTCCACGCCTGATGATTGCTATTCTGGAAAATGGTCAACAGGCCGATGGTTCCATTCTCCTGCCGCAAGCCATTGTTCCCTATATGGGCGGGCAAGATAGGATTACAGCCTGATGCGCTGCGTATTTTTTGATCGCGACGGCATCGTCAATATTTCTCCCGGCCCTGGCTATGTCGAGAAAACAGAGGATTTCCATATACAACCTGCCTTTCTCGAAGCGGCAACCATCGCACGAAACCGCGGATACGGCATTGCCATTGCCACCAACCAACGGGGCGTGGCACGAGGCATCATGTCGCGACAGGCACTGGATGATATTCATGCTCACCTTATGGAACAATTACAACATGCAGGAATTCCCCTGCTTGGCATATACTGCTGCACACATGACCGCAACACCTGTACCTGCCGCAAGCCCCAACCAGGCTTGCTCCTCCAAGCCGCGCAAGAGCACCACATCGACTTAAAGACAAGCTGGATGATTGGCGACAACGAAACCGACATCGAAGCCGGACGACGTGCCGGATGCCGTACCATTCTCGTAAACGAGACGCCGGACGCCAAAACGCGGGCAACATACATCATTCCAGCAATCGATGACTTGCCTGCCACATTGGTCAAGTTACTCGAAACAACATAGCCAGCCAGTGTTTAGAGCATTCCCTTTACATGGGTCCCGGCAGACCGCCTGCCAGCAGTAAAACAAGTAAATTCACCCCATTGAACAAGGCATGCATTCCAATCGGCACCAGCAGATTACCCGTGTATATATACGCTGCGCCTAAACCAAATCCCAGAACCGTTAGCGGAAGCATGGATGGCAAATGTCCATGAACCAGTGCAAATAAAACCGAGCACCCCATCAAAGATGTCCATAGGCCATATTTACGCAGCAATACCGGTAACATCACACCCCGAAACAAGGCCTCTTCGACGATGGGGGCAAGGAGCACAGCTACCCCAACAAGCCACCACCGAAACCAATCGGGCGTTGCCGCATCGGTAAAGAAAACCAATACCGGTTGAAAAGAATGTTCTGCATCGGACTGCCTGATCAGAAACTGTGAAATCCAGGCAGCACTAAAGACGGCGGGTAGTGCCAGCACATAGCACTTTACAATCAAGGGCACCACATGAGTCCATTGAACACGCTCTTCGTCACGCGGTCCAAAGCCATCCCGGAGATCGCGACAGCATCCACGCATCCGAACAACTAACAAACCACCCACGAGTAATTGTAAAACGCTGTTTTGCAATGCCGCAATAACATGCAGCCAATGTGGATCAAGACCGGCATGACGCGCCCATGACCCCATCACAAAAAAAAATAACAAAAATACACTGACCCAAATACCGACATGCAACAAGTCACGACCAGACCAATGCCGCTGCCGCAACCATTCCAGATATTTCGGAGCGGGCATACCTTTTTGGGACACCTCATATGCCAGCGTTACCCAAAATACAAACCCCGCTATCAGCAAGCCTAAAATAAGCATCCCACCAATAGCAGCGTTTGTATATGCCACGGTCGCCAACATCACCCAAGTTTTCCGGCGTACGATTCCTTAATCACATAAATAGGCTTATCTTGCGACTCATGATACGTCCGGATCTGAATCTCTGCCAACAGGCCCATACTGATAAATTGCATACAAAACAGAATCAGCATAAATGGAGCAACAACCCACATAGGACGCTTCGAAAGCTCAACCAGATATTCTGCCAGACGATTTTGATGAAAGAAATACACAACGTTTCCCGCAAACAAGAACCCCAGGATAATGGCGCCTGGAATACCGAAAAAAGCACCAACCTTGCCAAACATCTGAATCGGATGCGTACTATAACGGAGTAGAAATTTAACGGTCATAAGATCAAGCACGACACGAAACGTACGGGATATTCCATACTTGGAGGTTCCGAATTGCCGTGCGCGATGATTAACAGGAACTTCTGACAATTCAGCGCCAACCCAACTTGCCAATGCCGGAATAAAGCGGTGCATCTCACCATAAAGATGCAGGCGTTCCACAACCTCACGCCGATATGCCTTGAGCGTACAACCATAATCATGCAAGTACACGCCGGTAATTTTACTAATCAGTCCATTGGCTAGAATCGAAGGTAAACGCCGATTAAGAAAGGGATCCTTACGGTCCTTTCGCCAGCCGCTAACAACATCCGCACCCGCATCAATTTTTTCCAGAAGCAAAGGAATATCATCAGGATCATTTTGCAAATCAGCATCTATGGTTACGACAACACGTCCCTCGGCAGCATGAAAACCAGCACTCATTGCCGCGGTTTGACCAAAATTGCGGCGCAAACGCAACACGCGAATATGCGGATAGCGGTCTGCATTCGCACACAACTTTTCCCACGTGCAGTCTTTGCTGCCATCATCTACCAAAACAATCTCGTAGCTGCGCTCCATTTTTTTGAGCGACGTATGTAGCGCTTCGCATAACGCGTCTACGCTTTCTTCCTCATTATAAACCGGAGCAATTACGGAAACATCAATCATGATTTCCCTTTCAAACTGTATAAACTATCGTTTTTCGTGTTTTGCCTAACCGACCATTAACGGACCAATACTGACAAAGCTTACGCGAGGCAACAAGCCGAAACCACGCTTGGCCAAGACATCATCCGCGAGCATCCCGCAGCCAACACCAAATACGAAACTTCAAGCGTTTCCACCACGACACAGTCCCATGCGATTCTTTGCGTTTCACGCTACCTACACGCTCCTGTCCCGAGCGCATATAGTCCCTATCTGCCAATCCCATTCCATCCTCCACGATCAAGTCTGGATTATCCACTTGCACCATATAATACAATCTGCCTATCCTATGAGAAGTTTTATATCTAAAAGCAACAGCCGATACATGCATTGGTCAAAATAAACCGCAATATAGCATCTAATGGATGCCAACATGTACCCGAGAACATGACAACCAAATTTATTGTAAAATTCACGATTCGTACACTCATCTTCCTCTTTTTTTTCCTGCTGGTTCTTTCCGGCGTACGGGCGGGATTTGTCATACATGGCCTACATCAAGCAGCCTCTAACGAACCGTTCAACCACCGGTTAACGGCGAAATGGAGCCCACCCTACCCGATATTATATAGCACGTTTACCCACTTACAACTTGATGAAAACATAACGATTGTACGTCGTCCTGCAACCGAGCGACTTCTTTTACTGATCCCCAACAGACTCGTAAATCTCGCCCTCGTACACACCCGTTCGATCTGGCAGCCCGAAGTTTCGGAAAGCCTCGCCGTCGCACACACCCCAGCACCGCCCCCCTCCCCACGCGCACCAGAAGCAGCCCCCAGAAGCACCAGGCCTGAGCAAGCGCAGCCCACGCCTGCACCACGACCCCAACAGCCACCGCCACCAGAGCCTGACCCCATACAAGCCCCTCCCCCGCGCGAACGCGAAACCACGGAAGACGTAAGAGAAGATCCTGCATTTGATCCCAATGCAAAATGGGCTGCGGTAACAACTCCATCAGCCCCTATTTTTGATAGCAACGGCCAGAGACTTGACAATATACCGCCGGGCAGTGTGTTTGAAATCATACAAGAAAGATCATCGGGAGGTGGTGTTGTTTATATTGGCACGGCGCATACCCCCATCGGACGATTTAACAACATCGTGATCCGAGAACAGGATTTACAGGTCTATTCTGGCAAAACGCTAACACAAACAACATTTGAAGAACGCGAACGGGCATCGCACAAAGCCACGATTATCGGTGCCATCGCTTCTCGCAAACAGCAATTAGAAGAAGAGCACCGCAGTCGCAATCCTTATCAAGAGCGCTATCACACAGCGCTACGAAGGTATCAAACACTGCGGAACGAGGCACAAGAACTGCGCCCAATCTATGAGGAAAGAACCGGGTCAGAGCGTATCAATGCGGGCAACCGATTACGGGAAATCCAACAAGAGATGGCGACCTTGACACCATCCATACGGAACTTGCAACAGCAAAGAGACAGTTGGGCAGAAGCCAATCCCCTCGGACCGCCACCAGATCCCGAACGCGATCCGGAAATCATAGCTTTACGGCGTGAGTTAGCCCAACTCCGAGCGAATTAAAATTGGTGGCTCCATGTCAACTGTGCGCCGACGGTATCGCGCGTAAACGAAAATTCCGGGTCATCACTCGTGCGTTTAACATGCTGAATATATGCCGTACAGTTTATCTTCTGTGATACACGAAATCCTGTCCGAGCCATCAGACGTAATGTCTGGTAGTCAACGTTAACCTCTGGATCATCATCTTCGAATTCGGTATCCGTGTCATTGAAACGCATCGCATAGGATGCCGACAAATGCAGAGGAATGCGACGCGTCAGTTGCGTACGGACTTGTAGTTGGTTACTCCAATCCTGATAGCCATTGGCAGGAGGTTCCAGAGGATCCACAACGAAATACTGAGAAGAGAAACTTCCCGGAAGCCACAAGCCAGACCAAGCATAACGATACGAGTAATTATCGCGCACTACCACACCGCCATCAAAAGACTCTGACACCGTGCGCCCAAGCGCAAATTCCTGTGAGCGCCCCCTGTCTAAATCATGATACAAAGAAGCGTTCCCTGTAAGCGTTTGACTGCTTCGCGAAGATGCCAATTCACCGCCCTTCACAACAGAAAACTGCTGCCCTAACGAGGCATTGACATCAATCGTTTGCGTTACATTCATACCCACAAAAAAATTGTAACCATGAATATAGGTATCCGGACGTTCTGCCGTCTGAGCCAAGCTCTGTGAACCCTGCACGACTACCCCACCCGCCACAAATGGGTTAAATTGACGCCGGTATGCCCCCATCTCGGAATACTGGAGCCTACGCTGGCTACGAAAGGCACGACTTTGCGGTAAAGTGTCTGTTCGGGAGATGGATGCCGACAATGTGTCCCACGGACTGACTTGCCAATCCCAATCGGCTCCTACCGTATTTTGTAGCAAACGATATTCACGCCCACCCAATCGATCACTGATACCGCGGCGATCTACATAATCGGTGAGATACAAAATATCGTCGTAGATCAATATCCGGCTATCGCGACTAGGGTGAAATTGCGTTGAAAAGGTAGCAAATATTCCTTCATCGGTCAGATCAATAAGAAACTGATCTTCTTGTGTGCCGAGCGGATAATGATAATAGGACATACGTAAATTGAGCGATAAGTCTAATCTACGTGTCAAAATCATATAGTTATTCATACGTAAAGTTGCAGACAGCGGAAACTCGGAACCCTCTTTCCGTACCTCTCCTCGACGCGTGCCATCCAAGAAGTCCACTTGTCTTCCGCGAAAGCGTGTATAGCGGTATCCTGCGCTCAGTGACACACCAATATCAGAATACCACGGACCAATACGGAGAGTGGCAGAGTCAGGCGGAGAAAGTTCGCGATGTTGGTCATAACGCAGCATAGTAGAACCTCCCCGACCGCTTCGTGTGGCGGCACGAGCAGAACCAATGCGACTTTCTTCACGCATGGTCGTGGGACCACGAAAGCTAAAGTCCGGCTGACTGACCTCAAACGTATCCTCTTCCACCGCAGGAAGATCACGCTCTTCAACCAACTCAACCATATACGCATCTGTTTGCCCATATCCCCACATCGGACAGAGAAAGAAAAAAGAAAACAGGGCTCCCCAAATCAAATAAGCTGGTATTTGTTTCGCAATCATAAACCCCATCATTCAAATGGCTCCCTACGATAGAGATATAAGTCGGTCATGGCTTGGCCGAAATCAGGAAATACAGCAAACAAATCAAACCGTTCTTGAAGTATTGCCAGCAATGCGTCGCGTTCAGATGTAGCGATAGGAGTGATCGAGGGCGCGGCAATGGCGAATCCATACCCACTGTATGCAGCCCATTCTGCATCCGTGTTAGCAAGAACATCAAGCGCCCTTGCATGATTCAATACACCATACCGAACAGCATCTGCATCAGACAAACCCCAGAAATTAGCAAAAGGCCCCAATTCCATTCCCGCAGGAACCCGATAACCAGACTCTACAGCAAGATATGTATCCTGTGTAAGCAGTTTCCCTTCTATCGTATGGCGGGGTTGCCCCATTCGCATCGTGCGGCCAATCTCCCGTAACTGTCCGAGTGATGACTGCTCGCGCAATGGCCACCAAATCAGATTTCTCGGACCAACCAACCACCCCTGTAATAGAGCGCTAGACAAACTCGCTCCTAGCAAAACAATCAACAATGCCCCAACCCATCGCTGCCGTATCCTTTCTTGCATAATCCCTTGGTCAAGAAATCGCCCCAAGGCAAGGGCCAACAAAATCATAATGAGAGGCATCACAAACACTTGGTAATCGTCGTACGGGAAGACCGACGTAAAATGCACCAACGTAACCACAACAAACCCCACCGCCAGAGGAACATGCAACGGTCGCCCCCGCTCCGCCTTGGAACCTAGCTCCCTGTTTCGCATGATCATGCTCCAGGGCAGCAGCAAAGCTAGCGCGAACAAGGGCCAATACCCTTGCACCAGTCGCAAAACAAATCCCATCTTGTATGCCAGTGCAACGAACGGGGTATCCGCAATACGTCCGGTATGATATGCAACCAAGCCAAATGAAACCCCATCCGGCGCCAACACGAGAAAAGGACCAAATACCAGCACGATCCCAAATGTCCCGCCCAAGAATGTCCCCCATAACCAAGAGGCTATGTTTCGCGGACGCTGCAAACGTATCCAACGCACGAAAAGAGGCAACCAACAAGCAGGCAACAAGAAAATGGCTGAAAGTCGGACTCCAGCGGCAAGGGCCAAGAAGATACCACCCAAAAAAGACTGGAGATAGACACTTTTGCGTGATGATCTCCCTGCCCCCATTGCTACCGATAATGCTTGTTCCAGCAAAACAAGCCCTGCAAGCATGCACACTGCTGCAAGGGCATACGTTTTCACAATGGTCGTGAAATACACCTGATACAAACTCAAACCCCAAAATGCCGTCACCAGCAACATGGGCCAGAGAGGCCGCTGTCCATCACGCAAGGCAATGTTTCGCACAAGATATACGGCCAACACCAGAGCGCACCACCCAAGTAATATCGTTGCCAATCTTCCGCCAAGTACTCCTTGCCAATGTATCACAGGATACAAAGCAGCATATACGTATGCCATCACAGGTCCCTGCGTGAAGGCGAAATCCCGATACAGGAGTTGCCCTTCTGCCACCATCCGACCAGCATATAAATACCATCCTTCATCCTGATTCAGCTCACCCCACCAGAGACTGATACCATACAGGAGAAGAGTTCCCGCAATCACCATAGCCCACAATACATAGCGGGCAACGAGATGGTTATCGGGGGCGGCAGCTACCGTATGATTCTTTGTGCGCATAGACTTACGATCCCGGATGTACAGCAACATCGCCTGTCTTACACATCGGACAGACATCTGGTTCCCACACCTGAGGGGCCATTTGCTGCAAACTCACCATGGGAACATGAAACGACGCCTTACCTGCGCTGCGGTCAACCAATACAGCAACCCCTGCCACAATTCCTCCACCAGCCAGCACGAGATCGATCGTTTCCTGCACGCGCCCGCCTCGGGTTACAACATCTTCAGCTACAAGATAACGCTTGCCTTTTTCAATCTGAAAGCGGCGCATTGCTAGCACACCGCCATCCTTTTCTGCAAAAATGGACATCACGCCTAATACGCGGGCCATCTCGTGCCCCACGACCAATCCGCCTAATGCCGGAGCGATTACGGCATCAATGGGGCCTAACGCAGCTTCTGTGATCCGTTCCCCCAAAGCTCGACACAACTGCTCAGCCACATCCGGAAATCGCAAAGCCATCGCACATTGAAAAAAACGATCGCTATGCAGCCCCGAACGCAACGCAAAATGCCCGGACAACAAAGCCCCGCTTTTGGCAAACGCCGCCTCGATTTCTTTCGACCCCCAAATATCTTGATTGCTCATATCTATACTCCTTAACGCTCTAATGTAATATTACGTCGCACGTAGGTAGGGATATCCAAATCCTCCCCATCGAGAATCGTTGCCTTGGTCCGACCAAAACGCCCCTGTCGCGGTGTCGATGTTTCCTCCAACTTAAGCTCCTCTTGCGACGCACGACTCGCATGAGCATTCTTCGCTTTCGTTTTGGCAGCAGGGCTACTCACAGCACGTGTCGTCGATGAAGTGACTTTACGGCGCGCATCCCCAGTAAAGACGGACAAAAAGAATCGATCTCGCCAGCTTTCATGCTGCACAACCCCTGCACGAAAGATACTGCTATCCGGAACACCATCCTGCAAAGGCCTTAGTGCCGCAGAGATCTCTGATAGCTGCAAATCACGGCTGGCGCAGACACAAGCCAACACCCCACCCCCTGCACGCAACTTCCCCGCTACATCCGGAAAATTCTTGAACAGAGACTGCACAGCATCACCAGCACGGGTCTCGCCCGTGGCCACACCAAACGAAAACCGACAAACCGTTCCTCCCTGAGAATACAGGGCCCGCAAATCCCCCTGATCCAGCGCAAGCAGAGAAGGCATCGCCAAAATCTGCCATAAACTGCAAACACCGGCCGCCACCCCATCTAACGCATCATCCAAAGCTTTCTCTAGTTGCTTATCGCTGCCGCCAACCAACGTATCATTGGATACCGTAGCCGTAAAATCAGCCAAAGGCATAACGGCACGTAAACCATCTTCTGCAACGCGCTGACGGTTCTCTCCCTCAAACGCAAAAGGCATCGTTAGCATCACGGCGGTAAATACCCCGGCACCTTTGGCCGCCTGCAAGATAACTGGCAATCCACCCGTTGCGGTTCCGCCCCCCAGACCGCCTACGACAATCAATGCCTGACAATCCGAAATCAGCCCCCGCATCATCTCGATATCCTGCTCGATGGCTTTGCGTCCAAGCTCAACGGATCCACCACAACCACCCTTATAGGCAGGGCCTTCTCCCAAGGGAATGCGTGTCTGTACTTGACTAGATTCCAATACAGACCGGTTTGTATGCAAAGCCGCAAATGTTGCCCCGTGAACACCACTGCCTCCAATCCGGTCAATCACCCGAACACCAGCAGTCCCGATGCCAGCAACACAAACCTGCGGCAAAGAGCCTACCCCCGCCTTGCGCATCAACTTGAACATTTGCGTCGAACTCACGCTTGCTACCTTCCCGAAATACCTACAAAAAAATTTATCGCCCTAATAACTGCCGCATCACACTACCGAGAAAAGACGTTTCTCTGCCCCCCTCCTGGAGCTGCATGCGCAACGTGTACTCAACCAAACCATAACAAGTTGCATACTCAGGCCCGGTAACCGCACAACTGCCACCCATACGAGCATCCCCCCCCAAACGCCCCACACGACAGGCAACACCAAAAACCTGCCGACCCAACTCTTCCATTCCTCGCATATACGCACCACCGCCCGTCAGCACAACCCCACTGCCAGCTCGGGCCAGAACATAATCATCCACAAGCCGCTTCTTGATCTTTTCCAGCGTCTCTTCCATACGAGCGTGTATGACAGTGTGTAGCGCCTTAGACCTGATGACGCCTCCTTGAAACCCAATCTCCGGCTGCAACCGAATATCACCCGGAGCATTCTCTTCCAACATCAATGCCATCCCATGCTCACGCTTCACCTTTTCCGCACGCAACTGCGGCAAACCAAAGGCATGCACAATATCATTTGTGACATGATCTCCTCCCACACCCAACGATCCGCCACAGCAAATCACACCATCACCATAAGCAATATAATCGGTTGTGCCTGCCCCCAGGTCTATGACCACAACGCCGTTGCGTTTCTGCTCAGGGCTCAAGACACCTAACGCAGATGCCAGACCGCCAAACACGACATCCTTCACATCAACTTGTGATTTTTCAACCGCACGCTCGACGGTACCGATATGTGTATGGGAACCATGAAATCCTAAAACCGTAAGCGCCAGCTTGTGCCCCACCATGCCAATAGGGTTGATTACACCATCATTATCATCCACCGTGTATAATTGATTAATAGTATGCAACATATCGCGGTCATCCCCCAGCGGGACCGTACGCGCCAGTTCCATCACGTCCTCAACATCGTCCTCGGTAACCGTCCCTCCCTCGCCCCGTACAGGCGTTACGCCTGGATATATATTGCCGCGAATATGGCCGCCCGACAGAGCCACCACCACTTCATGCACCGCAACATCACTCATGCGCTCGGCCTCAGCAAGTGCACGACGAATGCAAGGAACCGCTACTTCCATATTCACAATTTCGCCTTTGCGAATACCGGTAGAAGAAGACTCCCCTTTCCCCAAAACCGCAATCGTGTGGTCATCCTGCATATCCCCAACCAATGCAACCACTTTCGACGTACCAATTTCGAGACCAACAACAGGATCCATAGCCGCTCCTACTCTTCCCGCACGAAAATTCTACCCGGAATAGTCGCATCAAACAAAGGTCGCCCACTACGGTCAACCTCGGCTACTTTCCGTAATTCTCGTAATCGCAAAGCCAGATCATTCCGAGAAACATCCGTATTCTGCCCCATATCTACCCACGACAGACGGGCCTCTTTAATACCGTCAGTCGTCAATACATGAATCAATAAATACTCAGAATGGCGCACATCGACTCCCATGACACGTAAACCAAGCCGAGGATCCTCGCACATATCAATCACTTCCAATGCCGCAGCGAGCATACCGAAGACCGTTTCGCCAGGCGACCACTTCGTTTCCCCCTGCTCGATAATCACAGGCAACCGATGCAAATCCTGCCGCAACCGAAAGACAAAACCTTCCCTGTCTACAACCAATGTACCCCGCTGTCCCAAGCGTGCAATCGGCTCACGCTCTCTAACACCAAAATAGAGCGTATCCGGCAGAATTCGCCTGACCTCAACCGAACGCACCAGTGGATTACGCTCAAGGTACAAATCCGCTAACTCCCGGATTTGAAACGAAAACAAATTCGCACCGGGCTCAACCCCTACATACTGTAAGTACTCAAGAATGATCGGTTCTGTCTTGACGCGGCCGGGCTGCACTTCTATGTCAACAATTTCAAATCGACGATTTTCAGCAAAAAGAGCATTTCCAAGAAGCAGGACACCTGCATAGCTCACGGCTCCCGCAACCAAAAGTGCAACCATCACCAGTAACACACCGGCCCAAAGCGGATGTTCTTGACGCGCCCGCCCCTTACCACCGCGCACCTGCAGCCGCACATTCCCGTGGGACTTATGGTATCGACCTCGACTTGTTTTTGCACGGGACTTAGCCATG
>PWYP01000127.1 GCA_003567805.1 PVC group bacterium
AGGCCGTTAGGATGATGGTAGGGCTAGACTGTAACTTCAGTTGTTTTTTGGAGGGCGGCAGTCCTCTGCCGCCGGGATTCGTCGCGGTCGTTGGGGAGACGGACGCACAGGAGTGCGTCCCCTATCAGCAAATGTATCCCTCAAAAGTTACAACATGCATCATCTTGGCACCCAAGTGCCCTTACTAGCTCGTCAGGAGTTCGAGTAGCTGCTGGTCTGTTTTTGCCTTGAGGATCTTTTTGCGGATTTTTGCATCACTTAATAAGCGAGCGATGTCACCGAGAAATCGCGCGTGGGGGCCACTGGATCCTTTTGGAGACAAGGTCATGATAAAAATGCGCGATGGTTGGCGGTCCAGACTTTCAAAGTCGATTTTTTTCTTGGTGATACCGACGCACGCCAGCAGTTCATCAACCGCATCGGTTTTGACGTGGGGTACGGCGATCCCGTTTTCCATACCGGTTGACATTTCGGCTTCATGGTCCAGTAGGTCTTTGAGTGCCAATTCCTGGTCCTTGACTTTGCCTGTACGACACAGCATTTCCAACAGGGCGCGAATGATAGACGGTTTATCGCTTCCCTGTAGATCGACGGTCACAAGTTCAGGTGTTAAGGTTTCTTTTAGCATCCGAGGAGACTACGCGCAATGGGGTTGATGCGTCAAGTATCGGTTTCGGGGGAACTATTGGTGAACCACGGAATACGCAGAAGACGCAGAAATGGCTGTTGGACTTTTCGCTGGGGGCGGGATGGTTGAAAGGATGGACAGGGTCGCGCGTTTTATTTAATGTGAAACCTATGAGGAGTTTTGTCATGCAGTGGATGAGGAAACGATTTTCGTTACGATTGTTTTTTATGGTTTTGTGGCTAGCAGGAGGTTGCACGATGGCAGATTTTACAGGTGCACGGGAAGGTGGAGAGGGGGCGGATGCTGTTCGTACAAATCGGTTGGCAGGTTCGATTAGTCCGTATTTGGAGCAGCATGCGCATAATCCGGTTGATTGGTTTCCTTGGGGTGAGGATGCATTCGAGAAGGCGCGCAGCGAGAATAAACCCATATTTTTGTCAGTGGGGTACTCAACGTGTCATTGGTGCCATGTAATGAACCGTGAATCTTTTGAGAATGAAGAGATTGCTGAAATTCTAAACCGCTATTTTGTGCCGATTAAAGTTGACCGAGAGGAACGACCGGATGTGGACCGGCTTTATATGACGTTTGTTACGGCAACGACAGGCAGTGGGGGATGGCCGCTGAGTGTCTGGCTAACCCCGGACCTGCAGCCTTTTGCGGGGGGCACATACTATCCGCCGGAGGATTATGCGGGGCGTCCGGGGTTTCGTTCCATTTTGCAGCAAATTGCACAGGCCTGGGAGACAGATCAGGATGGTATCGTTGCGGCCGGACAGCGTGTGATTGAGCAGCTCGCGCGTGCATCGGCAGCAAAATTTCAGGCGGATCTGAATGTGGATGACGATTTGCTACATGGTGCTTATCAAAATTTGCGCGCGGGGTACGATGCTGTGCATGGGGGGTTTAGCTCGGCCCCGAAATTCCCACGTCCGTCTGCGCCCTCTTTCATGTTGCGTTATCATGCCCGTACAGGAGATCAGGATGCGTTGGAGATGACGTTGCATACGTTACGGCAGATGGCCAAAGGTGGCATTTATGACCAAGTCGGTGGTGGATTCCATCGTTATGCGGTGGATGACCGCTGGCATGTGCCGCATTTTGAAAAAATGCTATATGATCAGGCGCTTTTGGTTCCGCTGTATCTGGATGCGTATCTTGTGAGTGGAGATCTCTTTTATCGTGGAGTGGCGAAAGATGTGCTGGCATATGTGTCGAGCGAAATGACGGGATCTCAGGGACAATTTTTCTCTGCGGAGGATGCGGATAGTCGTTTGCCGGATCGTCCGGACGAACATGCGGAAGGTGCGTTTTATGTGTGGCGGGCAGATGCGCTGGCCGAGGCGTTGGGAGACGATGCGGAATGGGTGATGGAGCACTGGGGCGTGAAGCCTGATGGCAATGTCGAGCGCGATTTGCATGGGGAGTTTGTCGGGCAGAATGTTTTGCATGTGGTTGTGCCCTTGTCCGAGCTGGCTGCCTCCATGGAAGCAACGGAAGATGATCTGATAGCCAAACGGGAGAAAGTGCGTGCACGATTGCAGGTGTTGCGTGCGGAGCGTCCGCGCCCGCATTTGGACGACAAGGCGATAACGGCGTGGAATGCCTTGATGGTTTCTGCTTATGCGCGTGCATATCAGGTTTTGGGGGATGAAGCGTATCGCGATGCGGCTATCCGGGGACTGCAATTTATTCGCCGGGAGCTGTATGATGCAGAAACGCATACCTTGCAACGTGTATATCGCGATGGTGTGGCGAGCGGGGCGGGTTTTCTTGAGGATTATGCGTTTATGGTCCAGGCCTTGCTGGATATGTATGAGAGCGTATTCGATACACAGTATTTGGAGTGGGCACTGGATTTACAGACGTCGCAGGATACCTTGTTTCGAGATGCGGATGGTGGAGGCTATTTTGATACGTTGGCCGATGATCCGCATATCCTCTTGCGGATGAAAGATGATCATGATGGTGCCACGCCTGCCGGTAATTCTATTGCGGCGATGAATTTGTTACGGCTGGCGGAGATGACGGGAAAGGATGCGTATCGCGAGGCCGCGATCAGCACGGTGCAGGCGTTTGGACGATTTCTGGCGCGTGTTCCGCATGCTATGCCGGCGATGGTTGCTGCCGGGGATTTTCTGTTGGTAACCCCTCGGCAGGTTCTGATTGCAGGGTCCGTGGAGGAAGAGGATACCCAGGCCCTTTTGCGTGTTGTGTATGGGTATTATGACCCCAACCGCATTATCATGCTCACGCGTTGTGCTGGTGGCGGAGATCCAGAGAAAGTGCAGCCCTTTTTGGGGAGCTTACCAAGGATGGGGGGCAAAGCGACCGCGTATGTATGTGTGGATCATGTATGCGATTTGCCGGTGAATACGCCGGAGGGTTTGGAGAAGGTTCTTCACTCGCGCAACGGAAGTTCGGCTGACTCAGTGCCCTGAGGTAATCCACGTCCGCGCAGTGTCGCCGCCCCCGGCACTCCATGCCAACCCAAAGCGGTGATATCTCACCGCACTCCGAAGGGGGCTAACATCGTGCAGAGTAGAACACGAAACCACAACATCATGTGTTGGGAAATACTGAATTTACTGGTCAGAGGCGGACGGGCTTGGCGGGGGCGTGTTGCAACAGGAAGTCTTTGACTTCCTGCCACCATGGTTCGTTTATGCCATAGTCTAACGTATTGTGGTTGACGTTGTCTTGCACCCACAGCCGTTTGGGCCCTTGATAGGCCTCATACAGCTTTTTCCCAAATTGGGGCGGAACTACGTTGTCATTTCCGGCTAAAAGAATTGCGACGGGTCCCCGATAATTTTCCAGTGCGCGTGATGATTCATAGCGTTCTCGCAGTAGCAGCTTAACAGGCATGATGGGATAATGATGCTGTGCAACATCCGCGAGGCTGTTGAATGCTGTCATGAGGAAGAGACCAGCAACCTTGGTTGGATATTCACCGGCCAGCCATGCAGCCACGCCGCTACCCAGCGATTCGCCTATCAGGAAAATGCGGCTGCCTGGATAATTTTTGCGCAGTTGCGCAAAGGCTTCCGCAGCAGCAGTGGTTATTGCTTCTTCCGATGGTCTTCCCGCACGGGGGCCGTATCCGGGATACTCGAATAGGAAAACATAGAAGGCGGGATCTTTAAGGGGGCGTTGTAATCCATCTATAACATAGGTCCTGTGGAGTGCGAATCCTGCATTGCCATGGAACACGATAAAGAGATCCGCTCCTTCTGGTATCGATTCGGCGGGTCGCCAGCCAATATGTTCTTCCTTTGCGTTTTGCCAGGAGGTCAGGCCTTGGTTTTCAGCAAGAGTCATTAAGTCGTTTAGCGGAGCGCGCGTGGGGTAATACACGAAACTGCGTTGTCGAAATGCGAGCAACAGCATGAAACCGATATATACCAGCAGAAGCATGCGTGCAATTTTTACCAGCATGCGAAGTAGCGGGTTGTTAGGCATAAGCTTTTTCATGGGGGCAGCGTAGGCAGGAATCTGCATGTGCGCAAGCCCCGATGTATATGATTGTGGGTGTCTATATGTGAAATTGCCTTATTTGTTCATGCAAAAGCGTAAGGAAATATGCTTGCATACGTATATGATTAATGATAATCGTTAATCATTATTGTTTAAGTGTGCATTATTTTGCACGAGTAACATTAGGAGAAGGTATGAAGAGTATGGGTATCGCAAAACGTGTTGTTTTATGTACTGTCGGTGGTTTGCTGACCACGCAGATGGCGCAAGCTGAATTGCCGGAATGGCTGGAACCACGTCAGTTTGGGTGGTTTACGCCAAGCGTGTATTTGAACTTGGCGGCCGGTGTGAGTTCGGCAGACCATGTGGAGCGTTTGGCAGTGGGGCACCACGATCCGACGCGGAAAGAAGGAACCGTTCAGGGACTTGAGCTGGGCGTTTCTATGCGCGCCAACGAATACGTGGAAGGTTTTGCCACGTACAACCTGCATTATGGTTATGAAGAGGATTGGGAAGGCGAATGGGAAGAGGCCTTTTTGAAGCTGGCTAATCTGCCGGGTGGTTTTGCGTTGCGTGGTGGCCGGATGCTGGCGCGTTTCGGAACGCAAAATGCAGTTCATCTGCACAGTTGGGATTTTGTCGATATGCCGTTGGTGGCGGGGCTATTTCTCGGTGATGATGGCATTGGCATAGATGGCGGTGATATCACTTGGTCCTATCGTGATATGACGATGACATATGGCATTGTTGCTGGTTTCGGTGAGTTTGTGGCGCACGACCATGATCACGATCATGGACATCATTCGCATGATGATCACCACCATCATCGCGCTGTTGCGCGTAATGGTTCGCATGGTCACAGTCATGGACACGATCATCATGATCACGGTCATAGTCATGACCACGGGCACGATCATGCACATGGTTGGGAAGACACGGTTGCATACGGACGTTTGTTCGGGGTGTATCAACCGCATGACTTTGTGAGCTGGACGGCTGGTTTTTCCATGGCAATTGGCGATAACGAAGATCATGAAACGCGTGGGGTGTATGGGCTCGACTTGACGTATGCTTGGCGTGAGCGTGGTTTAGAGCCAGGTGGTCGTGCATTGCGTTGGACAAC
>PWYP01000093.1 GCA_003567805.1 PVC group bacterium
ACCCTACTGGGTAAAGTTGAAGACAACTTAGCGGATTAGGCACACGTTCTTCAGGGAGATATAAATGAAACGTCTTTGGATTGCAGACGTCCATGCGAATTTGCCAGCCTTCGAAGCAGTTCTTGCGGATGCAGGAACAGTGGACGAAATCGTATTCCTTGGCGATATTGTCGGTTTCGGTCCTCATCCGGCAGAATGTGTTGACCTCCTTCGGCAACTTGACGCAAAGGCTATAAGAGGAAACCATGATGCCACAATCCTCAATATCAGAAACTGCGGTACACAATGCGCAGTTCCTGTTGACTGGAATGAATGGACGTGTAACCAACTGAATGAGTCACAGCTGTCGTTTCTCGCTAGCCTGCCGAATGAGCTAAGCATTGAATCTCTTGGGTTTGCCATACAAGCGATGCATCACCCCGCAAAAGCTCCATACCTGCACCCAGATATGCCAGACGCGGTTCTGGCGAGCCACCTTAAAGACATTCAACATCCTGTTGTTTTCTGCGGTCATTCCCACCGCCAAATCGACCGAATTGTAAACGGGCACAGATATGTTTGCATCCCACCGATTGGGCAGCCCCGCAACAGAGATCCGCGAGCAGGCTATGCTATTGAAGACGGGGGCACGCTTACATTTCGCTATGTAACATATGATATTGAGCGTGTGGCAAATGATATCCAGAACATTGGGCTTCATGAGGAATTCTGTCAACGCTGGCTTCGCTTTCTCCGCACGGGGTTTGATGTCGAGTGGTACCGTGAATACAAGAACGAAATAAACACAGAACACCCCCCTGATATTCACAGGAAGAAGCTACATACAATGTAGTAAACGATTCTGCTCGCAGTAGATCGATTGGAACATCCGGGCTATATCAGGAAAATGCCATTGGTAGTAATTTCTAATCAACGAACACCTACAGAAGAGATGTCTGTATGGCTTTGTGAATGACTTCGCCCTGCTCGATAATGTCGGCTATTTCATTTTGCCAGAAGCTTTCGGTCCCCCAGTCTGGCGACAGACGCGAAAACCCTCCATCTTCTTGCTGGTGACCACACCAGGCCAGATAATGAATCATGCGCATAAAACGTAAGGGTTCAATGAGTCGCAACTCACCCAGCGAAAACGGACGAAACATCTCATAGCCCTCGAGCAATAAGTTTAATTCACGACGGGCATCAACCACTCTACCCGGCAGAAGCATCCACAAATCCTGCACTGCTGGTCCTTCGGCCATGTCATCAAAATCAATCAAGGCTAATGGTTCCCCTGGTCGCCATAACATATTGTTCCGATGCAAGTCCCCGTGAATACGCAAATACTCAACATCCTCAAATAGGGGCTCGATTAGATCTAACACCTCATCAACAGCAGCTTCAAATCGATCATGCAGATCCGGCCGTGTTATATGCGTATCCAGTAAATACTGAATATGATCCTCGGTAGAGGCATCCGGACGCATCACGATGCGATCTCTTGTGTGATGCCGCGACCCAACAACATGCACGCGCCCTAGCAGTCGTCCTGTTTCCAGCCACTGCTGTTCATCCGGCTCATCCAATGCCCGTCCCCCACGTTTCGGAAACAAAGCAAAATAGTTGCCATTGTGGCAGTGCAGCAGGGCACCATCAACGCCTGATAACGGAGGAATAACGGGCAATTCATCTGCGGCAAGCTCCGCTAGAAAATCTTGCTCATCTTGCAGTGCATCGGCACCCCAACGCCCTGGCCGATAAAATTTCGCTACGATCCGATCCCCAGAATCCAGCTCTAATTCGTATACGCGATTGATATAACTCGTCAGAGGCCGGCAGAGGCCTGAACAACGACAACCCATTGCCATCTCAACCAGATCCAGAACATGATCCGGCGTCAAATGAGCAAAGTCTGCCTTCGCTTTATCCGTAAACACGTTTTCCATATATGTGTCTGCGCCTCCCCCTTAACCGCCTGTAACAAAAATACGACCTTATAACTATGCATAGCTTTGTCGCAAACCGCAAACGCAGAGATGCTTTATGGTTGCATGACAGGCCTGATATCATGATGATACCCGAAACATTCTAACCAAGGGGGCTGGTATTATGGAATTCCTGTTCGGCATAATCATATTTCTTGTCGTCGTTGGGGCTTTTATTGTGGCTCCGCTGGTTTCTATGGTCCAGTGTCTGCGCATTCGCCGGCAGCAATCTGAAATGGCAGATGACCTCATTTCCATCCGGGAACAATTGCGGATGTTCCGTAAACAACAAACGGAACCAGAAACATCCTCACCACGACAGCCGGAAGAACCCAAGGCCCCTGTTCCAATCAAACCAGTCACAACTCCTTCAGCAACAGCACCAACTGGCGCCACACCGGAAAAGACTGTATCCCAAACCACCTCACCCCCACCGCCTGTGCCTCCACCCTCCGCCTCTTCTCCCTCCTCTTTTCGCCTCGCACAGGACGAAATCAAACAAGAGGCAGAAAAGGCCGTTTTCGAACCTGCTGAACCGGGACGCTTTGAAGCTGCCGCACGCCGCATTCTGGAAAAAATCTGGAACTGGATTGTTGTGGGCGAGGAATACCGGCGGCCTGGCGTCAGCACAGAGTACGCGGTTGCAACGAATTGGTTGGTGCGAATTGGCGTCGTAATCGTTGTTATCGGTGTGATTTTCTTTCTCGACTATACCTCCACACGCGGTTGGCTGGGCCCCATGGGAAAAGTAGCCATATCCCTGCTCACGGGTTCAGCTCTTCTGGCTGTCGGCATCCGTTTGCTTGGACGGCGCTATCACCTAATCGCGCAAGGGTTGCTGGGAGCCGGTCTCGCTGTCTGGTATGCAGGACTATTTGCAGCGGCAAACTTATATGGCCTCATTGGAACCGGCACCGCATTTCTCCTCATGGCCTGTGTAACCGTGGGTGCCGGCATTATGGCCGTACGCTTCAACTCCATGCTCGTTGCGATTCTCGGCATCATTGGCGGTTATGGAACTCCCATCATGCTATCTACCGAGGCGGTGAATTTTCCCGGCTTTTTCGGCTACATGCTGGTACTAGGATGCGGTGTGTTTGGTATCGCCCATCGGCGCAATTGGCACCTACTCAACGCACTGGCATTTGTAGCCACGTATGTTCTGGCAAGCTTATCCCTGTATGATGCATACGAACCATCCCTATTCTGGCAAGTATTCCCATTCCTAACCGCATTTTTTGTACTCTTTTCCACTACCGTCTTTATCTATCAGTTGCGCCATGGACAACCTTCCTCACTCATAGATCTACTGATGCTCGTACTCAATGCTCTCATCTATTTCGGGCTTATGTACCCACTCATTGACAAAAGTTTTGCGACAGAATGGAATGCCGCCTTGACGCTGGGCCTGGGAGCATTCTACACCGCACACCTATACCTATTCCTGCTGCGCAAAGGACAAGATCGCGGTCTCGCACTTGGCTTCATCGGACTCGCCTCTTTCTTTTTGATTATCACCCTCCCACTGTTGTTGTCGGATCAGTGGCTCACGCTCTGCTGGAGCGTACAAGCATTGATTCTGTTATGGATGGCAAACAAACTCGATAGCCGATTCCTGCAGCACACAGCCTGCGCTTTGTATGTAATCATATTTGTACGTTTTCTATATCTGGATCTCGACAGTTCGTTTCATGGCGCTCTCCCCGCGGATATTTCTCTCCTGCAGTACGGCCGTATTCTCTTGAGCCGGCTCATCTCCTTTGGTGTACCGATTGCCTCGGTAGCAGCAGCCATGCGTTTGATGCGTAAACCGATTGCTCCTGCCCAGGATCTACATCTGAACCCCGGCAATGATATCAAGCCCCTCTTTACCCCATCGTTGGGATTCATTGCCGCAGGTGTTCTGCTCTTCGTTATGACATTCTGCTACCTACACTTGGAACTGTATCGTACGTTCAGGTATGTATGGGATCCTCTCCGCCTCCCAATGCTTACCCTTCTCTGGGTTGTAGCCACTCTGGTGCTATTACGACTATATGCAGGATACAAACACCCCGCTTTTATGCTGCTAACCTTTCTCTTTACGGGCGGGGTAATCATAAAGCTACTTGCCGTGGATTTACGATACTGGGGCGTTGATATGGGGCGTTTTCTGTACCAGCCAGATTATCGATTTATGGATGCAGGTTTGCGCCTATTGGACTTTGGCATCATCCTTGCCCTTTTCCTCTACGCGTTTAGACTCTTTCTCCGCGGACAGCAAGATGGCGACCGCAAGGCAGGCCGCTTTTTTGGCTACAGCAGTGTAGCGCTGTTACTGCTTTACACCACATTTGAAGTGAATACGTTCCTCCAGCACTTCCTGCCCGGAATGCGCGCAGGTGGCCTCTCCGTCTTCTGGGGACTGTTCGCTCTTGGTCTCGTAACAGGCGGGCTCGTTTACCGCGTACGCCCCCTGCGCCTGGCCGGATTGGCTTTCTTTTCCATTGTCGTACTCAAAGTCTTTTTCTCAGACTTGGCTCAACTGGATCCACTGTACAAAATCTTTGCCTTCACCCTGCTTGGAGTCGTGCTACTCGCAGGCGCTTTTGTGTACTTACGATTTGAAGATCGCTTCCGCGAAACTGAAGCCGAAAGGGAAAATACGTGAAAAGAGTATATTGGTTTAGCTGGTGTGCATTACTGCTTGTTTCCGGACACTGCCTCGGTGCAGCGCCACTTGCCCGTTATCGCTACAGCCGCACCATCGATGGATTGTTTACCCAACAGGAATTGGCGGCAACAGCATTGGATGAACATATCTGGAAAGCCATCGGCACGACGGATGTAGACATCCGTATCGCAGATCAGGAAGGACAAGCCGTACCGCATATGATGCGTAAGGCAGGAACGCGCTCCACGCGAACGGTACGTCACCCGCGCACCTCCCGTATTGAAACGCTATCCGATCGAGAAGATAACCAGCTAGAGCTACGCATCGTTCTGGAACGAAACACACCAGGAGCGAATATTATCTTTTTCGACACGCCGCTAAAAGATTTTGAAAAGGCCGTAAACGTTTGGGGCGTTGCGGAAGATAATTCTGAGAAATTACATGCAAAACAAATCCGTATTTTCGATTACAGCCGGTTTGCCGATGTACGTAACACGTCTGTTACCTTACCCGAGGAAAGTACGCAATATCGCACATTTCGTGTTTTGATTGAAGATGTGGTGG
>PWYP01000108.1 GCA_003567805.1 PVC group bacterium
CCTTCCTGAAAGCTGTGTGCATTTAGTCCGACCATCACTAAGGTTAGTAAACTTATATAAAAAACACCTGCTCTAGTCATTGTTTTCCCTTCTCTCAACTCACCAAAGAACCTGCTTTTCCTTCAAACAAAAACGATCTTTGTAAGGTTAGATGTACACTTGATTTTCTATCTTTTGCTAACGTTTTATAATGCTCGTTTATACGTTTTAGGTCAAACTCATAATTTCAGGTAGTTGTCATACCAGACTGCCGTTGACACCTCTTCTATTCAGTATCGTCCAAAAACCAGCATATTAACTTATTGACGAATGAAATTCCTAAACTAGAATGCACCATCTTGCTCGCTGAGCAGGTGTCACGTAATCAGAGTAATGAGTAACAGGAGGATCCGATAGCTATGGCCATAATCAATTTTGGTGGTGTGAAAGAAACGGTTGTGATGCGGAAAGAGTTTCCGATGAGCAAGGCGAGGCGGGTGCTAAAAAAAGAAGTGATTGCAGTCATCGGTTATGGTGTTCAGGGGCCTGCTCAGGCATTAAACCTAAAAGACAATGGATTTAATGTAATCATTGGGCAATCCAAAGCATATAGGAAAGATTGGAATCGCGCAGTTCGCGACGGATGGGTCCCCGGCAAAACGTTATTTGATATAGAAGAAGCAGCCCAGCGAGGTACCATCATTAAGCTACTCGTTACGGATGCTGCGCAGCGCGTGATTTGGCCTAAGATCAAGAAATGTTTAAATCCAGGTGATGCATTGTACTTCTCCCATGGCTTTTCGATCGTGTACAAAGATGAAACCAAGGTAATTCCACCTGCTGATATTGATGTTATTATGGTGGCCCCGAAAGGGTCGGGCACTTCTGTTCGCCGAAACTTTCTTAATGGTGCGGGAATTAACTCAAGTTACGCTGTGTTTCAAGATGCCACAGGGCAAGCAGAAGAACGATGCATAGCTATTGGCATCGGCATTGGATCCGGCTACTTGTTCCCCACTACATTCGAGGATGAAGTACATAGTGATTTAACCGGGGAGCGCGGCATTCTCATGGGGGCTTTAGCTGGCGTCATGGAGGCCCAATATGATGTTTTACGTAAAAATGGCCACAGCCCGAGCGAAGCATTTAACGAAACGGTTGAAGAGCTGACGCAAAGCTTAATTCGCCTTGTTGATGAAAATGGTATGGACTGGATGTTTGCAAATTGCTCGGCAACAGCACAGCGCGGTGCGCTAGACTGGCGGCCGAAGTTTAAAAAAGCAACCTTGCCTGTATTCAAGGAGCTCTACAAACGCGTTAAGGACGGCAGCGAAACGAAACGTGTAATCAACATGTGCGGTCGCAAAGACTACAAAGAACGCTTGGATAAAGAGTTAGCAGAACTAGGTAATTCCGAAATGTGGTTAGCTGGTAAAGCAGCGCGGAGCTTGAGACCGAAAGAGAAAGCAAAAGTTGTAACAAAAGCAACAAAAGGATTGCGTGGCCGCGGGAAAAATTAAAAGTTTTTTCAAAACATACCGAAAAGGCGAGACTCCGAACGAGTCTCGCCTTTTCGGTTTTTATGACTTTTTTCTGAACAGGACGACGGTTTCAAAATGCGCGGTGCGGGGAAACATATCTACAAGTTGTATGTCATGTATATCATATTTGGCACGTAATACTTTGCTATCACGGGCCAACGTGTCGGCAGCACATGAAACATATAACAAGCACTGCGGACCAGCGTTGCCTGCAAGATGAGAAAGCACCCTAGGATCAAGACCACGACGAGGCGGATCGACTACAACAAGAGTTTTCTTTTCGTCTACCTTACTTTGCGCCTGCGGATATACTTTGCCAGCATCGCCCTGCATAAATACGACCTTTTTTGACACATGCTGTTGCGCATTCGTTTCGGATGCCCGCACGCTTTCCTGATCTAATTCAATACCCAACACATGGTCAAATCGATTTGCCATGCTAAGGGTAAAAAAACCTGCCCCACAGTATAAATCTATGACATAGCATATGTCGCTACATTGGCTTGTCATTTCCATCGCCGTCTCCAGTAATAGTGGAGCGGCAAAAGGGTTGACTTGCCAAAAACCGCTTATGGGAACCCTCAACCTCGTTTCGTTAACCGTTTCTGTCAAAATTTGTCGCGGAACATCATGATTAACCCAAGACTGCACACCATCCAATTCTGTCCAACGAAAAGTCACATGATCCCCTTTTTTCAAACTTCTCCGGTCCAAACTGTGGAATTCTCTGATTGCAGCGCGAATCGGCTCAACGGCCAAAGGACAATCTTGTATTGGCAAAACCGTTTTATTGTCGTGTGCCAAATAACCCATATTACCGCACCCGTCAGCATGTAGCACAATCTTGTTTCGGTATGAAAGAGTCCTAGGAGAAGCGATCGTCGTGATTTCCGGAACGGTAGATAATCCCCCTATGCGGAGCAGGAGATCCGACAACTGTTTGTGTTTCCATTTCAGCTCTTCATTGTATTGCAGATGTTGGTACATGCATCCCGGACACTCTTCTGCAATGGGACACGATGGTTCGCAACGATGCTCTGACGGCGTGGATAAAGAGATAAGCTTGCCTCGTGCAAACCTTTTTTTATTCTCAGTTATGGCAATATGAACCTCTTCACCTGGAATCACCTTGGGAACAAAGACAACCTTGCCATCTACATGCCCAACGCCATCCCCTCCATATGCCAGATCAGTAATGCATAGCAGTTTGTCAGTATCTTCCATCTCAAAAATCCTTATGAAAAATGATATTGTTCTATGAAGCGGATAAAAACAAATGCACCCTATGCCGTAATAATACGAAAAGCAACCGCAACCGTCTGGTGTTACTTTTATCGGCCAATCAGTAATCGAGAGAATATCTGCAATTGAATCAGGATTGACACGGGATTCTGACTCCATTTGAATGGCGGGGAAGGGAGTGGGCACACAAATGAAAAAAAGAAAAAAGCTTATAGCCCCTTATTTCATTACGGCAGTCATGATATTTTTATTACTTCTCATTGGCGTGTTGGCGTATATACTTTTTGACGCTCTCGCGCAGCGCTCTGTGCGCAGCGAACCATTTGTATCAATCAGTACCGGTGTTGTTCAACGCGTTAGTCTGCACCCTCCGCAATTACACGAAAGCATTGTTCTCGACATGGAAGAGTCGGAGCAAGTTGGACATGGGATTGGCACCATGCGACGGTTTGCAGCTGCACCAGCGATCTGCATTCACTATGGTGATACAATCACCAGTCGTACCGCATGGCGCAATCCATTAGAGTTTAGTGCTACTCTTTCTTCAGATCGTGTCGTGGTGCAGATCGTGTCACCCCCAGAGAATGGTGAGGAAGAGTCCCCATGAAAACAATATTCAGGCATCTTTTTATAAAGCGAAGATCACTCTTGCACTGTATCATCACAAGTTGCCTGATATATGGTTTGGCTATTCCATCCATGCTTGCGGCATACCCACAAGTGGAAATCCTATTGGTTGGAGCGACGTCTGGCGCCGAGACAGCCCAAAAAATCGACCCACAACCCAATAGCCTTTTTTTTCGGGGGGAGGATCGATATTTTCTCGATGCTCACGATGATGATAGTGTAAGTGCATCATCGGCATTTCGGAATGTATACCCAGGCGTTTCCCTTGCTCATTTTGTGGATGATCACCATATCGAGTTTGCCTTTGCTATCAAACAGGGTGCCGACCCTTCTCTCATCCGATTTATACTAGAGGGTGTAAAGCGAGACAGCGTCACTTCGGGGGGGCATGTCATTTACCGTGGCGAAGGCTTAGAGGTATATCAACATGCACCTGTGATCCGGCGCATAGAAACCGACGGAGCAACCCGCGTATTTTCTGCCCAATACACAACGCTGAGCGAAACAGAAACGCTAATTTCGTCACCTTCTTTAAATCAAACCGATTTAGATGAATTTAACGATACACTTTTTAATGTCGTTCCTGGCGATGTAGGCGTAGACGGGCCCGATTATGATTTTTACATGTCTCGCTTTGAGACAACAAACCGCCAATGGGTACGCTTCTTAAATAGTGCCCAACAAAATCCAAACAACGCTTTAGGGGAAAACCTGTTTTTTGATAAAGACGGTAACGTATGGTTCCATCCCGATATGGTTGTAGGTCGAGATGAAATTTTTCAGATTGATCCAAATGTAATTCGTTATACTCCTGATCGTTTACGAGGAGACCGTTACCGCCTAATCTCGGATGAGCGAGGCAGTAATCTACACGCAGATCTTCCCGTAACAGGGGTTTCTTGGTTCGGGGCGTTGAAGTATTGCAACTGGTTAACGGTTCATACGGGACGGGGATTGGATCAACGTGCATATCATGAAGGCACAAACCAACTAGATTGGGCTCCCATAACAGCTACAAACTGGCATGAGGGTGTATTTTCTGCCTCGGAGAGGCAAGCTTGGACTGAAATGCAGGGCTTTCGTCTGCCTATGTTCTTAATGACCGATCCGTCATCTGATCGCCGCAATCAAACATTCAATGAATTTTTTAAAGCTGCTGCCTGGAATGGCCAAACCAATACGTTATACGGTTTCGGACGCAGCACTTTCGCGACAAATGACGCTGTGGTATTGGACGTTTTGATGCGACATGATATTGAGCAGTTGATGCCCGTTGGTTTTTTTGATGGCATCAACCGGCTGCCAGCTGGGCGTACGTTACGAAACGAGAACGGTTTTGGCATTCATGATTTGACGGGAAATGTAAGTGAATGGCTCAATGACTTTGGAAGTCATGGAGAGCCTGGCATGCGGTTTGTCGCAGGCGGATCTTTCCAGGATCCTATACGCCCAGTTGCTGAAGCAAAGAAAATATCCCCGAGTACAAGTAGTGCTGCTGGAGGGTTTCGTCCTGTAACGACCTATATGCCGGAAGCTACCACCTTCATTAACGTTTTATTCTGCTTTCACACCACTAACGATGTGCCTCATGCCCTACGTGAAAAATATAGGATACCTGCTCCGGGAATCCCATTGGACCCCATCGCGGAGTCCCCTGGTTTTATCCCTGATCCAGAAAGGATTCTACCCGAGGTTGGCATCGAATCGCCACCTGATATAGATCGAATCCCTGATGATTTGATTGATGAGTCCGATCTGCCCGATATGCCTGGTGCTTTGATC
>PWYP01000032.1 GCA_003567805.1 PVC group bacterium
ACAAGGACATCAATATGAGCGTATTGGAAGAAATGGCCGCATTGCTGATGAAAGGCAAAGCGAAAGACGTCAAGGCTCTCGTAGAGCAAGCGCTGAACGAAGGAATAGAGCCTCAGAAAATTCTGACCGAAGGTCTTCTCTCCGGAATGGGTGTAATCGGAGAACGTTTCAAGAAAAACGAAGTATATGTTCCTGAAGTTCTTATTGCCGCACGAGCAATGAAAGCCGGCATGGAGGTGCTCCAACCTGCACTTACAAGCAGCGGGGTTGAGCCACGCGGAACGGCCGTTGTTGGCACCGTCAAGGGCGACTTGCACGACATCGGTAAAAATCTCGTATGCATGATGCTAGAAGGTGCCGGATTGAAAGTTGTCGACATCGGCATCGATGTCCCTCCTGAAAAGTTCGTAGAAGCAGCCAAGGAAAACAATGCACACGTCATTGGTATATCGGCGCTGCTTACTACCACGATGACAAACATGAAGGCCGTCGTAGATGCAGTTAAAGAATCAGGCATCACGGCAAAAACGATGATCGGTGGCGCACCTGTCACCCAGGCGTTTTGTGATGAAATCGGCGCTGACGGCTATGCGCCTGATGCTGCATCTGCCGCAGACTTAGCAGCTTCGTTCCTGTAAGAAAACCTCTTGATCATGCCCGCCTCTTCTCTAAGGAGGCGGGCTTTTTTGTTGGTGCAAACGACGCCCCCAGTCTCATCAAACAAAGATTCGGCGTCACCGGCATCGGGGGAATCTTTCTTGCGTCTGTCCATTAGATGAGGCAAAATCGAGGCGGATGAGGGATGGGCAGGATGAGCGAATCGATGATCAACCAATTTTGAAACATCGAGTGTAACGGCGGACAAGTAAACATTGGTGCTGATTAACAAAAACAAGGAGCACACCCATGGCAACTGACGCATCGCTGGAACTACGCAAATTCGTTGCACCGGAATTTATCTATGGTGCTGAATCCCTGAAGCTTGCGGGACGCTACGCATGCAACTTCGGTGCTCGTAAGGCGTTGATTGTCACCGACCCAGGCGTCATCGATGCTGGCTGGGTCGAGACCGCGATCGCATCGCTCGAAGCTGAGCACATCATACCGGTTATTTTTAAAGACGTCACCCAAAACCCGAAGGATCACGAGGTTCACGCCGGCGTTCAGGTATACCAGGAACATGAATGCGACATCATTGTCGCCGTGGGGGGTGGCAGCCCGATGGATTGCGCCAAGGGCATTGGAATTGCCTTTGCCAACCAGAAAAGCGTTCTTGCCTTCGAGGGAGTGGATGAAGTGCCAACGCCGGGGCCGCCGCTGATCTGCATACCGACTACCGCGGGAACATCTGCCGACGTCTCGCAATTTGCCATTATCAGCGATACGACCCGAGATGTGAAGATTGCTATTGTCAGCAAAACCGTGGTTCCCGACGTTGCGCTTATCGATCCGGAAACGACCACCACCATGTCGGCAGACCTGACTGCTGCAACCGGTATTGATGCGCTGGTTCATGCCATCGAGGCTTATGTTTCGAATGCCAGCTCGGTGATCACTGATCTGAATGCCTTGGCTGCTATACACAGAGTGGCAAACAATCTAAAGCCGGCCATTGAAAACCCGCGGGACATGGAATATCGCAACAACATGATGATGGGGAGTCTTCTGGCGGGCTTGGCCTTTTCAAACGCTAGCCTGGGGCTGGTGCATGCCATGGCGCACAGTCTTGGCGGATTGCTTGATCTTCCGCACGGCATGTGCAATGCCCTTCTGTTAGAACATGTAGTAGCGTTCAATTACGAAGCCGCACCGGAGCGCTATTGCCAAATCGGACAAGCAATGGGATTGGCATGCGACAGCGCTGGGGGGGCAGCATGCAAGGAACAGCTCCTCAAAGGCATTACCAAACTACGCGAAAGTGTTGGCATACAAACAACAATCGGCGCAATGGGTTTGAGTGCAACGAATATCCACCAGCTTGCATGCAATGCCTTTCGTGATCCCTGTGCTGCGACGAACCCGCGAGAGGCAAGCGTGAAAGACATCGAGAGGATATACGATAATGCACTCTGAACCCGATGATCGGCAGCATTATCTTCGTGATAAAATCATTGGCTTGGGTGAGCGCTCCATTCGCAAGAGCTATTATCCGCAGCTTCGGCAACAGTTAGAAGCAGTCAAGAAGAACCGAACGGACCTCCAAGAGAAGTCGGCATCCCTGCTACAGATGGTGGAGAAGCTGAATGCCGTACGGGCGAAACTTTCCGCATCTGAAGCACAACTGCGTACCATCCTCGAAACCTCTCCCGATGGAATCATTCTCATTACCACCGACGGAACCCTGCTGGAGGCAAACCGAGCGGGGTTGGATATGCTCGAAACCTCTTCTGCCAAAGGGGCCAAGCCCAATATTTTCACCATGATTGCTGAAGAATTTCAGGATACATTCCGTTCTTTTCACGAATGTGTGATCGGCGGTAAGCAAGGGACATTGGAGTTTGAAATTGTTGGAGCAAAGGGCACACGCCGCTGGATAGAAGCTCGTGGTGCTCCTCTGTGTCATTCGACTTCTGACACCCTCCTTCATCTGGATGTTATGCGCGACATCTCTGAGCGAAAAAAAATCGAGGCCGAACAGCGTGCGTTTCAAACACGCCTACACCAAGCACAGCGACTTGAAAGTTTGGGCGTACTTGCAGGGGGGATTGCCCACGATTTCAACAATATTCTGATGGTTATTATGGGACAAGCTGAGATCGTGCTCGACGAACTCTCTCCATCTTTGCCTTGCAGAGACAATGTTTTTGAAATTATGACAGCAGCCAAACGAGCCGCCGATCTATGCGGCCAAATGCTTGCCTACTCCGGCAAGACCCAATTCCAGCCGCGCTACATGTCTGTGGACAAACTAGTCGAAGAAACGCTTCAGATGCTCAAAACAAGCATTTCGAAGAAAGCCATTCTACATTTGAATCTTGCGCAATCGCTTCCCGGCACGCTTGGTGATCCTACACAGATTCGACAAGTCCTCATGAATATGGTTATCAACGCCTCCGATGCGATTGGTGAACAAGACGGAAATATTACCATTACAACAGGAACAGTGGATTGCGAGGAACCATTCCTTGCCGACAGCTACCTCCTGCCCGTTGAAAAACCAGGTACATACGTTTATTTTGATGTATCCGATACAGGATGCGGCATGGATCAAAATACCATGGAGCATCTTTTCGAACCATTTTTTACAACAAAATTCCTCGGCCGCGGACTCGGAATGGCTGCTGTCATGGGCATCATTAAAGCACACAAAGGTGCACTCAGTGTTCACAGCGAGATAGGCAAAGGAACCACATTCAAAGTGCTATTGCCGGCAGGCGGATTGCCAGAAGACCACGGAACGGAACATGATGTGAATGAATCATGGCACGGATCCGGCACCGTTCTCTTGGTGGATGACGAACAGGCAATTCGTCAAGTCACTACAAAGCAGTTAAAGAAATTAGGAATGAAGGTGCTGACGGCAGAAGATGGCCAGCAGGCTGTCGACACCTATCGCGAGCATGCATCCGAGATTGATCTTGTGCTGTTAGATGTAACAATGCCACATATGAGTGGTGGCGAGGCCTGCCAGGCTCTTCGAAAAATCAGCCCGGACGTATGCATCGTTATTGCCAGTGGCTATGCCGAAGAGGACGTAGCATCGCAATTTAAAGGCGAAGATATCGCCGGATTCCTGCAAAAGCCCTACACATTGACAAAACTGCGTTCGTTGCTATCCACGCTACTGCCTGAAGCGGGGAAAGTGCGGAAAAGTGTCGGTCCACCTTCTGATTGATGAGATGCATTTGAGCTTTGATGGTGCTTGTTGCAATGGCAGCCTGCCACGATAACACCAACGTTCTTCACCACCCCGCATAAAGCCGCTAGGATCATCGCTGACAGCAACGAATCGCAGTTGCACCCGCCTTGCGGCGTCGCGCCCTCTTCCCACGTTCTTTCCGCTTTGTGCTTGCATCTTGCAGCATAGTCATGCAGATTCAAATCTCTTGTTAACCACACCCGATTTAGAGCCTTATGAGGGGGGAGCCATGACCAAAAGAGATCTTGTGATCCGCATCGCCAAAGAAACGGGAATCCCGCAACAAGATGTATTTGCCATTCTTCAAAAAAGCCTCGACTACATTGGAGATGCAATTGTGCAAGGCGAACATATTGAATTTCGTGATTTTGGTGTATTCGATGTATGCCGCCGCAAACAACGCGTAGGTCGTAATCCGAACAACCCCGGCATACCCGTACCTATTCCCGAACACAATGTTGTTCGCTTTCGCCCTGGCAAAAGCTTGAAGCAACGGGTAATGGAAGCCGACATAACACCCAAAGCTTAGACCATGGCACAAAGTACCCATTTCCAACCACCGCGCGGAATGCGCGATTTTTATCCCGACGATATGCGATTACGCAGTCGCATTTTTGACGCTTGGCGTGCAGCCGCAGAAGAGGCAGGGTTCGAAGCTTATGATGCTTGCGTCGTAGAGTCGCTAGATTTGCTCAAACGCAAGGCCGGCGAGGAAATCATCGAGCAAATCTATCATTTCAAAGATAAAAGTGGCCGCGATCTGGCATTGCGACCGGAAATAACCCCAACCCTCGCACGTATGGTTGCCGCACGACAAGGTGCTTTGGCTTTTCCCCTGAAATGGTACACGATCGGCCAATGTTTTCGCTACGAGCGTATGACCCGTGGGCGTAAACGGGAACACTACCAGTGGAACCTTGATATCATTGGAGAAGACAGCGTCAGCGCAGAAGCCGAAATTCTAGCTACAGCCGTACGAGCCATGCAACGACTCGGCCTCCAACCAGAACACTACCGAATTCATTACAGTTCGCGCACTTTGCTTTCAGCATTGCTCTATCGCCTGGGAATCCCGCCCGAGCATCATCAAGCCACGTTTCTCGCCTTGGACAAACGCGGTAAAGTACCCGATGCAACCATATCAGATCTATTAAAAGAAGGCGGCATTACCGATACGAGCTTACCCGCCGTATTGCGGTTACTTGATATTCGCACGCTCGAAGAAGCCTTGGATTTGCTAGGGTCCGATTCCGTCGCGGCCGACGAAATCAACTTCTTTCTCGCTTGCGCAGAGGCCCATGGCTTTCTACCCGCCCTGCAATTTAACATCGGTGTGATTCGAGGCCTTTCCTATTACACTGGTATCGTCTTTGAAGCCTTCGACACACGCGGAGAACTACGTGCGATTTTTGGCGGAGGTAGATATGCCAAACTGCTGGCAAGCATCGGCGGCGGTGATATCACGGCTGTCGGACTGGGATTCGGCGATGTCGTCATTGCTGAAATTCTGGCAGAACGGGCTGCAGCAACCGAACAAATCGACAGAAAAGGATATCATGTTGCTGCCATGCAACCAGACCAAGTCTTGATCGCAACGCGCATCGCTAGTGCCTTGCGCGAACAAGGTCATTGTGTGCAATTGGCTTTATCTCCCATAAAACCAAAATCTTTTTTCTCAAAAGCTGATGCCGCCGCAGCAGCATATGCCATCCTCATCGGTCCCGACGATGTCGCGGCAGAAACGGTACGCATCAAAGACTTAGAACAGCGTTCGGAAGTAACGCGCCTGATCAAAGACATACTCGCATAACTGCAAGACAAAGACGCCTTGCACACATAAATTCTATCCCCACAACAACAGACAGCGCACACCTATCACGAAATCGTTTGAATTGATCATTGCGTGTGGCATGATAGGAACGTTATTTCATCTTCTGGAAAATTAAAAAGGCAGTATCGCTATGAACGAACTTTTGCAATTACTACGCAGAAATGGTCGCGAAACCATCGAGAATTTGTCCACGATGCTCGGGCTCGATGCCGATGAAATTCGCAACCAAATGAATAAATGGGAAAAAGAAGGCGTTATCAGAGGCTACCAAGCCGTTATCAATGAAGAAGCCACAGAAGCCGATTATGTTAGGGCAGCCATTGAAGTAAGAATAACACCGGAGCGCGGCGATGGCTACGATCGTATTGCGCTGCGCATAGGACGGTTCCCAGAAGTGGAGTCGGTTTTTCTCATGTCAGGTGGGTATGATTTACTCGTATTTGTCAAAGGGGATAATTTACGGACAGTTGCATCCTTTGTAAACCAGCGCCTTGCCACGATCGAGGGCGTACTCTCGACCGCCACACATTTCACACTCAAAACATATAAAGACCAAGGTGTCTTAATGCAGGAAGAACCACATGACGAACGACTCCAAGTCTCCCCATGATTTTGTTGCCCCACACCTTCACAGCGTACCACGCTCGGGCATACGAGATTTTTTTGAAATTGTCAGTACGCGCAAAGATGTAATCAGTCTGGGCATCGGCGAACCTGATTTCATCACCCCTTGGCATATACGAGAATCTTCTATTTACGCATTGAACCGCGGGGCCACATCCTATACGGCAAATCTAGGGTTGCTGGAGCTGCGTAAAGCCATTTCGGACTATGTGCAACGTCGTTTCGACGTCAACTATGACCCCGCCAGCGAAATCATGATCACCGTTGGTGTAAGCGAGGCACTGGACCTCGCCATTCGCGCATTGATTAGTCCTGGTGATGAGGTGCTATATCACGAACCTTGCTACGTTTCCTATGCTCCCGTTATCGCCTTTGCGCATGGGAAACCGGTAGCTGTAGAAACCAAAGCTGAAGATGACTTTCGGTTGTCTATCGATGCGCTCGAGGCAAAAGTAACTCCCCGCACACGTGTTCTTATGCTCAACTTCCCTACGAACCCCACTGGAGCTGTGCTCACACAACAAGATGTCGAAGACATCGCTGCATTCGCCATTCGCCATAATCTAGTTGTGATTACAGATGAAATATATTCCGAACTTACATACGAGGCGAAACGCGTCAGTATCGCGGCCGTACCCGGCATGCGTGAACGCACAATCTTTCTTAATGGCTTTTCCAAAGCATGGGCGATGACGGGGTTCCGCATTGGTTTTTCCTGTGCGCCACCGGCTCTGACAGAGGCCATGATGAAACTCCATCAATACACCATGCTATGTGCCCCCATCCTCGCCCAAAAAGCCGCTCTTGAAGCATTGACCAACGGTGATGATGCCGTCATACATATGCGCAACACGTATCGCCAAAGGAGAAACCTAATGGTAAAAGGCTTACAAATGGCTGGACTGCAATGTCATCTTCCACAAGGTGCGTTTTATGCTTTCCCTTACGTGGGCCACCTAGGGCTGTCTTCACATGATTTTGCCATGCGATTTCTTGAAGAACAAAACGTAGCCTGTGTCCCAGGCTCTGCTTTCGGAGCGTGCGGAGAAGGATTTATCCGATGTGCTTATGCAACATCAACCGAACAAATAGAAACCGCAATGGCTCGCTTGAAAATATTTACAAAAAGCCTGTAACCTAGCATATACGACCTTCACACCGAAACAATGAAGCGTACGGCATCAGTGGATTCATGGCGCGGCAGATGACTTGTGTGTTATGCGAATTAAGACGCTTCGGCCGCAAAAGCCGCTTGCTTACGAATATCTACGATCTGGATACCTGCCATCCCCTGTAATTCCTTCTCAGCCGCAATCAAAGTCGGGTTCGCGCCGTAGGGAACCGTTCGGTATTCACTTGTTTCCCGCAGCTGTTGCAAGATATCAGAAATCTCTTTAACAGCATCAAGGCACGGGCCCAGATTATTCGTCCGAAATACTTCGGGATCTCGACTTTGTAACTGCGACAAATAGAGCAACAAAACCGTAGTCGGCTGCCCAATGTGATGGCAAGCAGCACCAAGACTCTCGATCATAACACGTTGCCGCTCCGCAACCAGAATTTCATCTGCTTGTGCTCCAATTGTCTTCAACATCGTTTTGGATTGGTTCAGCGCCTGATCAAGCTGACGAATTTGATCCTGCAATTTAGTAATAAGGGCATTGAGCAATTGTTCCAATACAAGCGTATCCTGTTCATTCGAGATCAACGCGGCTCTCTCAGGCAAAACTTCTTCAGCCATCTGCTGTAAGTAATGTTGCAGACGCAACATATTACGGGGATAAACGCGCAATAAGGTATATCCCCCGAAAAAACAGAGAACCCCAAAGAAAGCCATTCCATTCGGAATCATATCGGAAGCTGGCAGCAGCTCGGTATAGAGCGACAGCATGATTACGACAACGGACAAAACAGGAATAACCGAAATAAGCGCTATAGCGGAGCTGAAATACGCACGAGAGTGACGCGACTGCATCGACAATTTTGCCAGTCTGTTGTTCATAACAAACAATGCCCGTACCACTGGTTGCTGTGCATCTGCACTAGAATCGCGTCTGCGCTAACATCCAAAATATTTACTTAATAGCTTTTCGCGTCAATTTGATAAGCGTCTTCCATAACTCTTCTTGCGTGTCCGCTGCCAGCAAAGCATCCCGTGCATCTTTGACCATGAATGTCTCAGTCAAACCTGCCAGTAACTTCAAGTAAAACGAACTCGCTGCAGTCGGAATCACCATAAAAAAGAAAAATCTGGATACGCGTCCTTTAGGACCATCAAAGTGAACCCCCTTCTTGTGAACCCCTACTGAAAGCGTTAAACCGCCCCCCTCAACACCTCGAACATGCGGAAAGGCCAATCCGTGATCGACTGCTGTAGACAACAAACTCTCGCGATTCATGGCATGTTCGATGAGCGTGGCAGGCTGGTCCACAAAACCTTCACGCGAAAGAGCCTCAACCAACTCCCGAATCACACCAGGCTTATCCTTTGACGTTAGGTTCGGATTCATCAGCGCAGGGGCCGAGAAACGCGCGATGCCCGGTTTCTGAACCTCAAACCGTTTCGGACCTCGCGATGTATTCCGCACAGGATCAGCAGGCACATACAAATATCGCGCACAGGAAGGACATGCATGCACCTCCTTGCCCATGCGAACCAATTGCACGAGGCTTATGGGAAGCGCCATCCGGCAAGCCGAACAGGTATTATTGGTAATGGGTACAATCGCATTACGATCTCGCTGCGATAATTTTTCAAACTGTGTCTTAAAAGGCTGGTTTAATTCATGATTCAAACCATGAATCGATTTTTCCAATTGTTCCAAATGCTGATCAAGACCTGCAGCCTTTTGCTCGTCCCGCGCTAATAACAACTCCTGTAACTGGATCATGTGATTAATTGTTGGATGCATCTACACTCCCACCGTTTTACTTCAAAGAACCTGACGTTCGTATATCTTATGTACTGACAGGCATCATGCAACGCTATCAATCGGGCGTCAATGCAATATGATCGCATATAACCATGCCAGAATGCTATATGCACATTCGATAAAACGGAGGCAGTTGCGTAATTATCTGCATAGAAATACGATCAGTTTCACACATACAGCTGGAAGTTCATAATGCAAATAACAGACTCATATGCACCCACCCGACTAGGTCGCGTTCTCAAAATTTCGATCCCACTCGTGCTGGCCACGTCAGGACATGCCCTGCGTCTTTTTGCTGACCGCGTCATGCTGTCACAATATGCCCCCGAAGCACTGGCCGCCGCAATGCCGGCAGGCCTTACCGCATTCTGCCTCATGGCTTTCTTCATTGGTACAGCCGGATATGCAGGCACGTTTGTCTCTCAATACACTGGTGCCGGTCATCCCGGAAAAACCGGTGGCGCAATTTGGCAAGCAATCTGGATTGCGCTAATCGGTGGTATATTCGTCGGGAGCACGGCTAGTTTCGCGGAACAAATCACCAGCTGGATGCAGCACGGAAAAGATGTCCAGGCGTATCAAATCCCATATTATGAAACGCTGGTTCGCCTAAGCTTCAGTGCAATCCTCCTCGCTGCACTCAATGCGTTCTGGAGCGGAAGAGGACATACACGTGTTGTGATGGCAATTGAATTGTGTACCGCCGTCTTCAATATCGTCCTGAATCACCTTCTTATTTTCGGACATTATGGCTTTCCCGAACTGGGCATTGCAGGCGCAGGATTAGCAACGGGCATTAGTAGCTTGATCGCCTGCATCATCGCTATCGGATTATTCTTACTGCCGCACAACCGACGCATGTTCGGAACGTGGCCGAAACAACTAATTCAACCTCAATTATTGCTACGGATGTTGCGATTCGGCATCCCGAACGGAACCCAGTTTTCGCTCGAATTAATCGCTTTCAACTTATTCGTCATCTTTTTGGGACGCTTCGGGGCATCCGAACTCGAGGCAGCAAACATCGCTTTTGGTCTCAATGCCCTGGCATTTTTACCGCTTGTGGGGCTCGGCATGGCCGTTGCCATTCTCGTCGGACAATGTGTTGGTGCTAAACAAATTACGCTCGCGAAACAGTATGTGACCATCGCGATACGACTCTCTTTTGTCTACAATGCTATCATCGGAACGTTAATGCTGACTGCACCAAACATCCTCATCGCGTGGTTCATTCGCGAGGGGGATGTACAACAAACAGAGGCCCTTCGTCTCACGATAATCTATCTTCGTTTTATCGCCGCATATCTTTTTTTCGACGGTATTTTTATCATCTATAGTCATGCCATACGTGGTGCGGGTGATACACGATTTGCCATGCTGGCTGGCCTGTTCTTGTCATGGTTTACTTTGGCTGCTCCAGCATGGGCCCTGCAACAATACAGCAGTACGGAGATCATCTTATGGTACGTACTGGTTGGGCACATCATGCTAGCCGGTATAATTTTTGGATGGAGATATCGCAAAGGCGCTTGGACGCAGATGCGAGTAGTTGAAGAACCACCAGTCTTCGAGTTAGACACGCATGCAGAAGGCGGAATCTAAGTGCCATCACGGTTTTCGTTGATTGCTTACTCTGTCCGCATATAATTTACCCGTATGAGTTGGATTCTACAATTTCAATGGCCTGCAGGTGTAGCCCTCATTATATTTGGTATTGTGACATGGGCCGACGGCATTGAGCCATATGCTGGACGAAGGCTTTCGGCCGCTATGGAGCGATCAGCCCCCAACTCACCGTATCGCCTGTTTCTGGGAATTCTCGCTGGCATTGCTCTCCACGGGAAACGAGGGTTTCAATATTGCAAAAGACGGTACCTTGCGGGCCTGCTATCGTCAGTTGGCATGGCTGTTTTTTCACTAGGCATGGCTATCGGAATTTTCATACCTGCAACACTTATGCTGTACATGCCCTATTTTGGGGCCTTCCCGCTGCTCGTTGTGGGAATGGCAATCCAGTTAAGCTCTCGAGCACCTACCATGCGCCAATTTGGACAAGCCCTTCTCGGTCTAGGATGCTGCTGGATCGGATATACAGCTTGCCGTAACGCAACGCCGCCTGAACACATCATACCCTATGCACTATTGGGGGCTACCCTTGTAGCCGTAATCACCCATACCCCCGTAGCAGCTTTCTTAGCTGTTGCAAGCACTCTCCCACCCCATTTCAATCATATGCACATCCTGCTGGGAACAGCTTCTATTTTGGCGGTTAGCTGGTTAATGGCGCTAGCACGAACTCTGGCCAAGTCTATCCCACCCTTCACCCCGGCGCTCTCACTCTTATCTACATTCGACCTCCTCTTTCCAGAGCGCGCACTACAGGCAGCTTTGCAGGAAAACCGACGTATGGCCATCGGCTTGTCAAAGGCAGCGCGTGCACTCGTGACATATAAAAACGAAAACACCTATGTATCTGAGACCAAACAACTCGTGGAAGATGTGGAGCATGCTATGGATGAATTTAAGCCTGCCGCACAAAACTACCTCCTGCAGCTAACACGGCATAAACTGGAGGAACGGCAAGTGCGGCTCTCCATGTTTCTCTTTATCAACATTGGCGATCTCGAACGCATTAGCGATCATCTGTTGGCCGTAGTGCAAAACCTGCCTCCTCCCGCTCGAAGAGCGGACTATCCCGAACCACTTCTCCAAGGCCTCGATACCATTGTAGAAAAAACCGCAGAAATCATTGACGCATTGGCGCAGTCCATCACAGGAAATCGGGGAAGAAAAGTCAATCTAACCGGCAGTGTAGGCGAAGCGCGCGACGAAGCATTAGAGTTAATCGATCACTTCACCGCTATACTTCAGGACCTCATCCTGAACAATGAAATCAAACCGAGCAGAGCGATCCGGATGCAAAATCTGCGCTCTCACTTCGAACGCCTGATACGACATGCCCGAGCGATTGCTGTCTCTGTAGCACAAGAAGATTTCTGGATTGAGCCGGACATCATTCATGAGCGTGCCAAACCCCTATCAAAATACAGAACCAAGGATCACCTTACACGAACCCAAATGAATGATCTTCTGCAGGAGCCAAAACGTTGAATCCGTATCCGATAAACGAGTATGTCATTCAAACAGCTGCACTCTTTGCTGGCCTCACACTCTTTCTCACCGGCATGTCTGAGATGAGCAAGGGATTGCAAGAAGCGGCGGGAAAAGGCATTTGCAATATCCTGCAGCGTGCAACGGCGAAAAAAATACGCGCGATATCCCTTGGAACACTATTAGGGGGACTGATTCATAGCAGTGCGGCATCCGTAATGCTTATTGGTTTCATCAGTGCCGGATTGATTACCTTTTCCAGTAGCGTACCTGTCATACTCGGTATTAATGTAGGAACAACGCTATCCATGCTGCTGATCTCCTTTCGTCTAGGTGATGCGTGCTGGTTGGCCATTTCATCTGGATTTCTCCTACGACTACATCCTCGAACGCGCTCTAGCGGAACCGCATTGCTGGGATTCGGCCTCATATTCCTGGGACTCAATATTATGAGCGACGCCATTTATCCCTTTCGCGAAGAGCTTGCCCCAATCTTGCAATACTCGGACGGAACATCGGTTACCGGCATGCTCACAGGAGTGCTAGCATCACTGCTGTTTACCGCCATTATTCAAAGTAGCGGTGCAACCATAGGAATGGTATTTGCCATGCTCAGCGCTGAAGCAATGACAACCTTTGAACAGGCATACCCTTTGATTATCGGGGCAAATGTAGGAACCTGTGCGACCGCACTTATCGGGGCTGCACGCAGTACCACGGAAGCCAAACGCTGCGCACTAACACATCTACTCTTTAATATCTTCGCCACCTCGCTGGCAATGATCACCGCTCCCATTATGTTTAGACTCATCCCGCTAACAACACCAGCGGCACAGACGGGCATCACACCACAAATCCTCGTTTCCCAATCCGCCCATGCCAATGTCATAAAAATGATGCTTGGAGCACTGCTGATTCTGCCCATAAGCCCGATCGTGGCAAATGCTGTCAAGCGAATCCTACCGGATCGCAAAAAAGACGATATTGCATCACTGCTCGACCCCGACCTCATTTACACACCGGAAGATGCGCTGCAAGCCGCTCTACTGGAACTTCATCGCATGACGGAACTCTGCACGGTAAGACTGCAAACCATACCACCATTATTGATTCAAAAACAATCAGCTACACGTCTCAAACTGCAAGAAACCGAAACCGCTGTATCAACCATTCGTGAATCCATGCATCGGTTCTTGCAGCAATTGACACAAGTACCGCTTAAACGCCGGCAACATCTCATGATTACACTCCTGTACAATGGCATCGATCACATCGACCGAATCGCTGATCATATCGGCGTTCTCGCGCAAACATTATATGATCGGCACCGACTCTCGCATGCCGATATGTCGCTCGAAACCCTGCGGCAATTAATCCAATTGAATCAACTTGCGGTAGAAGTTATGAAATCTCTGGAACAAGTCCTGCTGCCATTGCCAGATGATCGACAAACAGCAGTCTTGCATACACTTGCATGCCGTGATGCTTTTATGAAAGCGATGAACGAGGAAAGAGAACAAATCGCTACGGATTTAGCTAACGAGAATTGCTCACCGCATGTTGCCATCTTCCGAAGCCGGTATTTCACAGAACTAAGTCGTATCGTAAAACATGCCCGGGCACTTGCTCTATACGCCCAACACCCCCGTTTCCACATAAAACAAAAACGCTTACAAAAGTCACATACATAATGCACGCCCCCGCATTCGGGTGCTTGCTATCGTTGACTAGGATCTGCTAGCCTAGAAACCAAATGAGTATGCAACCAGATCGGCAAAAGCCCCAGATGTGGGACAATCCAGACGACCCCGTCAATGTGCTTGTCTTAGATGACGATCTCAGTCTGCGCGACGTGCTTGAACAATCTCTAACACGGGCTGGCTTCAACGTTATGACCGCCTGCGAAGGCAGCGAAGGACTGCAAGTTTTACTTGGCAATCATGTCGACGTTGTCGTTTCAGACCTCATGATGGAACCCATGGATGGCATTACGTTTCTCAAAGAAGCATTGAAAATCTGGCCTTGGATGGGCGTTATCGTATTCAGCGGATATATGCAAGCTACACTCATCCAGCAGGCAAAAGCACTCGGGGTCCGACATATTCTTGAAAAGCCCGTTGCATTTGATGTCCTCACGCGTTGTGTCGTCGACGAAGCACATCGGGTAAAAAATGCTGTTTCGGGCTCCGGTTCCCTCACCTTGAGTCGTGTGCTCTACCAACTCAACATGCTACGCGACAATACCCGAACAGCAATCGAATCTGCAACCATGCAACAGGCACTGCTCAACCTGTGTCGCGACCTAGGAATGGCTATGCCTTCTGTGCTTACCGCCTTGGTCTACCAAACACAAAAGGATGATAAACCCATTTATGCGGCCAGCCTGCGCACATCCGTCCCTCCGTCTTACCTCACATCTTTGGAAAATCTCATTAGAGAAAGATACACGCTACTTGTAGGCAAACAACTTATCGAACCGGTAGAGTGGAATATTGTCGGAGAGGAAACCGACACAAACGCCCCTACGCCCACCTCTGAACCGTTATTCTTCCCGATCTTCAGCCTGAATCATATTAATGGTATTCTTATTTTTATCCCGCCTGATGCATTCCGCTGCACTGAATCAGACATTTCGTTTCTATACCACGCAGCCAATCACTTCACTACCATTCTGATCGCCTTTCACCGTATCCGGGAACTTGCCGTGCGAGATGAACTGACCGGATTATATAACCGGCACCACTTACAAGATGAACTTATCAACATCTGGGAAATGGCATCCCGATATGGCTTAAATCCTGCCATTCTCATTATTGATGTCGACCACTTTAAGTTAATCAACGATAACTATGGCCATATCGCTGGCGATGGAGCCCTGCAAACACTCGCTGACATCGTACGCCAAACATGCCGAAGCACCGATATAATAGCACGCTATGGCGGAGACGAAATTATCGTAGTCCTTCCAGATGCAGAACCCGGCAGCATTGGGAGGCTGGCAAAACGCATGCAAAATGCCATTAGCGAACACATCTTCAGCCCCGATGCACATGCCTTTAATTTCACCGTTTCGATTGGGGCAGCATGCTGTCGCAAAAATGACGGCACCCTAACCTCCATGAAAGAACTGCTCAATCATGCCGACGAAGCCCTCTACACCGCTAAACGCAATGGCCGCAACCGTTCGATTGTGTGGGCACCACGTGAGCCGTCGACCTCCACAAATACACACCAGGAAGTAGACGTACCCGCAGACCATAAACGAACCGCATCTATTATTGTCGTGGATGATGATCCATATGTACTCAAAATTGTGTCCCTACTACTCCAAGCAGAAAAAATGTCGGTCCATGCATGTAATAATGCATCAGAGGCCCTCGAAGCTTTCAATGCGAACCCGATGGGCTTTGAATGCGCACTCATTGATTTGAATCTGGGGGACATTAGCGGACTGGAGCTCATTCGGCGTATGAACGAGAAAAATCATGCCTTGGTCTCCATTATTATCACTGGCGAAGCAACGCTGGACAATGCCGTCAGCAGTCTACGCCATGGAGCATATGACTTTATTGGCAAACCGATTCAAAGAAGTCAGCTAAAAATAACAGTAGACCGCGCGCTTGAATATCACCGATTACGCATCGAAAACGAAGCATACCAGCAAAACCTCGAAGCCATGGTAAAACGCAAAAGTTTGGAGCTGACACGCGCCTTGAAACGCACACGCGACGCCTTCGACTTCACATTACGCGCAATGACAGCGATGCTGGATGCGCGGGAACATGCCACAGGCCAACACAGCATTCGTGTTCAGGACATCACCGTCTTTCTTTTACGCAAATACGATTTTAACGAAAAAGAAATCGACGAAATTCGCCATGGAGCTCTTTTACACGATATCGGCAAAATTGCGGTTCCCGACGACATTCTGCTGAAAGAAGGACCGCTGACGAAAAACGAATGGGAAATGATGCGCGAACATGTAAATATCGGCTATGACTTGATCAAAACAAATCCGGATCTGCAAAATGCAGCCGAAATCATTCTCTGCCACCATGAAGAATATGACGGTAGTGGCTATCCTCGCGGCCTCAAAGGAAGCGAGATTCCTTTAGGAGTGCGAATTTTCAGCATAGTGGATGCATACGATGCGATGCGATCCATGCGGCCTTATCGCCAAGGTATGCCGAGAGAAAAAGCCATCGCGGAAATCCAGAACTACAGCGGATCACAATTCGATCCCGATATTGTCAGCGTATTCCTGCAAAACATTGACGAAATTGAATCTATCGGGAAATGGAGCGAAGACAAACAGCCGTTGGCTTCCCGTCAGTCTACACCCGCGACCTAAGCCGAGCGAATCGCGTCAATCACCTAGGATACCCATTCTTGGCGGCCCACTGCATTTGGCGCGCCACGCCCATCATGATTTGCACATCATCACGAGTCAAAGCGCCACGAGCCATAACCCGCCGAATCCCTTGCATCATGTGATCCGCCTTGTCCTCCTTCATAAAACCAATATCCAATAAGAGATCGTTCCAAATCGAAAACATCCGCTCACGTGACGTACTATCCGCAAAAGGGGATTTTTCAACCGGCGGTGTATAGTCCCCCCCCAACATGAAAAGCTCATAACAGCAAAGCAAAACCGCTTGGGCTAGATTGAGCGAAGGGGTTACAGCATGCGTCGGAATTTGCACAACCCGATGACACAGCGCCAATTCCTCATTGGAAAGTCCATTATCCTCACGTCCGAAAACATAGGCAACTGGCCCCTTCTCGGACATGGACAATACCTCCGACGCAACCATGCGCGGTGTCTGCGCATGCTGACGATACAACCCCGCCAGGCCACTTGTCCCAACAACCATCACACAGTCAGCAATGGCTGCGGCAAAATCTGTATATATTTCCCGACTCTCAAGAACGTGCTTGGCATGGCACGACATCTTGCGTGCATCCTCCCAGTTCATATCTGTGTTCGGATTGACAACGCGAAGCGTGGCAAGCCCCATGTTTGCCATGGCACGACAAACCGAGCCTAGATTCCCGCCATACAAAGGCTCTACCAGTACGATGCGTATTTGCTCTAACCCCATTACGTAATTCCTTATCAACATCAAACAGAAAGTGCGTCGATAGAATTACTGGTTCTACGCAATGTACGCAACAAAAACCCTACCGGGAATACCCTTGCCGAACCCCGTCACCCGCCGCGCTCGGCGTCCTCGTCCTTCGACTTGTCTCCGTAGCCTCGGCGAAGGTGGAAGCTTTCAGAGCAAAGATGGAGGTCATACCAAGCACGACGAAGACGGAACACGCGACACTTAGAACCGCGCATCAAAAACGACATCAAAGCGTAACGGCTCGCCATACGTCACATACAAACGCTCTGGATAATCCGGCGGCTCCAAACCAAATTGATACCCTTGCGTTACATAAGCTTTATCAAACACATTACGTACACGCGCGGTCACCCCCCAGGATTCAGCCTGCCAGCCAGCTTGCACATGGACGAGCTCATAGGAATCAGCTTGGCCATCATGCCCCGCAGCCAGATACACCCGATCTCGACCTTCCAGTTCAACACGCCCATATAGTTGACGCCAGAGCTGCGCTTGAATAGCCGCTTGATAACTATAGCGGGGAGCGAATGGTTGGTCGCGACCATCAACAGGATTCAGTCCCCCCGCTGCATCAAAACCAGAATAGGAAGTATCCAGAAGACTTACGGCTCCCGATAACAGGATCCGTTCATGTGGTTCATGCTGCACCGATACCTCAACACCACGATTATAACCACGGGCAGCATTATCCGTGAAATACACAAAGGCGGTTGGATCAGCAGGATCAAACTGCGCACTTGTTCCAATCTGTAAATCGTCTCGCATCATATAAAATGCGGTCAACTGACTCTGTAAGCGATAATCATACAAATGCGCCCCTACACCCGCTTCAAAATTCCAAAGTGTCTCTGCCGCATAGGTCCGGCGATCTTCCGGCAACGCCGGGTTTTGATTCACACCACTGCCTTTGAATCCACGCGACACTGCACCATGAACCCGCCAGATTTCATCAATATGGCGTGCCAACGAAACACGCCCACCCCACATCGTATCACTCCGTGATGCCTCAACACCCTGACTATCATCATAATCCGTCTCGCGATGCTCCAAACGTAACCCCGAATGCAGCGACCAACCATCTCCCAAGCGCGTGTCACCAATCACATACAGAGCCCCCGAACGCGCTTCATAGTCACTTTCCAACAGATCGAACCCATCAAAGTCATCTTGTTCCTCCAAATGCGTGACCTCAAGGCCGGTTTGCCAAGCCATCCGACCATCAAACAATCCATCGCCTGGATGCGAAAGGAACCGTACATCCTGCGAAAGCGTACGCCGACGGCGATCCAAACGCTCAAAGAAATCATAGGAGAATCCTTCCACAGCCGGATCCCAGAAATACGGTGCTGCCGCCCAGAACGCATCATGCCCCCAGTCAGCATCATAACTGTAGACAGAGTCCACTTGCATAAAGCTCGTTACACTCTGAATACGAGCACGATCCCAACCCGTCGCATGCAAGCGCAAGGCACCACCGCCACCCTGCTGACGATCTTCTCCAGGACGATCCGTATACGTACGCCTACGATGATTATCCGGCGTAAATGCATCATACCCATTCTGGAAATGAATATAAACACCACTCAAATCAACCAGCCAGTTCTCATCGGGCTGCCACCGAAGCTTCATACGCCCGATCTGCTCATCACGCTTATTCGTGTCGCGCCGCCCCAGAAAAACATTCCGCCGATAACCATCCTGCTGTTCAACCTCGAAAACCAAACGTATCTGCAAAAGATCAGGATTCTCCGTTAACGGCCCACTCACCGCTACGGCACCACGCCGGTAATTGTCGCTACCCGCGCCTATCTGAGCAATCCGCTCATGATATGGGGTCGGATCCATACTGCGCACATGTACAAGACCAGCCATTGCACGCGATCCGTATATCGCTGGCTGCGGTCCCCGCAACACCTCAACCTCAGCAATGTCGAACAAACTGGCAGGCAGTCCCAGTCCACTGAAATCCATGTCATCAAACAACAAGCCTACAGAAAAGTTAGGCGGACCTTCTCCTGGGAATTGACTCACCTCACCAATACCCCGCATTTGAAGGTAACGGGCACGCGATGTCCCCCCCGCCCATGTCAAACCGGGAACAGCCCCCGAAAGATCAGCCAAGGATCTAGAGGTTAGACGGGCCAACGCATCCTGGTCCAGCACCGTGGCCAAGGTTGTCGGATCCTGTAAACGAGATTGTCCCCGATCCGGAACAACCTCTATCGTTCCCAAGTCAAATGTTGCATCTGCATCTTTGGATTGAACCCATAGATTACCTGCCAGTAAGGCAGCGCATATAACTAGCCAACGCGATCCCCTCATACTTGTACTCCTGTCCGGGTAGTCAAACAAAGGAGCATGCGGGGATGTGGGAACGGAAGTCCCAGACAAAAATCCATCCCTCCGCCGGCATGATCCGGTTCAGGTTCAAAGGGTCACTGGAAAAACCAGTCTCTCAGGCCAAACGGCCTCCCCTTGGACAAATGTTGTGATAATACAACCCGAAGGAATAAGTCAAGCCCGACTTACAACCAAGAATTTCCGCGGTTAACATTTTTTGGTCTGGTCTCACTGCGCAAGCAATGTCGTAACATACTGCGCTCGGGTAAAGCCACGGGTTGGCCCATCGACCGGTTCACTTAAGATGCCACGAAATTGATCAATCGATGTATAGCCCTTATCCGCCATCCAGTCCGAAATCTCAGTCT
>PWYP01000022.1 GCA_003567805.1 PVC group bacterium
GCGTCAAGGAGCAGCGTGAAGAGGGTGCATAGGGAAGAAATAGATGTAGTGCCAACGGATCCTTTGTTGATCGGGGTTCAATCGGTTGCGATTATCGGGCTTGGTTTGATGGGCGGTTCTCTCGGACTAGCTTTGAAACGGTTTTGCCCTGATGTCAACGTGATGGGCTATGCCCGACGTGCGGAAACGCGAAAGCTTGCACTGGAGATGAAGGCTTGCGATCAGGTTACCGATGATCTTGTGGCAGCTGTTCGTGATGCCGAGTTAGTGGTATTCTGTACTCCAATTTTAGATATACCGAATCTGGTGGAGGAGGTGCGTGATGCTTTACGTCCGGGAGCCATTGTTACAGACGTAGGCAGCACAAAGGCCATGTTGATGGAGCGGGTGGAAGATCTTTTGTCTGGTCACGACGCGAGTTTTGTTGGAAGTCATCCCATGGCTGGCTCGGAACGCACAGGCATGGAGGCGGCACAGGAGAATCTGTATGTCGATGCTGTTGTCATCGTCACACCGCCTGATACGGGCGTTGACAAAGAATGCTGGGCATCCTCTGCGGCGGCAAAGGATTGCCGCCCTCCAGACTCGGGAATAAAGACTGAAGTGGAGGGATGCAATCCGTTGCGTCCGGTTTCTAAAGGTGGTTGCGAGTCTTTAAAGCACACACCGAGTGAGATTGTACAGAATCTTTGGCGTGCGGTTGGCGCGCGTGTTGTTGTTATCGGAGCACAGGAGCATGATGCGATTGTTGCCGGAACGAGTCATGTGCCGCATTTGGTGGCTGCGCTTCTGGTGCGTGCGGCTGCGCGTGTTACGGAGCAACCGGGCCCGTATTGCGGCAGTGGTTTTAAAGACGTAACGAGAATTGCATCTGGGTCTGAATGGGTGTGGCACGATATCGTGAAAAGCAATGCTGCCTCGATTGCATCCTCCTTGCAGGGGGTACGTAGCGATATTGACATGCTGCTTGATGCTCTTGATCGTGAAGATTTTGATGCGGTACGTGATATGCTGGGGGAGGCCCGGGAGATGCGGGGACAGGTGTTAGGGATTAGGCGTTAGGGATTAGGCGTTGTTACAGAATGTTTGGGATGGGAGATTTGTGATGGAAAAGGTTTGCGTAGGGGCTGCGGAGCGAATGCGCGGGGAACTACGGGTGCCCGGAGATAAAAGTATTTCTCATCGTGTGGCCATGTTGAGTGGGCTTGCGTCTGGGACCTCGACATTATACGGATTCTTACAAAGTGAAGATTGCTTGCATACGTTGCAGGCGATGGCTGCTATGGGAGCAGGTGTTCATGAGGGGGCAGATGGTAGTATCAGGGTAGAGGGTACGAGCGGTGTATTGCAATCGCCTGCAGATGTATTGGATATGGGGAATTCGGGTACGGGAATGCGTTTGTTGACGGGATTGTTGGCGGGCTTCCCGATCGAAGCGGAACTTACGGGGGATGCTTCGTTGCTTTCGCGCCCCATGCGACGGATTCAGCAGCCGTTGTGTGAGATGGGCGCATCGGTAGATCTTTTGGGAGATCATGGGTGTGGTCCGATTCGCATACGGGGTGGCAATTTGCATCCGATAACCTATGAGCTTCCGGTAGCTTCGGCCCAGATTAAATCGGCTGTGTTGCTTGCGGGGTTGTCTGTTGCCGGGAAAGTATGTGTGATTGAACCGGAGGAAACGCGTGACCACACAGAACGGATCCTTGCTGCGTTGGGATTACCTCTGGACGTGAATGGACGGAGCATTAGCCTGCAAGGCAATCCGGATTCTCTGCGTAATCTTCCTGCAAGGGATTGGCACGTACCAGGTGATTTTTCGTCTGCCGCATTTTGGCTGGTTGCAGCAGCGATGACCTCCGGAAGTGATGTGACTCTTTCGGGGGTGGGCTTGAATCCGCGTCGAACAGCCTTACTTGCCGTGCTTGAACGGATGGGCGCAGATATTCTTGTCGAGGTAGACCGTGCTAGTAGGGATTGGGAGCCGACGGGTACGATTCGCGTTCGGGGTGGAAAGCTGCGAGGCACCAAGGTCTGTGGCAAGGAAATTCCGAATTTGATTGATGAATTACCATTGGTAGCCGTGGCTGGGGCCGTAGCAGAAGGCGAAACGGTGGTGGCTGATGCGGCGGAGTTGCGTGTGAAGGAGTCAGACCGGATTCAGGCGGTTTGTCGTAATCTGGTATTGATGGGGTGCAATGCCGAGGAGCGTCCTGATGGATTTGTGGTTCGGGTTGGACCGGTTTCTGGTGGTGCCACGCTGCAATCGTATATGGATCATCGGATTGTAATGGCTATGTCGGTATTGGCTTTACATGCTGCCCAGCCTGTCGTAATCGAGGATGTCGCTTGTGTGGCAACGTCTTATCCAACGTTCTGGCAGGATTTGGAAATGTTGTGCGGGAAGGTGATCACTCACTGAAAAGCCGTGCGGTTGGGGTAATGAAAAGGATGGCAGGGTTAAACTGTTGATGAGTCTGTGCGCAGGGAGCAGCAGGTTTCGGGATCATCCTTCGCATAAAGCTACGGATGACAAGAAACCTGCTGTACTTTTGAGGTACAGCAGGTTGTGCCAACCTGCTGATGCAAAAACGAGTCTACATGTCCTTCCGCCTGCGCGAGTTTGGCGGGCGGTGGGAATGTTTCGCGGGAGATAAGAGATGAAGAAAGATGATGTGATTGCGATCGATGGGCCTTCGGCCTCGGGTAAGTCTACGGTGGCACGAAAAGTTGCGGCGGCGTTGGATTGGTTATATGTAGATTCTGGGGCTTTGTATCGGGCTGTGGCGTGGCGTGTGATTCAGGCCGGTATTGATCCATCGGATCAGGACAAGGTTGCCGAGCATGCTCGTGGTATCGATGCACATTTTTTCGTCGAGGCAGGAGCTGTGCTTTTCGAGATGGCTGGTGAGCGTCCGGGAGAAGCGCTGCGTCTGGAAGCCGTGAATATGGCGGTGAGTCCGGTCGCTGCGAATCCTGTTGTGCGGGAGCTTGTCACATCGTGGTTACGCGGCATGCGTGATGTAGGCCATCTTGTGATGGAAGGGCGCGATATTGGCAGCGTGGTGTTTCCGGATGCAGCATTTAAGTTTTACTTGGATGCCTCCCCCGAAGAACGGGCGCGTCGTCGTCATGCTGAAACGCAGGAAGGTTTGAGTGTAGATGCCGTTGGAGCCTCGTTGCAACGCCGTGATCAGATTGACAGTCGCCGGATGACTGCGCCTCTTACGGTGGCGAAAGATGCTGATATTGTCGATTCTACCGGCATGACCATCGATGATGTTGTGGCCGCCATCCTTGAACGTATAGAACTCGCACAGAACGCTTAACACGTTTCCTGCTGCATCAGGCGGTGGGGGATGGGTAGCGATTGCCGAAGCGGCGGGGTTTGGGCATTTCTTTCATGGGTTGCTGGGAGACATGCACATAGACGGTGTTTTCCCCGATGATGTGCTCAATGGCTTTGACGAAGGCGGCATCGGGTAGTACGCGAAATTCTACATCGGCTTTTATGTTCAATTTATGTCCATCGGGAAAGAGCAGGCAGAGTGATACAGGCACATTGCCGGGGTGGAGTCGAATCGTTTCCTTGAGTTTTGCCAGATGTTGGTCAACTTGTGGTGTGGTTATATGGATACTGACGGATTCCGCAAAGTGAGCGGGCGCATCGGGCAAGGGATAAATTTCTCGTGCGATCAAATTAGTTCCTTTGTCTTTTCTGACAGATATGGATCCACACACGAGGAGAATGGCATCTTGTTGTAGCACGGGAGCGTAGCGCGTATAGGTGTCGGGCCAGACGAGGACTTCGATGGATCCATTGAGATCTTCTAGCTGCAGGATTGCCATGGTCTCTTTCTTTTTGGTGGTGCGCTTTACTACGGTGGAGGCGAGTCCACCTATCCGCACATTGGCTCCATTCTCGTATTCCTGTACTTTGGAAAGCGAAGCGGTCTCGTAGAGTTTGAGCAGATATTCACAATGCGAGAGTGGATGACCGCTCATGTAGACGCCCAGCAGCTCGCGTTCGGCTGCCAGTGCGACGGTTTCGCTCCATGGTTGACAATCGGGCACTTCGTCGATTTCTTGCTTGTTGGATGTATCATTTGCATCCAGTAGGTCGAACAGGCTGCTTTGTCCTGCGGCACGGTCGGCCTGGGTTGCTGCCGAGCGGGCTACGGCGAAATCAAGTGCGAGGAAGGTGCGGGCACGGTGCATGCCTTCAAAATCGAGGGCACCAGAACGTGCCAGACTTTCCATGACTTTTTTGTTCACAGCGGAGGTATCGATGCGTGCGCAGAAATCCAGTAGGTTTTCAAAGGGGCCATTGGTTTCGCGCTCTTTGATGATGGCGGCAGCGGCTCCGGCGCCGACGTTCTTCATGCATGCCAATCCGTAGCGAATGCCTTGTCCTTCCGGGGTAAAGCGGATGCCACTATGATTCACGTGGGGAGGCAGCACTTGAAGTCCCATATCGGTCGCTTCCCGGATGAATCCCGGCATTTTGTCGAAGTTGCCAATTTCAGATGATATCAGTGCACACATGAATTCGGCGGGATAATTGGCTTTTAGGTAGGCGGTCTGGTAGCAGACGATGGCATAGCCCGCACTGTGGGCTTTATTGAATCCGTATCCGGCAAATTGGGCGATATTGTCGAAGATGCGCTTGGATTGATCGGGGGGCATATTGTTGGTGGTTTTGCAGCCCTTGATGAATTTTACGCGCTGGGATTCCATTTCCTTGGGTTTCTTTTTACCCATGGCACGGCGCAGAATATCGGCTTCTCCCAACGAGTAGCCTGCGAGTACATTTGCTGCTTTCTGTACTTGCTCCTGATAGACCATGACGCCGTAGGTATCTTTCAGAATGGGCTCGAGTAGGGGATGATCGTACTCGATGGCTTTGGCGCCGGTTTTACGGTCTATATAGGCAGGCAACATGTTCATGGGGCCAGGTCGATAGAGTGCGATGACGGCAATGATTTCCTCGATATTGTTGATGCCAATGCGCCGGATCAAATCACGCATGCCACCACTTTCGAGCTGGAAAATACCCACGGTATCGGCACGACTTAAGAGTTCATAGGTTTTGGGGTCGTCGAAGGGGATTTTCTTGAAATCGATATGTACGTTGTGGCCGGCTGCTACAAGTTCAATGGCTTCTTGAATGACCGTGAGTGTTTTTAAACCGAGAAAGTCCATTTTGAGCAGGCCGATTTCCTCGACGGGCTCCTTGGCAAACTGGGTGACAGGCTGTTTATCCTTATCGACAGCAAGGGGGCAGATTTCGATCAGGGGTTTTTCACCAATAACAACACCGGCGGCGTGTGTGCCGGGGTTCCGGTATAGCCCCTCGAGCACGCGGGCATGTTTCAGAATGGCTTTTAGTTGTTCGTCCTGTTCGGCCGTCTGTTTGAATTCGGCATTTTCATGGAGAGCTTTTTCGATGGTGATTTTGGGGTCATCGGGAATCATTTTGGCAAATTCATCGCATTTGCCGAATGGAATTTCGAGAACCCGCCCGACATCGCGGATTACGGATTTGGCACCGAGCGAACCGAACGTAATAATTTGGGCGACATGGTCGGCCACATATTTTTCTTTAACGTATTGGATGACTTCGTCACGTCTGGCCTGACAGAAATCGATGTCGAAGTCGGGTGGGGAGACCCGCTCGGGGTTTAGAAAGCGTTCAAAAATGAGGTTATACTTGAGGGGATCGATACTGATAATGCCCAAGGCGTAGGCAACGATGCTGCCACCGCCGGATCCACGGCCGGGGCCAACAGGTATCCCGTTTTCATGGGCGAAGCGGATAAAGTCCCACACCACAAGAAAGTAGTTGATAAAACCGGTATGCTCGATGATTCCTACTTCCATGTCGAAGCGTTGCATGATTTCGCGTTCACGTTCATTGGCTGGATGGGCAGGATCCGGTATTTCATAAAGTTCCTGTAGCCCTTTATATCCAATCTGGATTAGATATTCTTTCTGGGTCATCTTTTCCGGCACGGTAAATGTGGGAAAATGCAGTTGCCCCAATTCGATCTCTACGAAACAACGGTCTGCGATTTCCGCAGTTCGTGCGACAGCATCCGGGAAATCGGGGAACAGGGCATACATTTCGTCTGCAGTACGGAAGTAGAATTGGTCACTGTTATAGCGCATGCGATTGGGATCACTGAGCGTCGTTCCGGTTTGCAGGCAAAGCATGACTTCATGGGCTGCTGCATCTGTCCGGTTGAGGTAATGCACATCGTTCGTGGCGACGAGCGGAATACCCGTGCGATTGGATATTTCCTGCATATGGCGGTTCGCTTTACGCTGCTCGATCAAACCGTGATCCATGATTTCGATAAAAAAGTTATTGGGACCGAGGATATCTCGATAGCGGATAGCGGCGGCTTCGGCTACGTCGAGATTGTCGTCCTTGAGCGCGGAGGCAACTTCCCCTTTGAGGCAGGCTGACATGCCAATGAGACCTTCGGCATGTTCGGCCAGCAATTCGTGATCGATACGAGGTTTGTAGTAAAAACCCTCAAGATGCGCTTTGGAGACGAGATGGGAGAGGTTGCGGTATCCGACATTGTTTTCGGCTAGCAGGGTAAGGTGGTGGGTAGTGTGTTTGGCTGATGGGTCCCGATTGGTTCGCGAACCTGTGGTGATATACATTTCACAGCCTATGATGGGGCGTATGCCAGCCTCTTGGGCTGCTTTTTGAAACTCTACAGCTCCATACATGACACCATGATCGGTCATCGCCACGGCTGGCATTTCCTGCTCAACGGCCTTCTCGATTAGCTTCTCAATTCGACAAGCGCCATCGAGAATACTGTAGGCTGTATGGAGGGGAAGATGTACGAATGGTTTTGGCATGAAAGGCATCCTAACGGGATCGATTGGATGCGAAAAGGGAAAACCGTATGCAGGGACGAAATGATTTTTTGTTAATGTGTAACTGATTGGTAGTAGGTCTTTTATGGCAGTGCGATAGGACGGTGTTGGTACTGTAGAGGTTGGTCAGAATCGTGCCGCGAGACGAACAATCATTTGGTTTAGACCGGAATTATCTGATTTGGTGCCGGCATTGGAGAGGTGGCGCACGCGCACGCTTAGTTCAAGGGGCGTTCGAGGGATATAGTATCCCATCGCGATATTAGAGCCTATCTGGGAGTGCCTACCGAGTTTTTTGCTGTAAAAGCGGGTTTCCGATAGTTGATGGAGTCCTATACCTCCTTCAAGAAAGAGGCCTTTGTACTGTTCGTATGATTCAAGGCGTAGTAAGAAAGTTACCCCTGTATCACGGAGGCGATCGATTTTATATCTACCTTGACGGCCAGACCAATAGGTGGAGGTGATTTCAATCCCCGGGGTTATGATCCCGGGGCCTGGCCATCTTTGTATCGGTGCCCATGATATCCCTAACCCTGTTCCGATTGACCAGGAAGATCCATTGCCATAGCCCCCCATAAGAATAGCACGATAATCGTAGGATGGTGACGGGGGTACTGATGATTCAGCCACTATCCCTGTGTGCTCCGTAGCGATACTTGAGCTGTTATTCGTTATGGTAGTTGCATCTACAGCAGTTGTTTCTGCAAGGCTTCTGCCTGCAAAGGCACCATGCATGAGCAGTAGCATTAAAAGGGTGTACAGCGTGTGGTGTTTGTCTGTTGATGTATTTATCTTTGCTGGCATAGGTTTAGGTGGATCCGTGTGCGCCGCGCATCTCAAGTGGCGAATCGGGTGAATAATAGGAGCACGGTGACGGCATAGGTGATGATGGTAATGATAATGGGGATATCCGTGAGTAGCACTTGTTCAGGGCGATCTCCTTTGTTTTCGCGATAGAGTAAGTCCAGGTATCGAAACATGCCAAACATGACAATGGGGATGGTAAAAGCGAGTTTGGCAGAACCGAATTTGTCGATGGTATCGGGCCAGAGGGTGTAGATGGCATAGACTACCGTGGTGGCCCCTGCAACGATACTAATGAGTTGATCGGTTAATAAGAGATCGTATTTCTGCAAACTGATTCTTTGGCGGGCGCTCGCGCCAGCTTCGATGCTGGCTTTTTCATGTCGCCGTTTGCACAGGGCCAGAAACAGAGCCAGGAGAAATGTGCAGACGAGTAGCCAAGGGGAAATGGGGATGGCAAGGAGCTCGGCACCGGCAATGGCACGGAGGACAAACCCTGCTGCAATAATAAATATATCTAGTAAGGCGACACGTTTTAGTAGAGAGGAATACAGGCTTTGCAGGACGAGGTAGACAAGTAGGATTCGTGCAAAGGGAACGGATAGAGCGTAGGACAAAATCAAGGAAAGTGCGAGGAGGGTAGTTGCGGAAATTGTGGCCAACCGTGGAGAAATACGTCCTGCGGCAATCGGTCGGCATCGCTTTGTCGGGTGCTGTTTGTCCTGTGGACGGTCTAGTAAATCATTGAAAATGTAGATGGCACTGGCAGCGAAGGAAAACAAGAGGAAGGCCGGGATGACGCGCAGGCCGTCCTGCCATACAATGTCGAGGGTTCGGTCACCGTATCCGAATACAAAAGCGGCAAACAGGATGCTGTTTTTGGTCCATTGGGCTGGTCGCATTGCTTGTAGCAGATAGCGAAAACGCATCGTCGTGGTTGTGTTTGTTTGGCTCATGCTTTTTTTTGCTGTTGCGGTGGTTCTCGATGGAAATGGTTACGGAGAGCAAGTTTCCAGACAATCCAGAGGGCTTCTTTGAAAATCTTGCTGCTCATTTTTGAGTAGCCCGTGTAGCGATCTTCGAATGTAATGGGGACTTCTTTGATGCGATATCGGCGCATCCAGGCGGCATGGGTCATTTCGACTTGAAAGGAATACCCGTTGGAAATGATGCGCTCGAAAGGAATTGCTTCGAGAACTTCGCGGCGGAAGCATTTAAAACCGCCTGTCGGGTCTGTCACGGGCATACCGGTGATGATGCGAACATAGGTGGCTGCTCCTTTGCTAAGGATCAGGCGGCTCAGCGGCCAGTTTGTGATACGGATGCCTTCGCAATATCGGGAACCAAGCACGAGATCGGCATCTTCTGCTGCCGCCAGAAATTGTGGCAATGCACCAGGGTTGTGCGAGAAGTCGGCGTCCATTTCGAAGATAAACGCATAGTCTCGTTCGAGAGCCCATTTGAACCCGGCAATATACGCTCTACCCAAACCTTCTTTGCCGGGCCGATGCATGACATGGATATGCTCCGAGCCCGCTTGCATCTCATCGAGGATTTTACCTGTTCCATCCGGTGAGTTATCGTCTACAAACAGAATGTCTGCATCAGGAACATGCTGGCGCACGGCTTGTGCAATGGGGCGTACATTTTCGCGTTCATCATAAGTTGGAATGATTACCAGTACTTTTGATGCGGGCATCGGTTTAGTCCTTTGGTGCGTTGGAAATGATGTTCGTTTGCAGTTGTTCGCGCAGATAATGGCCATATACACTTTTGCCAAGATTATCGGCGAGCTTCATAAATGCTTCATTGTTGATCCACCCCCGTCGCCATGCAATTTCTTCGGGACAGGATATTTTCAATCCCTGGCGTTTTTCAATGGTCGCTACGAACGCCCCGGCCTCAAGCAGAGAATCATGTGTGCCCGTATCCAGCCAAGCCATACCGCGTCCGAGAACCGCAACGGAGAGTTTGCCTTGCGACAGGTATTGTTGATTGATGCTTGTGATTTCGAGTTCGCCGCGCGCAGACGGTTTGACGGATTTTGCGATTTCAACCACATCGTTATCATAAAAATATAGTCCGGTTACCGCATAGCGGGATAAAGGCTTGGCAGGTTTTTCTTCAATGCTGGTGGCATTGCCATCGGCATCAAAATCGACGACGCCATAGCGTTCGGGGTCATGCACGGGATACGCAAAAACGGTGGCACCGTTTTCCTGGTGCGCAGCATCCATGAGTTGGGATACGAGGCTATTGCCGTAGAAAATGTTATCGCCCAAAATGAGGGTCACGCGATCTGCACCAATGAAGTCGGCTCCGATAATGAAGGCTTGTGCCAGACCATCGGGAGAGGGTTGTACTGCATATTCGAGAGAAAGTCCCCACTGGGAACCGTCCCCGAGTAGTGCCTGAAACATGGGGGTATCCTGCGGTGTACTGATGATCAGAATGTCACGTATGCCAGCGAGCATTAATGTGCTGAGTGGGTAATAGATCATGGGCTTGTCATAAATCGGTAACAATTGTTTGCTGATGACCGATGTGACGGGATGCAGTCTCGTACCGGCTCCGCCCGCTAGAATGATTCCTTTGCGCTTACTCATGCTTTTGCTCCCAATCGTTCTCCGGCATATTTTTCCTCTCGGATCGGTCGCCACCACCAGTCATTGTGAAGGTACCAGTCCACGGTATCGTTCATGCCGGTTTCAAAGGTATGCGCAGGTTCCCAACCCAGTTGATCGCGAATTTTAGCGGCATCAATGGCATAGCGATGATCATGTCCTGGGCGGTCGGCGACAAAGGTGATCAAGTCGCGGTAGGATTTCCCATTGGTGCGTGGTTTTTTGGCATCGAGTAAATCGCAGATGGTCTGAACCACTTCGAGATTGGTGCGTTCACAATTTCCCCCGACATTATATTTTTCACCCGGTATCCCTTTTGATAGTACCCGGTATAATGCTTTGGCATGATCCTCGACATATAACCAATCGCGAATATTGTCTCCTTTTCCGTACACAGGGAGTTGTTGCTCATGCAAGGCATTGAGCAATACAAGAGGGATCAATTTCTCTGGAAAGTGATAGGGGCCATAGTTGTTGGAGCAATTTGTCATGAGCACGGGGAGCCCATAGGTATGCCACCATGCCTGAACAAAGTGATCGGAAGCAGCTTTGCTGGCGGAATAGGGGGAACGGGGGGCATAGGGTGTGTCTTCGTAGAAGTATCCTTCGGGACCGAGAGACCCATAGACTTCGTCAGTAGATATATGTAGGAAACGAAATGCGTCTTGCTGTGCGGAGGTCAATGTTTTGCGGTAGGCCGTTGCTGCCTGCAAGAGATTACATGTTCCGACAACATTCGTTTGCACGAATGCAGCGGGACCATCGATGGAACGGTCCACATGGGATTCCGCCGCTAAATGCATGATGGCATGTGGCTGCCATGAAGAAATGATATCTTCGACGGCTGCTGTATTGGATATGTCTGCTTGTAGAAAAGCGTAACGAGGGTCCGTCTCTACTTCACGCAGCGACGTTAGGTTTCCCGCATAGGTGAGGGCATCCACATTGAGAACGGTGTGTGGTGTTTGCTGTATTATATAACGAATGAGGGCGGATCCGATGAATCCGGCACCACCGGTAACGAGAATTTTTGATGGATTATGCATTTGGGCAATATGCTAAAAACCAAGGTTACTAGTCAAATACAACTAGACTGTTAATCTTTGCTGACTGGCGTGGTAAAGGGGTTGATGCTAGTTAGGATGGTATTGACGCATTCTTCAACAGAGTGGTTTTGGGTATGCACTTCGATATCGGGGGCGGTCGGGGCTTCGAACGGATCGTGAATTCCAGTAAAATTGCTGATTTCTCCCTTTCGTGCCTTGGCGTAAAGTGCTTTGGGATCACGCTGTTCACAGACTTCCAATGGAGTCTGAATATAGACTTCGCGAAACCGATCCACAGTAGCATCGCGGCAGGTATTGATAATTGTGCGTGCTGCAGCGCGGTCTTCCGTATAAGGCGAAATAAATGCGGTTATGGTAATGATGCCGGCATCGGCAAGAAGGGCTGCGACATGCGCAATTCGGCGTATGTTTTCGCGTCGTCCAGCGGGGCTGAAGTCGAGATCGGCATTGAGACCATGGCGGATGTTATCTCCATCAAGAACGTAGGCCGCATGGCCTCGTTGCATTAAGGCGGATTCCAAGGCGACAGCAATCGTGGATTTGCCGGATCCACTGAGTCCTGTCATCCAAAGTACGCATCCTTGTTGTTGCATTACGCTGATACGATCGTGTGTAGATACACGGTTTGTATGCCATGTGATATTTTGATTGTTAGATACTTTTGTCATCGTTTCATCCAGGGAATAGGCTTAGGTGCTGGGCTGGGGGACACAATCATAGGCTGCAAATTCCAGCAGGGTCTGTTGGTAGGCCTGTGGATTTCCAATGTCAAATCGTCTTCCATTTACACGGCAGGCTTGAAATCCTTCCTCTTGGCGGAGTCTGTCGAGACATGTCGTGAGTTGAAACTCTCCGTGTTCGCGCATGTTGTGCTTTATATTTTCCTCCAATAAGGAAAAGATGCGCGGATTGAGAATGTATTGCCCAAAAATGGTGAGGAACGTATCTGAGGGTAATCCGTCTACCTGTAACTTTTCCCGGGCATAGCTGGCGGTTGGTTTTTCCGCGAATTCACTGATATTGAGGGTGCCGTTTACATTGGACCATGATCCAGTAACACATCCGAAGTGATGGACTTGGTCAGCAGGGGTTTCTTCGACTGCTACAACGCTACGTCCGTTTTCCTCATATACGGAGAGCATCTGGCGCGCACAGGACTGATCGGTCGGGCTGGTGTATAAATGGTCTCCTAGTAATAGCAGGAAGGGCTCATTTTGGACCCAATCCTTGGCACAGTACACGGCATGACCGAAGCCTTCCTGCGTGTCCTGGGAAAGAAAGGTAATGCGGTTACCCACTTCCATCAGATACTTACAGTAGTTTTGATTTTCGTGGCTCAATTTATTGAAGTTCTCGATCGGTGGTGGGGAACAGAATATTTCCTCGAATAGCTCACGATCCTGACTTTGAATGATGATGCAAATTTCTTCGATGCCGGCACTGAGTGCTTCTTCGACGATGGCAAGAATCACGGGTTTTGCGCGACCTTGGCCATCGATGACGGGAAATAGTTCTTTCTTGAGGGCTTTGGTGGCGGGGAACAACCGGGTACCAAAACCTGCCGCTGGAATTACAGCTTTGCGGACTTTGCGTCCCGAGTGAATGACAAGATCGAGGCAATGCATGCCTAAGTCTTTTTCGATGCATTGCATGGCGGCCAGTTGCGATTCACGGTCTTTAGCCAGGAGCTGAGCTGTGCCATCGCCTTGCGATCCGACCCCTTTTCCGCCATAGAGATATTGCTTGAGTGGTTCATGTTGCAGAAGTTGGTGAAGAACGGGGGCGGTTAACTGGGGCGGGCAAGCTGGTTGCATCGCGCTGTCGAATTTCGCTTGCGCCTCAGACATCAAACGTCCGAGTGTAGGCGCGTCGCCGTTGCGAAGTGCTTCTACGGCTTGGGCGACGATATCGCGATTGATGGGGCCGAGATATTCTTGTACGCCTCTTTGCACATCATCGTCGGCAAAAGGATAGCAGTGATTCAGACGATTGAGGATTTCTTTTGTGTCCTTGCTCGCCTTTAGGTCGACGATGATGTAGTAGAGACTCTGTGGGACGCTTAGTTCTTTTACTTCCAAGCGGTCGCCATCATAGATCATCAGGATAGGGCGATTGCCGTAGGCACACCCTTGGTCCATGCGTCCGCAGCGTGATGGGGTTGTGATCTCCCCTACATAGGCCAGTTCCATTTCTCCACGGACGGTGAGTTTTAAATCATAGATACGGTTGAATGCACGGGCTGTTAATACGCAAACAGCAGCACTACTGGATAAGCCTTTTTTGAGCGGTAGGTCCATGCGGGTATTGGTGATTTCAATGCCGCGTACCCGGTAATGGGTGAGCACTTGATAGGCCACACCGGCAGCATAGCTAATAAAGCCGCCTGCTTCTGCGGCTTCGAGCAATGCCTGACTTTCCATGGGTAAATCGTATGTTTGTAATTCGCCATCCTGCCCTAAGGCATGGAAGATGAAACGGGACGGATGTTGTTTGACATCAGCATAGATACCTTGGTTGGTACCCGTAATGATAGTATAGCCCTTTTCAATATCAGCATTGATTCGGCGGTATCCGCCAGCCCAATCACTGTGTTCGCCAAACAGGCAGATGCGCCCCGGTACAAAAATGTTCATATTTGTCCTCCACGTATTGGGTCGGCAGGTATCAGGAAGAGCTCTTTGTGCTTAGCTGATGATAAGTCAGGAACCACTCGACGAATCTAGGGATACCCTCGGAAATGGGTGTTGAAGGTGTGAAGCCTAGCTTTTGCTGAATCTTGGTGATATCCGCATATGTTGCTGGCACATCGCCCGGTTGCATGGGGAGCATCTCCATTTGCGGCACGCGTCCTAAAGCCTGCGCTAGCAAATCAATCATTTCCATGAGATTTTCACTTCTATGGTTGCCGATATTCAGCACTTCGTATGGTTCCAGGTTTTCATCTTGTAGCAGGCTGCGTTCTACGCCCGTGATAATATCGTCGATGTAGGTGAAATCCCGTTGCATTTTGCCATGATTAAATACCTGAATGGGGCGATCTTCCAGCATGGCTTTCGTAAATAGCCACATGGCCATATCCGGTCGTCCCCAAGGCCCGTACACGGTGAAGAAGCGCAGGCCGATGGTTTGGAACCCATAGAGATGCGTATAGCAGTGAGCCATGAGTTCGTTGGCTTTTTTGGTGGCGGCATAGAGGCTTACGGGGGAGTCTACCGTATCACTTTCGCTAAATGGCAATTTGGTGTTGCCGCCATAGACACTTGAACTGGATGCATATACGAGCCGCTGTATGGCATTATGCCGGCAACATTCCAGGATATTCAGAAAGGCCTGCAAATTGCTTTCTTCATATACGTGCGGATGTGTGAGTGAGTATCGTACGCCGGCTTGTGCGGCGAGGTGACAGACGCGCTCGATATTGTGCTTCTGGAAACATTCTTCTAGTGCTGCGCGATCACATATATCCATTCGTAAGCCGGTGTATGCGGGGTGCGTTTCAAGGGTTTTATGGCGGTTCTCTTTGAGGGATATCTCATAATATGGATTGAAATTATCGATGCCAACGACTTCATGGCCAGCCGCCAGAAGACGATGGGCTAAATGCATACCGATAAATCCGGCTGTTCCTGTTACGAGTATTTTCATGATGAGAGCGTCTTTCGATGGTTAGGCTTGGAAGACATTTTCTGCTGGGGCACATACGCCGCGTGTGTCGATGACAAGCGGTAGTTGTCTGGCCAAAGCATCGTGATCGATGCAATCATGCCCGGTGGTGATAATGGCCGCATCAAAGTTATCGGCATGTATATCCCCAGCGTCTACGCTTGTGATACCGGCAAATTGCTTGTGTTCCCGACTGGGGCGTACGACAGGGCAATAGGGATCGTGGTAGGAGACAACAGCGCCATATTCGAGTAGTTGTTTCCAAATGGCGTATGTGGGGCTTTCGCGATCATCATCGACGTTCTTCTTGTATGCCAATCCAAACAACAAGATACGGCTGCCTTGGAGAGGTTTGCCGTTGCGGTTTAGCGCCAGCATGGTGCGTTGTATGACGTATGATGGCATGCTGGTGTTGACTTCTCCTGCGAGCTCAATAAAACGTGATGATATATCATATTCCTTTGCTTTCCACGTGAGATAAAATGGGTCTATGGGAATGCAGTGTCCGCCGAGTCCTGGCCCCGGGTAAAATGGCATGAAGCCAAAGGGCTTGGTTGACGCTGCACGAATCACTTCCCATACATCGATGTCCATCGCAGAGAAAACAACCTTGAGTTCGTTCACGAGTGCGATGTTGACACAGCGAAAGATGTTTTCCATCAGTTTGGCGGCTTCAGCTGTTCGACAGTTGGAAACAGGGACCAACTCACAAATGACGGCTTGGTATAAATCGGTAGCCACTTGCAAAGAGGTATCATCGATACCGCCTACAACCTTGGGTATTGTCGCCGTTGAGAAATCTTTATTATTGGGGTCTTCTCTTTCGGGCGAGTATGCCACAAAAAAGTCTCGCCCGGCTTTGAGGTTGCTTCCAGCTTCAAGGACAGGGACCAGTTCATCTTCGGTTGTGCCAGGGTACGTCGTGGATTCAAGTGTGACAAGCTGGCCTGGCTTTATGTAGGGGGCAATTTGCGATCCGGTATTTAATACATACGATAGGTCGGGATCACGATGGGCCGTCAATGGCGTTGGGACACAAATAAGAAGCGCATGGCATTCTTGTATCCGCGAAAAATCGGTTGTGGCAAAAAAATCTTGGTTGTCTGTGAGATGTTCTTTGATCGTCTGGGAAGGGATGTGGCGGATATACGATTTACCAAGCGTCAATTGTTCAATTTTTACTTGATCGACATCGAATCCAGCGACGGGAAATCCTGCTTTGGAAAATTCTATGAGGAGTGGGAGTCCCACGTAGCCTAGACCGATTATGCCAATTCGTGCCTCCTTATTTATAATGCGTTGGCGTGCCTCTTGAATATCCATTATGGCTCTTTCGTTTTGTGATTACGTCAAAAAATATGATATAACATGTTATATATCAATAAATTATGTGTTTATGCGACCCCTAGCTTCCCCTGTAAGGGAAAGCCCATTACATATGGCTTAAAGGATGGTTTTTAACTGGTTTATGTCAAGTCTGGAATTGATGCCGACCAAATGCACATTGTCTGTTAGCGTATGATATGGCAAGTTATGCTTTTTAGGAGACTGAATTGTATGAAGTATTTCCCCCTTTTTGTTGCTGGGAACCGTTTAAAAGTTTTGTTGGTTGGTGGTGGGACGATTGCCGCCGCCAAGCTTGAGACGCTTGCCGCTGCGGGAGCCCGCATGACGGTGGTTGCGCCTCAGTTTGGTGATGGGGTATTGGCGTTGGCAGAGCGGTATCCATGTACCTTGCTGCGGCAAGAATATGAGCCGGAGCTTTTAGGCGATCATAATGTCATCGTGGCAGCCACTGATGATTCTGCCTTGGGGAAGCGTATCGCCGACGATGCTCGTGCATCTGGCATATGGGCAAATATCGTGGATGCGCCTGCGCTCTGTGATTTTATTTTTCCGGCTATTACGCGTCATGGGCCCTTACAGATTGCGATTTCTACAGGTGGCGCTTCGCCCGTGATGGCGCGTTTGCTGAAGCAGGATATCGAGCAGATACTACCTGAGGAAATAGAGGCTCTGTTGACCTTTATGGGCAATCGAACGGCTGAGGTGCGGGAGAAATTGCCTGACGTGCAAAGACGCCGTTTATTTTGGGAGCGCGTCATTCGGGGCCCCATTTGCCGTTTGCTGGGAAGGCGCGAGGAAGAGGCCGCCGATCAGTGGTTTACGCAAGCCTTGCGGCATACATGTGAGGGGCAGAGTCTCCAGAGTCTTCATGTTCTAGGTGTTTCTTCTTTTGATCCTGATAACCTAACTGTTCGTATGGTGCGCGTAATCGGTCAAGCTGATTTGATTTTGTATGGTGGGGGGCGGGCAATGTTGCCGATTCTTGATCGCTATGCCAGGAGAGATGCTGATAAATATGCAGTAGTACATGAAGTCGATCCCGTTCATATGATGGAAGGTCTGCTGGGTAGAGGCGGCGCTATCGTTTATCTTGTCTGTCAAAAGGATGAAACGTTTTTACACATAAGAGACCGCATGGAGGAACTCGCCATAAGCAGGGCTTTTCCGTTTGTCGCTTTGCAGGCAGCTATGTGATGTGTAGTGGGGTGTCGAGCAGTTGTGCGGTAGTGGTTTTGGGGATTGGTGTGTGTGGGGAATTGCTTGACGCTTGGATATATGTGTCCTCTATACTCGCCCGAATTTACGTGAAAGGATAATTTGATGTTTAAGAAAATATTAATTGCGAATCGCGGGGAGATTGCGGTTCGTGTCATTCGTGCTTGTCGAGAGTTGGGGATACGGACGGTTGCTGTGTATTCCGAGGCGGATGAGTCTTGCATGCATGTGCGTATGGCGGACGAGTCTATTTGTATTGGTCCGGCAGCTAGTTCGGCATCTTATTTGTGTATGGATGCGGTTTTGGACGCTGCCGCGAAAACTGGGGCGCAAGCCATACATCCTGGTTATGGCTTTTTGTCCGAGAAGGCGGAATTTGCGGATGCGTGTCAGACGCGAAAGATCGTCTTTATAGGTCCGTCTGCCAAAGCGATACGTAAGTTGGGGGATAAAGTTACGGCTCGTGCGACGATGCATCGCGCCGGCGTTCCGATTCCTCCGGGGACACGTAAGCCGATTCGGTCGCGGGAGAATGTTACGCGAATTGCGAAGGATATTGGATATCCGCTTTTGATTAAGCCCTCTGCTGGCGGCGGTGGCAAAGGCATGCAGATCGTTACGTCTCCGCATGACCTTAAAGGGGCGCTTGATTTATCGCAAAGCGAGTCAGCGGCCGTGTTCGGATCCGGGGATGTGTATCTGGAAAAGATTATTGAGAAGGCACGACACATAGAAATCCAGATTATGGCTGACCAGCATGGCAATGTAATTCACTTGGGAGAGCGGGAATGTTCCATTCAGCGGAGGCATCAGAAGTTGATCGAGGAATCACCCTCTGTCGCGGTCGATGCGGAGCTTCGTGCTAACATGGGGGCGGCTGCGGTTGCGGCAGCTAAGGCGGTCGGATATGTGGGGGCAGGTACGGTAGAGTTTCTTGTGGATCAACATGGACAGTTCTTTTTTATCGAAATGAATACGCGGATTCAGGTTGAGCATCCCGTTACGGAGTGGGTTACAGGGATCGATTTGATTCGGATGCAAATTCAGGTCGCAGCCGGCGCACCACTTCCCATTTCGCAAAAGGAAGTACAATTGCAGGGGCATGCGATTGAATGTCGCATTAATGCCGAGGATCCGGATGATGACTTTTCGCCGAGTCCCGGTTTGGTTGCTGGTCTGGTTATGCCTGGTGGACCTGGCGTACGCATCGACTCTCATTTGTACAACGGGTATATGGTGCCGCATCACTACGATTCGCTCCTGGCAAAGTTTGTTGTGCATGCGGAAACCCGCGAGCTAGCCATTGCCAGAATGCGGCGCGTACTGTCTGAATTCGAACTCGAGAATATTAAAACAACCGTGCCGTTTTTGCAGCGTATTCTTGGAGAGCGTTCCTTCCAGCATGGCGATTATACGACTGCCTTTGTGGAGGACATGCGTGCCGCAGATATGCGCCATCGTTTGCATGAGTTCATGCACAAACTATCGGATTCTTTTCGCCGTCTCACGGGTGGCGCGGGCATGGCCTAAGGTGAGCTAGTGACGAGTTGCGCAGATGAAAGGTCACCGAAGGTAGCAGTTGATATTAGGTCGGAATAGGATCGGTATCATCATGCCGGTTGCGAGGGCAAGACACCCAAGCCCGCCGGAACCGGCTACAAGGGGCGTCGACGACGCCGTTACCGACATTGCCATCTGTCTTTAGCCGTAATGGTATAGTACAAGGATAGAATCATTACTATTACGTCGAAATTTTATGTAAATAAGGGCTTGCTATGTAGGGGGGAGGGTGCTAGAAACAGCCCCTTTTCAAAATTGGGGCATATTTTGACGAATCTAATTCATACTTTATTTGCGGATTATAGCAAACACGCACATCATGGCGTAAAACCTGCTCTCTCTCTCCTGAGTTCCGCAAGGGCAGAAAAAACCTCATAAACCCCCTGTAAACATTGATGCTTGGTTTGAAAATGGGTGTCCCGCGTGTAAAATGGCCCCATGTTTGTGCGAAAAA
>PWYP01000013.1 GCA_003567805.1 PVC group bacterium
CTATCTGACAGGTGACTTTGCAATAGTTGATCCGGACGCTTATATGCGGGCGAATCTTGTCTTCAGCGGCGCCGGAGAGCAGACCGTTACGCATAACGCGGGGACCATCGATCAGGGCATGTGGGCGGTCGATAAAGTGTCCGGGAGCGTAACATTGGAGGCGAACCTTGTTCTGGGGTCCAGTGTGGGGATCGATATCATAGAGGGGGTCTTCGATATTGATGGCTATGATCTGGACCTGGGGGGGAGCTTTTCCAATGCGGGTATTTTCAGATTGCACGGGGACGAGACCCTGAGCGGGTTTGATAATGATGTCTCTTCCGGGATGATAGAATATACAGGCACTGGAACATATACTGCTTTACCGGCGGGCAACATTTACTATGACCTGAAGTTCTCCGGTACGGGCACTTACAGCCCCGTTCTCGATATTACCGTTCACGGTTCCTTTATCTTGGAAAATGCCACCTTCAACGCCCCTTCGGAGCTTCATGTCTCCGGTGACCTCACCCGTACTTCCGGAGTGTTTGACCATAATTCCGGAGAAGTGATCTTGAGCTCAACATCCCCTTCGACCATAAGCGGTGATTTCGTGTTCCACGATCTGACATGTACGGTCCCGGAGAAAACGATATATTTCGCCGCCGGTTCCACACAAAGCATAGAGGGGGCTCTTGTGTTAACAGGAGCTCCCGGGGAATTGATCGTTCTGAGGAGCGATAGTGAGGGGTCCAGGTGGAATATCGATCCGCAGGGCACGCGTGACGTTTCATACGTTGACGTGAGGGATTCGGAGAACGTTCACGTAACGGATATCCAGGCTTTTGAATCCACGGACAGCGGGAATAACGAGGGATGGCTCTTCGGAGCGGTCCTTATCAATATTTCCGGTCGTGTTTATTCCGACAGGGGTGTAACGCTTGTGGGTGTGGCCAGCATAGTGCTTGTTGTCAACGGTGAACTCGTAACGGACACGTCCACTTCTTCCGGGGAATATACTTTCAGTGATGTCGGAATAAGTCTCGGTGATATCGTACTCGTCTATGTCGACGAAGAGTCACTTAAAGGCAATACGGTGACAAAAGCTTCCGGGGGCGAGATGACCGGTCTCGACATTTACGGCGATACGGTGATACTCAGGGAAGAGACGGGTGATGCCCTGACGAACGCGGACCTGGATGCAGGCCACTATACGGACGGGGACCGGGTTCTTTACACCGTGGACGTCTCCGATAACCTGACAACCTCAAGCGACCTTTTTATATGGAGCGGCAAGGGATATTCACCGGGCGCGGATGTCAGCTGCCGGGACCTGGTGAACGAGGGGACGTTCACCATAGCTGATGTGCATATTGATCTGACGGGAGAACTCATTAGCTCCGGGCTTATAAGGATGGAGAGCGACGGCGGGGAGCTGGAGGTGGCGGGAGATGTGACCAATACGGGCACTATGGACCTTTCGGGGCACGGCGCCTCAGTGACCGCGGGAGGTGACGTGGACTTTACCGGAGGTATATTCACGAAAGGAACTGGCACGTTCACTTTCAGCGGAGGCGCGGTCCAGCGGCTGATCTCTAACGGGCAGGACCTGGGCGAAGTTGTCATAACGGCCAGTGATACTTCCGTGGAGCTCGCGGACGCGCTGGATGTTGACGGGATAACGATCTCTTCCGGTGCGGAACTGGACAACTCGGGTGGGTACGATATCAGCGTTTCAGGTGACTGGACCAACTCCGGTGTATTCGTATCCGGCAGTTCCACGGTCATTTTCGATGGCACCTCATCCGGACAGGAGATAACTACGGGTGGTTCTTCTTTCAGCGATATCTCCTTTACGGGCTCTGGCGGCGAATGGACGTTACAGGATGACCTGTATGTGACGGGCACTTTCAGTGTTGCTGACGGGTCTTTCATATCCGGAGCCAACCAGGTGACCATAGAGGGCGCGGACGCGTCCTATTCCGGTACTGACATTGACCCGGCCAATACCACCTGGTCGGAAGGCTCTACTCTCATCATCCGTTCTGATCTTGACCATACCGGCGCGAACGGTCTTCCTTCAGGTGAGGAATATCACGATCTCGTGATGGAGTCCTATTCGGGCACTACGACATATGAAATGGGGTCCACGATACACGGCAGCTGGACGATAGGTGAGGATACGGTCGTGATGCTTACCGAGGATGTGACGCTGACGGACCCGGAAGGTGAAGTGCTCATCAACGGCACGCTTCAGACACAGGGGTACAACATAGATACAGTGGGTAGTATAACCATAAGCAATACGGGTGCGCTGGACGCTACTGGGGATATCGGCGAAGGCGGAGAAAGTGTCATAACCCTGGAAGGGGATTGGGCATTGAATGGAGGAGGGACGTTCACTTCAGGCGAGTCAGAAGTGGTGTTCGCCGGTAGCGGGATATCTTTCATCATGGGGTCGACCACTTTCTATAACCTTACGTGTACTGAACAAGGGAAGACGTTAACGCTCGAGTCGGGTGAAGAACAGATTGTTATCGGGGAGATTACCCTGACGGGAACTTCCGGGAGCGAGATAATCGTGAATGCGACAGAGACTGACGGGACCAAGGCTCAACTTACACTCAGTTCTTCAGGAGAGCAATTGCAGAGCATATCTTATGTACATATAGTCGATAACGACGCGAGCGGTGGTGAGACCTTAATAGCCACAGGGTCGACATCTACGTTAACAAGGACCGTGAACTGGGCGGGTGACGCGGAATACTTTGTCATCACCGCCGCTACGAGTGATCTTATGGCGGGTATCCCGGCAGAGCTGACAATAACGGCGTATGATACCTACGGCAATGTCGCGGCGGGGTACGATGGGGTACGGTCACTCACTTTCTCAGGTCTGGGTGACGCGCCTGACGGCACTTCACCGACTGTACAGGATACGGAATTCGGAGAAGTGACCTCGGTAACGTTTGCGGAGGGTGTGGCCACCGGTGGCGCGGCGACATTGATAGCTTATGAGGCGACAGATGCCCCGCAGACACTCCATGCCACGGACGGTACGGTAAGTACGACAGAAGGGTTGACCATAACAAGCGTCGCGGCGGGTGATGCGGACAGGTTGGTGTTCGGGCAGGAACCGACTAACACAACTGCCGGGGAAGAGATATCGCCTGCTGTTACTGTGGAGGTTCGTGACGCATGGGATAATTTATGTACCGATGAGAACAGTATGCTCGTGGATGTGCGAATCGGTTCTGATCCATCAGGAGGCACGGCGGAGTTGTCCGGGGAGACAGAGAAGACGGTCTCCGGCGGTATAGCGACTTTCGATGACTTGAGCATAGATGCCGCCGGAGAAGGATATACGATTATTGCAGCATCTGATGGTTTTGTTGATGTTGCTTCAGATGTATTCGACATTTTTGCCGCGACAGAAGCGGAATATTTCGTTATCACCGCTTCATCGGGTGAGCTTGCCGCAGGTGTACCCGTCGAGCTTACGATAACGGCATATGATTCTCTAGGTAATGTTGTAGAATCTTACAGCGGAACAAGATCACTTACCTTCGCGGGCCTTAATGACGCGCCTGACGGGACCTCGCCTACGGTACAGGGTGCGGAACTCGGAGAGGTGACCTCGATAACGTTCGCAGAGGGTGTGTCCACCGGCGGCGCGGTGACATTGATAGCGTATGAAGCGACAGATTCCGCGCAGACACTTCACGCAACCGACGGCGCGGTAAGTACGGAGGTCGGCGATGGTGAAGGGCTGAGCATAACGAGTGTCGCGGCGGGTGATGCGGATAACCTGAACATATCGGAGCAGCCCACGGAGACGGTGGCTGGTGAGCACATAACCCCCGCGGTGCAAGTGGAGGTCCGCGATCAGTGGAACAACGTACGTACACAGGATGACATTACCGTCATAGAAGTGGGCCTGGTCAGTGGTGCTCTGGATGGCACGACGGAGCGTACGGCAGCTTCAGGTGTTGCCACGTTCAACGACCTGAGCATAGAACAGGTGGGCAGCTACACGCTCACGGCCAGTGCGGACGACGTTGCCGGGGACTCTTCCGCCGAGTTCGATATAACCCCTGCCACGGCGGCATATTTTATCATCTCGGCCGGAACGGGAGAGCTGACCGCAGGTGTGCCGGAAGAGTTGACGATAACGGCGTATGATGCCTACGGCAATGTCGCGACGGGGTATGGCGGGGTGCGGTCACTTATCTTCTCGGGTCTGAATGACGCGCCTGACGGTACTTCACCGACGGTACAGGATACGGAACTCGGAGAGGCGACCTCGGTAACGTTCACAGAGGGTGTGGCTACCGACGGCGCGGCGACATTGATACCGTATGAAGCGATAGATTCCGCGCAGACACTTCACGCAACCGATGGCGCGGTAAGTACGGAGGTCGGCGATGGTGAAGGGCTGAGCATAACGAGTGTCTCGGCGGGTGATGCGGACAGATTGGTGCTCGGTCAGGAACCGACGAACACAACTGTCGGAGAAGAGATATCGCCTGCTGTTACTGTGGAGGTCCGTGACGCATGGGATAACTTATGTGCAGAAGATAACAGCTCGGTCGTGGATATTATCATCCATGATGACCCGTCCGGTGGTTCGGCTGAACTCTCAGGTGAAACGGCTAAGACGGTCTCCGGCGGTATCGCGACTTTTGATGACTTGAGCATCGATACAGTGGGTGAGGGATATACGCTCCGTGCTTCGTCCGACGGGCTTACGGGCGCTACATCGATCCCGTTCGAGATATTTACCGTGACAGAAGCGGCATATTTCGTTATAAGCGGACCCGCTGAGTTTGTCGCGGGCGAGGGCGGACAGATACTCATTACAGCGTACGA
>PWYP01000072.1 GCA_003567805.1 PVC group bacterium
CACAACCTTCGGCTTCGGAGGCCGACACTCTATCCAATTGAGCTACGGGTGCGTAGATACTAGCGCCAGCTTATCCGTGGCGGGCCTCGAAGTCTTTCATAAACGAGACCAGCGCGTCAACACCTTCTACAGGAAATGCGTTATAAATAGATGCGCGTATGCCACCAACAGAACGATGCCCCTTTAACCCGGAGAACCCGGATTCGGCTGCCTCTTTGACAAACATGGCTTCAAGCTCTTCGCTGGGCAAACGCCACGTTACATTCATATCGCTCCGACATTCGGGAACGGCGGTCCCTTTGTAGAAATCGCTGCCGTCTATCGCACTATACAGCTTGGCCGCTTTATCAACGTTGCGCATATAAAGCGTTTCGAGTCCTGTCTTCTTAATCCAACGTGTCACAAGCATATACATGTAAATGGTAAAACATGGGCACGTATTGAACATGGAATCGTTTTCGATATGCGTGCTGTATTTGAGCATGGATGGCACGGTGGCCGGAACCCTCTCTGCCAAGTCTTTGCGCATAATGACCAATGCCATCCCCGCTGGCGCAAGATTCTTTTGTGCACCTGCATAAATCAAACCGAAGTCTTGGGCATTAAACGGTCGTGATAAAATATCGCTGGACATATCAGCTACAAGCGGGGCTTCTGTTTTCGGAAAGGACTTCCATTGCGCACCGGAGATCGTCTCATTAGACGTGATATGCACATAGGCCGCACCGTCCGTCAGATTCATTTCCGAAGCCAAGGGCACGCGCGTGGGGATTTCCTTGCCACAATCTGCGGCAATATTAACAGTGCCGATGAGCTTTGCCTCTTTGATAGCCTTGGCAGCCCAAGCACCACTGTTCGTGTAATCGGCCGTTTGCCCTTCCCCCAGCAAATTCATGGGGATCATCGAAAATTGCAAGCTTGCTCCACCCTGTAAAAAGAGTACGGCATAGTCATCACCAAGGCCAAGCAACTCTTTCGTGTTGGCAATCGCCTCTTCATGCACCGCCATGTACGCTTTGCCACGATGGCTGTGCTCCATTATGGACATGCCGGTGCCTCTATAATCCAGAAGCTCATGCTGTGCCTCTTTCAAAACGTCTAACGGTAATGTTGCAGGTCCAGCACTGAAATTATACGCCCGCGCCATAGCATGACCTCCTTGTTGATTGCCCCAAATGTAATACTCACAAAATACGAAACGGAAACTACCGTAATTTTGATAATCCCGTCAACATTTTCGCTTCCCGTGAACCCCCAGCGTGTACACCGACTCTTTACACTAGGAATCGTCTACGATAGTATGGAACCAGCACTTCGAATCGGGGCACGTGTAGAGCCAATTTTCTCGAAACGCAAATTACCGGTCACGTCATATACATGAGAACAGCTGAATCAAAACGAATAGAGGCAGATACATTTTTGGCCGAACGGCAGAAACTGCGAAATGCGGGCAAAACGTTAGTTTTCACCAACGGTTGCTTCGATATTTTACATAGCGGACATGTTGCATATTTACAGTTTGCCCGCCAACAAGGCGACGCCTTGGTCGTGGGCATGAATGCGGATGCATCGGTCAAACGTGCAAAAGGACCGAATCGACCGATTAACAATGAACAGGACAGAGCCTTTGTGCTGGGCGCGTTGGAGTGCATCGATTATGTGATCATCTTTCATGAAGATGAACCAGCAACACTCATTGGAAAAATCATCCCGGATGTACTTGTTAAAGGGGCCGATTGGGCACATTACGTGAGCGGGCGGGACATCGTTGAGAAAAATGGTGGGCGCGTTGTTCTAGCCGATCTCGTCCCTGGCAAATCCACCACCCATACGATTGCAAAACTGAAGGACACACCCCATGCATGACCCCATGTTTATCGTTACCGGCGGAGCAGGCTTGATCGGAAGCAATCTCATCGCAGCACTAAATGCACGCGGACATACAAATATTCTTGTCGTCGACAATCTGAATCATCCCGCCAAAGAAGCAAATCTTTCCCAACTGCAATATCACCAATATCTCGATAAGCAGGAGTTTCGAACACATATCCAGAAAGGTAAATCGCTACCCGCACAAACGTTGTTCCATCTGGGAGCCTGCAGCGCGACAACAGAAACCGACAAGGGGTATCTCGAAAGCAACAACCTCGCGTATACAAAAGAGCTATGCGAATGGGCTTTAGAACGTAAGATCCGTTTTGTTTATGCATCCAGCGCTGCCACATATGGCGACGGTGAAAATGGATATGTTGATGAAGAAAACGCGCTCGATGCACTGAAACCTCTGAACCTGTATGGACAATCTAAACATGATTTTGATTGTTGGGCTCACAAAAAAGGATTATTCCGTGACATTGTCGGGCTAAAGTATTTCAACGTGTATGGCCCCGGCGAAGACCACAAAGGCAACATGCGGTCTGTGGTTAACAAAGCATGGCACCAAATCCGCGAAACCGGCAAACTGGAATTATTCCGCTCGCACAGACCAGAGTTTGCTGATGGCTGTCAACAGCGCGATTTCTTATACGTGGCAGACGCTGTTGCTATTACCCTTTTTTTTCACGATCATCCAGACAAGTCTGGACTATTCAACGCCGGAACCGGAACCCCCCATTCTTGGCTAGAGCTAGCACACGCTATTTTCGCTGCAATGCAAAAGGACCCAGACATTTCTTTCATTGATATCCCGGAAAATATACGTCAAAAATACCAATACTATACGCTTGCAGATATCAACAAACTGCGGAAAGCCGGCTTTGAAGAACCCTTTACGCCATTAGAAACGGCTGTTGCCACATATATTAGGAACCTGAACCAAAAGGTGGAAACTATATGAAACCACTACGAATCTACCTCTATGCTGTCATGTGCTTGGTCATCACGCTGGCAATACCTAATGCAATAGGATCGTCTGACACATCTGGAAATGGCGGACTTTCCATCATACAGCGCCCGGAAACCATCCGCATTTCCGAAGCGGGCCGCATTTACGTTGGCGAGCACGAAACGCGGCTTAACCAACTAGCAAGACGTCTACGGCGCGAAGGCGTTTCGCAAGAGGACACCATCTACGTCTCGATACAAGATGAAACGCCACGAGGCGTTTTGGTCGCCGTGAGTCGGGAATTGGCCACACGTGGGTATCGACGCGTCATCTTTACCAGACCCCCGCGCGCAGTAGCCGAAACGGAAGGAAACGAAAATCAATAGATGCAAGCGGTTTGGGCATCGCGCTAAAAGCAACGAGATTATACGTTTCTCCCGCTGGACTTTTTCAAAAAGATGATCTAGCATTTTCTGACGAAGTACACATAGTTATTTGCAAGTGAGTTTACATGGCCGACGAAGAAACCAGAGAAGAAACACCGACGCCTGTTGAGTCGGGCACCAAGGATACGGCTGGTATTTTAGCTGATGCCGTGGATACATGCACCTGTCCAGCCTGCGGCGCAATGATTGACGTAAAAGGACTGCCCGCTTTTTCCGACATAACCTGCACCGCATGCGAAACGCCAACTACCGTACCGCAAAAGCTAGGCAATTTCATGCTCATGCGCATGATTGGCATGGGCGGCATGGGCGGGGTCTACTTTGCGCGTGACGAACAACTTGGACGTGATGTAGCCATTAAGGTTATGCTGCAAAGCTTGGGAGATGACCAACAATTCATCGAAACCTTCCGCCACGAAGCGCAGGCGGTCGCCAAACTCAATCATGCTAACATTGCGCAAATCTATTCTTTTGGTCAGGAAAAAGGGCAACCCTATATTGTCATGGAGCTCGTGTCCGGTGAACGCGTTGATGCCCTCATGGAAAAACACAGTGGACTTTCCAGTCGCGAGGCCATCCGCATTACGCTGGAAATTGCACAGGGACTCAGCGCGGCTGACGAAGCGGGATTGGTTCACGGAGACATAAAGCCGGAAAACATCTTACTCGACAAAAAACGCAACGCAAAACTCGTTGACTTTGGCCTCGCCACTGTTGCGCATCAAAACGCCGGAGAAGGAATATGGGGAACGCCATACTACATTGCTCCCGAAAAGATTCGCCGACAAAAGCTCGATGCGCGTTCCGATATTTATAGTCTCGGGGCCACACTATACCACATGCTGACCCGACAACCGCCATTCGAAGGCGAAACGCCCGTGGAAGTCGTAAAAGCGCGACTGGAAAAGCCTCCGCCCGACCCGCGCGATGTCGATCCCGAGCTCCCACCCATCGTGAGCGAAATCATCTTGAGGATGTTAGCGGTGGAACGAACCGAACGCTATCCGAACTATCGTTCCCTTATTAGCGATTTGCGAAAAGCCCTCCAAACATATGATACGAATGCCTCGAAAACACCGACCCTTCCAAGCGGCAAAAGCATTCGTATCAAGAAAAGAGGAAGTCCAAGCAAGGTAACCACAGGGTCCAACAGCGATGCGGCCGCACCCTCTGCATCAGATAAAAAACTCGTTTTCCATAAGTCTGGCAACGCCACCAAAGCGGGCACAGGGAGTATCAAACTTTCCGGGACAAAATCGCTCGTGCCCGAAATTTCTGATGAAGAGCGAGCTTTACGCAGAGAAAAACAACGTAAACGAAAAATTGCCACCATCATCACAGTATTCTCCATTCTTGGTTCGCTGGCGATCATCGGATCCGGTATAGGCTATTTTATTCATTATCAAAATCGTGTTGCCTACCAGCGCCAACAAGCAGAACTACACGCGACACAGCGCACCGTAGAAAATCTTGTAACCGAAATTGCGGCCAATCGTAGACGAGTGGAACGCATTAGCACGGAACTGCAGCCTGTACTCGAACAAGTCCGCGATACGGCCGAACG
>PWYP01000014.1 GCA_003567805.1 PVC group bacterium
CCCGAATCAAGTATTTGGAGACAAGAATGGAAAAAGAGCCAGCACTACGTGAAGTATATAATCAATGCAAAGAGCGTTTAGCGATTAACGAGACGTGACCCCGGCAGGTCTAATGCAAAGAGCGTTTAGCGATTAACGAGACGTGACCCCGGCAGGTCTCTATGTTAACATGCATGAGGTACCCTATCGTGCCGCAAATGAGAGCGATGAAATCACCTACACCATCGACCAACAGCAGCAGCATAGCTGGAGGTTTTGGTTCAACCAACCCGACCAACCGATTCGTGACGTGTTGACTGGTGGAATCTACAACAGTTTTGTCTATCATCAACCCGAATCTGAAGAAGAGGCATCGGTAGGAGATTCCGCTTTGCAAACCGCAATGAGGCTAAACGATTGGGTGCAACGGGCAAGGTTTTACCAAGGAGGTCTGTTTGTTTATAATAGATGGTGGCATTATCGAAGAGACCGTTTGGAAAACGATCCGAAAACGTATCGTTCGCCCACTGGAGACGCGCGTTTGTATAATCGCGCCCCTGCGCTAATGGATACCAGGCGGTGGAGACCGGTTCCAACAAATCGATATAGACCTAGACATTTGAATTATCCTCAAGGCTTGCTCGAAAACCCGATCGCTGACCACAATTTCAACGCTTTCGAGAGGACGGAATGGAGAGATGATGCGCATAGTGATTATTTGGTAACAAAGACGAGCTTTTTTGGTGAGATTGTTCAATGGTTCCCAAAAATATATTCATGGTGGGATTTATTTTTGGGGGAGGGAAATGCAGCAAGCGAAGGTTTAAAGATCATCCCCATAGGAGAAGAATAATATGAAAAATCTGTTAATGCTTTGGAATTGCATGGCTCTTGGCTTGACGCTGAGTCTCACCTCGTGCGCGACCTACGGGGAGATGCACCAGATGCTTGCGGACATAGAAGTGTTGTCGGAGGCGGAGTTGGCGCAGGAGTTCGCGTTGTCATTGACGGCGGATCAGCGGGAAAGATTGGTGGAAGACTTGGTGGATTTGCCCGAGGAATTGGAGCAAGTGCTGCAGGAAGCCGAGGAGGACTTGCTGGTACTGACAGTCGGGGAGTGGCATGACATCGTTCTGGCGATCCGTAAGGATCAGGTGCGTAATGAAGAGCGTTATGACGGGAAAGGCCCTCTGGCGGAAATATTGATCATGCTATTGGTTGAATTGGAGGAAGCAGGTTATCCGCATATGCGACATCCCACGGCGGTTCGTTGGCAAAAGGATCACCTGATCATCAAGGAAAACCTGAGTACCGTGCCGTCCGAGGCGTGGGTGCGGGTGGTTGATCAGGACGGTGAATCTTTGGATGGGGTGATCTTGGTAATCGATAAGTCATACCACCCTCCCTGGAGGTGGGAAGCGACCAGTCAGATAACCTCAGCGACGGTCAACGGGGAAAAAACAATAGGAGTTACCGGTGCTTTTCTGAACAGAATTCGTTTAGAGGCGCGTAAAGAGGGGTATTACACGGCGAGAAGATCTATAGGCCCACCGCGCCGGGATAACGTGGATCTACTCATTGAGCAGGCGTGGGCGGACGTAGTGTTGGGGCGCGAAACGGTGATCGCCCCGGAACAGCCGGATCTGATGAATGTGGTTCTGGAACTGCGCAAGAAAGGGGAAATTGTGGATTTATATTGGTTTCGTGCCTATGCTGAAATACGAGGTAATGGGAGTGGGCGGATTCTTCGCTTGGAACCACCGGGTAATAGTCATCCAGGAATGCGTATACAGGAGAGGGATGGGATAACTTTGGATGTCGATGATATTGAAAGTTTCATGCAGGAAGATGCGGGCTTGCGGGATATCATTTTCCTGACCGAATTTGAAGAAGGGAAAGTTAGGGAATCAGAACAACGAGTGCGTGGAAGTACGGATCATTTTTATCCAAAAGAAATGCAACTTTGGACAGGCGATCCGGAAGGTGGCTTTCAGCTTAGTGAAGAGCAAGAGTACCGTTTAATGGTAAAGGCCCCTGATGATGGTTACGAGCAGATACTTTCTTTTGAATTTACCGACATTGAAAGCGAGGTTGTCTGGTATTACTTCAAGGTCGATGGTCATTATGGGAAAATGCGTCTCGGCACCAGCAGAGTATTAGAAACGACATCCGATTTGACTGGTGTTCGGTATCAGATGAATCTATTTATGAACCCCACCCCGGGAAACCGAAACCTTGAGGATGGCAAATAACCTCTTAAACGGAAGGGGTCACGTCTCGTTAATCGCGAAAATAGTTGACGGTGAGAATTGGATTGTGCTTTTGTTGATTCATGGCAAGGCCTTTACGTATAGATATTGCGGGCGGCTGGTATCACGATTGATGAAAACGATCACATGGTAAAAGACCAGAACCATGGCTTCCGCTGGTGGTGGGTGCGCCGGGCAAGCTATGTGGATGAGGATGGCAACTTTGTCGGGGGACCGTCGCCGCTAACGCATTCCAGCATTGTGGATCACTTCCCATTCTATGTTGAACTGCCGCAAGATGTCCGTGATGCCGGTTTTCAGGCATACTTGAGCGTAGTAGACGGCGCCAATCTTGTTGTTCATCGAATGCCCGACGGTGCTGAAGACATGCGTGCTTTTTTGAGTGACCTCGATGTTGCTGACCAGCAGTTAGGCATGGCACCAGTCGGCCCGATTGGTGCTGGTAGAACATTGTTGGCGCTGCCAGAGGATGAACGCGTTAATTTTATCGCGCGGGCAATTGGAAACGAAACCCAAACCGCGACATTCTTTCTTTGGGTTAAGTCTCCTGATACAGACTTTATCCCGGTGGATTCATGGAGACTCACTTTGCAGGATATCGATCAATTCTGGGCTTACTACTCGCTGCGGAATCAAGCGGACCCTATTGTTTATCCCGTCGAGGATGGTCGCAAGATTACAATGCCTTCTTATGGGCCAGCCGAACAGATCGGTGGATTCCGTGATCCAGAAAAAAAACACTATCTAGTCATGACCCATGGCTACAACAATTCGGTTAACCACGCCCGGAGACGTTATGATGAAATCAGCAAACGCCTCTTTTGGATCGGTTTCCGGGGCCAGTTTGTCGGCATAACCTGGCGTGGAAATGTTGGGGTGCCGCCTTTTCAGTTTATCTTTTATGACTCGTCAACACGAAACGCTTTTCAAACGGCTCCGGGCTTTCGGGATTTTCTTTCGGGAGAGGTAAAGAGCTGGGCGGGGGGAGACGAACAGAAGATCGATGTTCTGGCCCATAGCATGGGCAACCTGGTGGTATGGGAAGCATTGCGCTATAATCAGGCTAAAGAAGGGGGGGCTGCTCCAGCATTATTCCGTAATATGATTAATGTACAGTCAGCGATGTGGCCTGAAACGTTTCATCCTGCTACCGACTGGGTTTATAATAACGAACCCAATCCGGCCAACAATATAACATATACGGTAGAGGAACAAAAACAGCATTCCTGGCGTTTCTGGTTTAATCAACCTGAACATCCTGCCGCATCGAGCCTTGCAGGCAAGGTCGTGAATAGTCATTTCGAGTTTGACAGGGCACTGCGTCGCTATAAGCGCATGAACTCACGCAATCAGCGCCGTCCTTCGCACTATCATCGTTTTGAACCGAATAATTGGAATTCCAATCGAGACTGGCCTGGCCCTGTTGAAAATGAATGGCGAGCACCGCTGGGCGTTAAAGACGATGGTTGGGATACGGCTGGGCCTGTTGTTAATCAGCTACACAACAGGGTTCCTACGTTCTTGCGCCATGGCCGGAGGCGTAGAAACTACAATCGGCGTGCTTTGCATTTTCCTGTTGGGCTCTATGCGCATCCACTGACTGATCCAGATGATGAAAAAGTGTTGAACGTTAATGCTGCAGCATTTAACTGGCGCATACCACAGCACAGCGATTTTGCTGTAGGGGAGCGTAATGACGCAAGCAGTCGAATGTGGTTCCCTCTAATGTGGCGGTGGTTTGAAACTATTGGCGGCGACAATCTCCACCTTGAGGTGGAATAACAAAGGAGATAAGAATGAAGAAGTATCGTATTGCTGGTATAGTGTTGATTGTCGGAATATTATTTGGGTTTTCCTGCCTCGTTACTGGGGAATCATTGCCAATGCAAAGTTCCGATCTTGCGGTAGCAGAGGTGACGCAAGATACGGATATGCAGGATGAGGAACCCGACTATGAGGCCATGCAAAAAGAGTTGGATGCGCTGCGTCTTGCCGAGAAGGAACTGGAAAAGCAAGCACGTGCAGGAGCGGTGTCTGCGGATGAATATGAAGAGCAGCGTGCTGGGTTGTTCTCGCGCCTGGCTGGTCTGATGATGCGGGCGGACCGGGGAACGTTCCGTCTTGATGGTGTCGTGGTCGATGAGCATGGAGAACCGATGGAAGGCGTGCGAATGTCCGTCGTGCGGTCGCGCATGACGGGGTTTGACCGGTCGGTTGATAGAGAAACAGAGCAACAGATAGATGGCTCGTTTTCTGTACGCGTATCTGGATACGAAACGGTTGCTCTGATTTTTAAAAAGGCTGGCTATTATCAGGTGATACGTGATTTTCCTCAGCTCAGTGCTGAGGAGGAAGACGACCTTGAGGAAGAGTTTGAAAGCGGACGGGTTCGTCCAAGACGTTACGTGTACCCCGATATTCGTGTTGAAATGCAAAGCATTGGGGAAACCGCTCGTGTAAGTGCAATAAGGTATACTACTCGATTGTTTGAAACGGAAGGGGTCACGTCTCGTTAATCGCGAAAATAGTTGACGGTGAGAATTGGATTGTGCTTTTGTTGATTCATGGCAAG
>PWYP01000074.1 GCA_003567805.1 PVC group bacterium
GACGAATGCCTGCCAGACTTGCATGCATGTGGAAAAGCGGATGGCTTCCCCAAGCATGACAGTCACTGCGTGAAGGCTCCGGCATTTCCATCGGAGTTTTGAAGCCCATCTGCACCATGTCCTTCCAGAAGTCCAGTTTTTCGACAATTAAGTCACCACGACCAAAGCGCTGAAACGTCTCCAGTAAATAGAATGAGAAATACACTGTGGCACGCGATAAGTCATCCGCCGAAATTAACCCCGCAAAGCACGGCCCTGCCTGCTCGGGATAATCGCCACTGAGTAGGGCCAGACACTGTGCGTGCTCACTGTATTTCGTGTGTTCCGGATCATCTGCGAACATGCCGCGTTGCGCATTCCAAAACTTTGCGAGAATGGCCTGCGACAGGCGCTGTGCCCAGTCGCGGTTATAGGCAGCAAGATGCTCTTCGCCAAAATGTTCTTCCAGGTCGATGGCAGCATGCAATGCATTAAGAAACAGCAAATTCACAACGGCATGGACACTTGCATCTGCTCCGGGAGAATTTACTGCACTCAGCCCGGGAACCCAATCCATGAAACTCCACCCCGGTAAAGGCGGCAACAACGCATGATCGCCTACATGGGCCTTGAACTCCTCAAGCAAACAACGCATCCCCTTCATCCGACTCTTGATAAAGGTTGGATCATTCCGCCACCAGGCATGATCCCGCAATATCAATATCCAGATCATGGCAAACGTAGCGCTGAGCTGAAACGGTGTACTCGGATACCGTTCCAGAACATATCCGGTTTCTTTCCGCGACCAATCGAAAAGTTCAATCCCCCTTTGATTCAGGCGATCCTCACCACTCATAACATAGGCGGTCAGCATCTGAAGCCGAGTATCCCCCACATACATGAGCTGCTCATAATACGGGCAATCCATATATGTTTCATGGGCACACATCTGAATGCCACGCACGCAAATATCGATAATGCCCCCAACATCTTCATCATCGCAAGTGAATGAGCTCTCATTTTCGAGCGGCATGCGGGTTTCCAGCAACCGCAACTGTTCCAGCGTGATGGCGTTTTCGAACGTTTCCACGATGATACGAATATAGCGTCCCGCACGCCACCAGAACGAATGCAAGGTTCGGCACGGACCATCTGGTAAAAACGTGTCCCCATTTCCAACAAAATACCTACCAGCCACCTCGTTACGATTCCCTTTCACACGTGCATCCGTATCATCAACACCTTTGAGATGCGCATAACAAGCTTCGGCCCACTCGATTGTAACACGCGCACCATTCCCCCCGGATGTCGTAATCTCAGGATAGGCGCAATGATATTCCTGCAAATCCCACAACACCGTCATGCGGGAGTGCGCTGGCACTGTGACAGACGCTTTACCATCAATAAACTTCTGCCAGGCGGGGTTCGGCACAGGATCATCTGCTGGCATCGGTGCGTCAGGATCCACATCTGCCACAAAACGGATCGTGCCGCCTCCAACGGGACGTCGAACTTGTTCGGGCATACGACTGGGGAACAGACGCCATCCATCTAAAATACGGCCCCCACCCGATTCATCACCTGCTGGCTGCAAAACCACCGCGTCTACAGCCTCTGACAAATTACAATAGGCGGCCGCATCGAAAATATAATTTGGCCCAACAACAAAAAAACCTTTCACGGGGGCGCGTTCCGTGCTGATCCCCTGCAGCCGAACAACTTTCCAAGGTGCCGTTCCCGTGCTCAGGTCAACAGGTGTCTGTTCAGCATAGAGCACAAACCCCGGACGTATACATGTTTGCGCCAGCGGATAATCTTTGTGCAGATAATGGACATCTGCAGAGAGACGATGCTTGCCGGGGCCAAGCGCTAATCGGTACGAATGAAAGCTCCAATGCGCAAGGTCGCTCCTGTCAGGCCCCATGCCGACATACATCTCATCACAGGTAAGTTCAAAGCGGTTATCGGCACTTACATGCAATTCAATCGTAGCGGCCTCTGGTAATGCAAAATCCAGCGAATACCGGCAAAAGCTGTCCTCTTGCGGGTGAATGTCCGGATGCACAATCCATGATCCGTGGTTGATAGGATAATGCCGCCTTATATTTGTATCGGCAGGTAATGCGGCAGGAGGCAAACTGAATCTTTCCATATTCATGCAAATCTCCAAATAACAGGTTATCCGTTGGCAACTAAACCTTATACGTGTCCGTCAAACTACGGACCACGAGAGCCTTACGAAACTCCGTAACCGTCATGTTACGCGCAGGCTGGACAGAAATCACAACAGGACTGCCGGGGCAAATATGTACAAAGTTATCTGAACACCGGATATCTGCATTTTCGCACGCCAACCAAACCCACAGCGCCGGACGCTTGGCTTCAAGCTTGACGGTAAATGCACCATCCTTGGCAGCCTCAACTTTCACCCGTAAACCGGGATCCGTAGCCAACGACAAATGTTTCGGCCGGCCGAACAAGACGAGATTGCGTTGGTTGCATGCACCCTCCACATCCAACTCCAGCCACACCAGCAAATCGCGCTCTCCATGCTGCGTCAGCAGCTTTTGCAACGCAAGCGTGCCAATTTTCCGGTTGGCATTTTTGGGCGTTCGAATGCTCTTGGATCCCTGCAACAAGGATTTCCCCGCGGCATCCGTCACATGCCAACGCACAACACCAGGCAAAGACTTGCGTAGATCGCTCGTCACATGTAGCTCGACCGTACCGTCTTGCTTGTTTTCCAAACCGCTCAGCAACACAGGCGCGAAGAAATTACGTGCCATATAGTGAAGCGCTTTCCAGCGACCATGATAATCGATGGATGCCCAACTCGCGACCGGCCATACATCGTTCAGTTGCCAATAAAGCGTACCCATCCCGCGCGGCATACTCCGACGCCAATGCTCGCAGGCATACTTGATCGCCATGCCCTGCAAAATTTGCGATACCCACAATGTCATTTCAAAGGATGCCGGCAACCGAAACCAATCTAACATATACTGCATGATCGTCGTATTTCCGATGCCGGAGCGCTGATGATGCTCCATCACCGCCGTCGTGATATTGCGATCCTCGCTCTTCGTGTAGCCATTCACTGTCCGTGGTTCGGGAAAAGACTGGAACCCGAATTCACTGTTGAAACGGTGACCGCAAGTGCGATACCACTCAAATGGCTTTTTGCCATGCCACACCTCCCAGAGATGCGCATCGCCGCAAGCTGGATTGTTGTAGTCAGCCCTGTCTCCTTGCGGCGAATGCGGACTACTCGGCCAGTAATCCGTATCCGGTGACAACTGCTTGACCACCCGTGGAAGAAGCACATCGAAAAGCTTTTTATAGTCCTTCCATTGCATGTGCACTTTGGGGTTGTTACCCACTCCCTGTTGTTCCAGTTCATTGTTACCGCACCAAAGCGCAATACAAGGATGATGCCGCAACCGTCGCACATTATCACGCGCTTCAGCCTCTACACTTGCACGAAATGCCTTATCCCATGCAGCATACCCCATACAGGCAAACATGAAGTCTTGCCACACACACAATCCGAGCTCATCACAAATGTCGTAAAAGACATCATTCTCATAAACGCCACCACCCCATACACGAATCATATTCATGTTAACCGCGGCAGCGTCCTCCAGTAACTGGCGGTACACAGAGTCTGGCCGTCGCCCCGGCATAGCATCTACCGGTATCCAGTTCGCCCCTTTGGCAAAAAACGGGATGCCGTTGACGACGAACTGAAATGATTCACCCCATGCATCTGCATGGCGATCCAAACGCAATGTGCGGAGTCCAATTCTCTTGGTCTCCGTGTCAAGCACATCCCCGCTTTCATCCAGAAGCTCGACCGTGATATGGTAAAGCGGTTGCTCCCCTAACCCGCGTGGCCACCACAACTTCGGCTTGGAAATGACCACGCTATGCTTGGCTTTTTCTCCCCGTACCGTAACTTCGTTTTGCGTAATCGTTTTCCCTGCCAACTCGACCGTCATACGCGATCGCAACTTGGCCTCACCCAACCGTTGCACCATGCAATATGTATCCAACGTGACGCGCCCTTCAATATGCGCTTGGCGAATTTCTACATCATCAAAACGAGCAACAGAGAATCCCACGAGACGAATCGATCGCCAGATACCTGCCGTAACCAACTGGGGGCCCCAATCCCAACCAAAATTGCAAGCTTCCTTACGAATCCATCCCGGGTACGCATGTTCACTCCCCTCTGTGACACGCATCCGAATCGGATTTTCCAAATGACGCTTACGCGTATATGCATTCGCCGACAAAAAAGTAATCTGAATACTGTTACGGCCCGGCTTGAGAAATTCTTTTACCTCCCAGCTATAAAGCCGATGCATGTTGTCCGTTTCCGCAACGACTTTACCGTTCAGCCGTATAATGGCCAACGTATCCAGACCATCACACGCCAAGGTAACGGAATCTTCTCGCAATAACCGTGCGGTCAACTGAAAGTCTTTGCTGTACTGCCATACAGTCTCTCCGACCCATTGCACATCGATTTCATTTTCGCGGTCAAATGGATCCGCAATACGCTTGGCCCGCAGTAGATCATGCATAACATCGCCCGGCACTTGTGCCGGTATGGCCTTCTGCTTCGCAATTTCCCTTGGCGCCCCTGAAACCGCGCGTACTGTCCATGCCCCATCTAACGACAAAACGTTCATAACACCACTCTCCTCTTTTCGTAGAAAAGCAGCATGCTACCGTATAACCCAACCTATACCAGATTATTATTCTCA
>PWYP01000027.1 GCA_003567805.1 PVC group bacterium
ACCGCTAATTATTCTCATTCGGCGAATTGGGGAAGACAGCAGGCCACAGGCTACAGTGTTGGAGTTGGCGCGTTGGGTCCGCCTTCGCCGCTTTGCGGGCTACGGCGTGACAGCCTTCGCTTGCCGTTAGGCTGACATGCCAAGCCGTAGTCTCGCAGCAGGGTATATCATGCGCGTTGAGTCCGTCTTCGCCGCTTTGCGGGCTACGGCGTGACAGCCTTCGCTCTTCGCGTTGCTGCGAGCGAAGGCTGGTGGGCGGCGAGGGACTCGAACCCCCGACCACCTGGGTGTAAACCAGGTGCTCTAACCAACTGAGCTAGCCGCCCGTATGCTTTGGAAGCGAGGAGAGTGTCTTATTGGGGGGGGGAAGTCAAGATGTTCTTGGTCCGTATTAGCGGCTGAGTTTGACGCGGGACATATAGTGCTGCAGCACACACTGGATTACGTCTTCTTTGGTGATATCTTCGATGTAGTAATCTCCAGCACCAGGTTTCAGCATGGCTTCAACGGTGACCAACCGTAATCCGCCTCGTTCCCGCATACGAACTTGTGCATAGGGAAGCTTGCGGTCGGGAAGGGTTCTTTCCTGTACACGGAACATGATTTCTTCGGTGGTTCCATCTAAAACGGTTATGACGGCACTGCTGGGGGTGTTGCGTACGCTTACCCGGCGACCGTGCTTTTCAAATGCGGGGCGCAACTCTTCAAAAGCAGGTAGGGCAATATCCGCAATAAAAGATTCAAACGGGGATATTTTGGTTTCTTTTTGTGTTTGATCGGAACCGACAAAAAAATTGTCGAGCGTTTGTTGCCATTCTGCCATATAGCCTCTTCTTATATCTTGATCGACTTTCTGTTGTAACTGGAGCGGAAGATAACACAATCTTCTTTCCGGTTGCAACCTCGCAAACGTTCTCCCTTATTTGACAATATGGTGGTATCCATTCTGTGGAAAAATAGGTTTCTTCCTACGCTTTTCATTGGCGTCGCTTTAGGATACAGTCCGCATTTATCTGATTTCAGGAATTTCCGGGAAGTACATCATGTGGTTTTTCTATAATATTCTTTTCTTTGTCGGGTACATCTTACTTTTGCCGCATTTTCTCGTACGCATGTTGCGTCGGGGAGGATATCGCAAGAATTTCATGGAGCGGTTTGGGTGTTATGACGTATCGAAGCGGATGGCATTGGGTGCAGGCCGCACGTGGGTGCACGCTGTTAGTGTGGGTGAGGTCAATTTGGCTCTTGCGTTACTGGAGGAAATGCGGGCAGAGGATCCTTCCTTGCGTTTTCTGATCAGCACAACGACTTCGACTGGTTATGCGATTTTGCGCCAGCGCAAACATGCGGATGATGTTCAGGTCTATTTCCCGGTGGATTTCCCATGGGTTGTGCGTAGTGTGGTACGCATGATTCAACCGCGCGCGCTTATTTTGCTGGAGTGTGAGCTGTGGCCGAATTTGCTCCGTCGTCTAGCACGTAGCAGCGTTCCGGTATGGGTCGTAAATGGACGTATTTCTGAGCGATCCTACAAGGGCTACCGGAAAGTGCGCGTCTTTTTCAAACGGGCAGCTAGCTGGGTAGCGATGTTCTTTGTGCAAACAGAGGGTGATGCTGAAAGGCTGCGTCATTTGGGGGTGAACCATATTCAAGTGTTGGGGTCAGCAAAATTTGATCTCCCCTTACCAGACGAGGGCCAAGAGGATCATGCCCGATCTGTGGTTCGGCAGGCTGGGATGGATTTAGCGGGTATGTTCTGGGTGATGGGGTCAACTTGGCCGGGGGAAGAACGCGCGTTACTGGACGTATTTTGTTCGTTACGGAAGAAGTATCCTGCGCTTCAGGCTATTCTGGTTCCACGACATGCTGAACGGGGCAATATAATTGCATCCCTGTTGCGAGAGCGTTCCATTTCTTTTGTGCAACGGAGCCAAATGGGAACACAGGACATCACGGAGCCGCCTGCTGTACTTTTGGCCGATTCCACAGGCGAATTGGCTGGCTATTATATGTTGGCTGATTTTGTGTTTGTAGGCAAAAGCATGGCGGATAATCATGGTGGGCAGAACCCGGTTGAACCAGCAGCTTTGGGAAAGGCTGTGATTACGGGGGCAAATATGGAAAACTTTTCCGGTGTAATGGCGGATCTGTTGCAAGCGGATGCGATCTGGGTTGCTTCTGATTTCAGGAATCTGGAGGAAATGGGAGAGCGTTTGATTACGGATGAGGCTTGTCGCCAGGCTCTTGGTACACGTGCGGCAGCTTTGGTGGCTTCACGGCGTGGGGTTATGCGCCGCAGTGCGCAATTGATTTTAGCGGATCTTCCGCAAGCGAAGCGTTGACTCGGGGGCATGTTACGGTAGACTGCATCTTTTTTGAAAGGGTTGTTCATGAAGATATTGGTAGTGGGTAGTGGTGGAAGAGAGCATGCGTTAGCCTGGAAATTGGCATCTGATTCCAGTTCGCCTGCACTGTTTTGTGCGCCGGGAAATGCGGGTACGGCAAAAATCGGGACGAATCTTCCGATTGCGGCGGAGGATATCGAGGGCATTGTGGCATGGGCCCGGGAAGAAAGACCTGATTTGACTGTGATTGGCCCTGAAGTTCCCCTTTGTGCCGGGGTGGTGGATTTACTTATCGGTGAGGGCCTGAGGGTCTTTGGGCCGAATCAAGCGGCTGCGCAGCTTGAGGGGAGTAAGGTCTTTGCGAAAGAGGTGATGGAGGCCGCCGGGGTTCCCACGGCGCGTTCAGCAAGCTTTACGGATCCTGATGCAGCCAAGGCGTATGTTCGGGATGAGGGTGCGCCTATCGTCATTAAAGCAGAGGGACTTGCTGCTGGCAAAGGTGTGACCGTATGCAGCACGGTTGCAGAAGCGGAGGCAGCGATTGATGCGGCGATGTGTAGTAAGGTTTTTGGCGATGCGGGCCGTCAGATTTTAGTGGAGGAATGCTTAGAGGGCCCGGAAGCCTCTATTCTGGCCTTAGTGGATGGAACACGCTGTGTTTTGTTAGCGTCTTCCCAAGATCACAAACGCGCGCATGACGGGGATACGGGCCCCAACACAGGTGGAATGGGGGCTTATTCTCCCGCGCCTGTCGTCACAGAGGCATTATGGCCCATCATTCAAGAGCAGGTTTTTGATCGGACGCTTGCAGAATTGCAGAAGCGCGGCATCACGTTCAAAGGGGTTTTGTATGCAGGTTTGATGCTCACCGAGGCCGGTCCAAAGGTTCTGGAATTCAATACAAGATTTGGAGATCCCGAAACACAGGTGATTTTGCCGCGTTTGAAAGGTGATTTGGTTCCGCTTTTTGCGGCCTGCATTGATGGCACCTTGTCCGCTTCCATGTTGGAGTGGGAATCTGCTGCCTGTGTAACCATTGTTATGGCGGCTGCAGGATACCCGGGGGCGTATCCCAAGGGGGATGTGATTCATGGATTGGAACAAGCGGAAACCGTTGATGGTGTGACGGTATTTCATGCAGGGACCCAATTGCATGATGGTCAGGTTGTGACTGCGGGAGGTCGTGTGTTGGCGGTGACTGCTTTAGGGCATACGCTTTCGGATGCGATCCGGCAGGCGTATGATGGTGCTGATTGTATCCGTTTTTCCGGGGGATGGTGTCGGCGCGACATTGCAGCAAAGGCAACGCGTGCTGCTGGAGGCAATTAATGCACGATCTGGTTTTTGTGTGTACGGGAAATATTTGCCGGAGTCCGATGGCGGAGTATTTATTCCGCCATATGCTGCAGCATGCGCATCCCGAGTGGCGTGTGTTTTCGGCCGGTGTTGCGGCGGGCTATGGTGTGCCTGCCAGCCGGTATGCCATTCAGGTTCTTGACGAGTGTGGGGTTGATCTGACACCGCACCGTAGCCAGCCCGTTATTCCGCAGATGGCTTCTACTGCGCATTTGTTTGTGGTTATGACGGGAGGGCACCGCGCGTATTTGAATGACATGTACCCGTCCACGGCAGATAAGACTGATTTTATGCTTCATTTTAATCCCAATGCCGTAGATACAGACTTGCTGGATCCCATTGGATTATCCCTGGATGTGTATCGGTATGTGCGTGACCAAATTCGAGATGCGCTGCCAGGGTTATCGAAACATTTACATTCGATTACATAGAAGTGTTCATTTCCTAGATTATTGCAAAGAAAGGTAGAGTTAGATATGCGGGTAGGAATAGCAGCAGATCACGGTGGGGTTGCGCTGAAGGAGGTGCTGGTGCAACGGCTCAAGGCGGATCAACATACGGTTGTTGATTATGGTAGCAAGGAGAGCGATGGCTCTGTTGATTATACAGATTATGCTGGACTGGTTGCTGTGGGCATGGAACGCGGCGAGGTGGATGAAGGCATTCTTGTCTGTACGACGGGGATCGGTATGTCCATGTCTGCAAATCGGTATCCTTTTTTGCGGGCCGCACTTTGTACAACCCCTCATATGGCCGAGATGGCACGGAAGCATAATGATGCCAATGTGCTCGTTCTAGGGGCCACGCTCACGGATGCAACGAGTGCCGGAGAAATCCTTTCGACTTGGATGTCGATGTCGTTTACGGGAGAAGAACGTCACACGCGGCGTTTAGCCAAACAGTCTCGTTCGGCTGCATTCTTTATGGACACAGATTCGATTCGCGAATCGGATCCGGCGGTATATGAGAATATTCGGCTTGAGGCCGAGCGGCAGCGTAGCACCTTAAATCTGATTGCATCGGAAAATGGGGTCAGTCGTGCCATCCGTCAGGCACAGGGATCTGTGATGACCAACAAATATGCAGAAGGGTATCCCGGAAAGCGGTGGTACAGTGGTTGCGATTTTGTAGATGCCGTGGAGAACTTAGCTATTGAGCGCGCCTGTGCGTTGTTTGGATCCGAGCATGCTAATGTTCAGCCGCATTGTGGTAGTTCTGCCAATATGGCGGTTTACCATGCGCAACTCAAACCTGGAGACACGATTTTAGCTATGGATCTGGCGCACGGGGGACATTTAACACACGGTTCCCCGGTGAATTTCAGTGGTATGCTTTATGATGTGGTTCCCTATGGTGTATCGAAGGATACGGGGTTGATTGATTTTGATCATGTGGCAAGTTTGGCGAAAGAGCATAAGCCGAAGTTGATTGTTGCTGGTGCTAGTGCCTATTCCCGCATTTTGGATTTTGAGCGCTTTGCTGAGATTGCGCACGATGTGGGTGCCATGCTATTGGTCGACATGGCACATATCGCGGGTCTTGTTGCGGGGGGCGTTCATCCGAGTCCGGTTCCGCATGCGGAGTTTGTGACCACAACAACCCACAAGACACTTCGGGGTCCGCGCAGTGGTATGGTGCTGTGTAGGCAAACGCATGCTGCTGCGATTGACAAGGCTGTATTTCCGGGATTGCAAGGTGGGCCCCTGGAACATGTGATTGCCGCGAAAGCCATTTGCTTTCATGAAGCACAGCAACCCGCTTTCAAGACGTATGCATCCAATATTGTTACGAACGCCAAGGTGATGGCAGAAAGCTTTTTGGCGGATGGCCTGACTTTGGTTTCGGGGGGTACCGACAATCACCTGATTTTGGTTGATGTGGGGGCTGCCGGATCTACGGGTAAAGCGGTATCTCAGGCGTTGGACCAAGCGGGTATCATCGTGAACAAAAACGCCATTCCTTTCGATACGCGGAGTCCTTTTGTGACGTCTGGTATTCGTATCGGTACACCCGGTGTAACGGCGCGCGGGATGGGGGGCGATGAGATGAAGCAGATCGCCAAATGGATTCATGCTGTTATTCGCGCACCAGAGGATGAAGCCGCCTTGCGGCGCATTCGTGGCGAAGTTGAGGCTCTTTGTTCGCAGTTTCCTGCCATGCAGGAAGTATAGGTTGCGATACGTGATCTGAATATGGGTGCAGTATGCGCAGTCACAACGGTCGCATTATCATTATCGGCGATGTGCATGGTTGTTATGCCGAGCTCGCCCAGCTTTTACGGGAAGTGCATGTTGTTGCGGGGCGTGACCGTGTTATTTTTCTGGGGGATCTCATCAACAAGGGCCCAGATTCTGCACGTGTGTGGGATTTATTTCGATCCGTGCGTGGAGAATCGATCATGGGGAACCACGAGTGGAGCATGCTGCAATTATTGGATGGCAATGGCAATCGACATGCGAAATACAAGGAGCGGCTTGAGCATCATTTCGGTAAAGCACTGCCTGCATTTGTCCGCTCGGTTCGCAAATGGCCGTTTTGGATTGATCTAGGCGATTACATGCTTGTACATGCTGGTCTCGTGCCCGGCAAACACCCCTCGCAAACAGATCCTTGGATTCTTACGACGATTCGCACGTGGGATGGTATCGGGAAAGACTTGCTCCATCCCAGGAATCCACCATGGTTCGACCTGTACGAAGGCGAGCAAACCGTAGTATTCGGGCATTGGGCCGCTTTGGGCGGATTGCAACGATCCCGCGTGATCGGGTTGGACACCGGCTGTGTTTATGGTGGCATGCTTACGGCGCTGGTGCTACCGGAGCGGCGCTTTGTACGGATTCAGGCTCAGGAACCACATTATCTAAAGTATTCATGATAGGTGTTCCCAAGTAGAATTGGATGTTGTGCAGTAGCATGTCTTCATCGATCGGCTTGATGAGGTACCCGCAAACGCCGAGCGAAAACATCGTGTTGATGATATCTCTAGTGACGTGGCCCGTAATCAGAATGACTTTGGTTTTTTGCGGGATGTGAGCGTTTTTCATAAACCACTTGCCGTCATGGCCCGGCATTGCAAAATCCACCAGAATGATGTCATACGTCTCGTCTTTAAGAAACGCAGTGGCTTCATCGGCCGTTTCTGCACAGGTGACTTGAAATTGATGAGACTCAAGAGAGTGGGTCATCGTTTCGCGTATGCCAGGGTCATCATCGAGGATTAATATTGATTGCATAGCAAGCCCCTCTCTGTTTTGACCGGTCATGTTCTGGATTGCGTTGCGTCAGTGCAATAACAACCGCTCGTACGGTGTTTAGTTTACGCCGCGGTTCGGGAGGTGTCTAGTTATTTATGCAAGTATCTCACCAGCAATTTGACGCGTTGAAGGGGGTCATTTCGTTCTTTTTCCAAACGCGTTGGCCCGCAAATCCATGAGCGAAAGAGCAGCATGATCGCGCGTTTGCGGTCTCCTCGATTGTATGCCATCCATGATGCCGATGCAAATTGTTGGGCCCGAGCGCGATAGCGCAGGTGGCGATAGGCAGAGAGTACCCCTGTGGCAGAAAATGCCTTGTCTAAAACGCGTAATACCTCAGGAAGAAATGTGCGGTCATCCATGCTTAGACTGCCAACGGTCGTCCGATATCTGGAAAGAGACATGGGCATATAGAGGCACTTTCCTGTCGCAACCAACCGCAACCACAAATCATAATCCTCTGGACCACGGAAAGCGGTATCAAAGCCGTTCAGCTTTGTTAGTACGTCGCGACGAGCGAATACCGTAGAGGTTGCCACGGGATTATGTGATAGCATTTTCGGAAGGGTCAACATGTCTGGGGTTGGAAGGTCTTTTGGCGCCGCGCATTGCTGGGGAACCGTGTCACTGAAACCGATGGTCTGGCCACATAACAGGATCGCGTCTGGATGTTGCTGCAGCATGGCAATTTGTTTTTCCAGCCTCCAGGGTAGCCATGCATCATCTGCATCCAGAAAGGCAATCCATTCTCCGGTAGCCGCTTGGATGCCAGCATTGCGTGCGGCTGCGGGACCCCCATTTTCCTGCCGACAAATGACGTTGAGTGCTTGCGACGCCGTTCGCTGCCACTCTTCAATACAGGTCAAGGTATGATCTCGAGATGCATCGTCTACGATGATGATCTCCTTCGGTTGGCGCGTTTGCGCGACGACAGAGTCCAGACAATCACGGATCGTTTGCGCCGAATTGTGTGCGGGGATCACTACGCTGATGGTGGGTACTTCCATGTTATTCCTTGTCCGATACGGCGCATATCTGGTGATAATACTCAATATAAGCAGGAATTACGTGATTCATGGAAAACATGTCCAAAGCATGCTGCCTTGCTTTTTGTCCCTTGGTTTGCAGTGCAGCACGTGTGGCCTGTTCCATGCATTGCTGTAACGCGCCGGGGGCATCCATTTGAATTTGTGTTCCGCCAGGACCGCTCATCCACGCAAACACGGGATGAGGGTGGGTGAATACAGGGAGTCCTGTGCTGATGGCTTCAAGTATCGCAATGGGCATCATTTCAAAGAGGGATGTCAGAACAAAAGCATCAAACGTTTGTAATAGCCGTGACATCTGGGCATGCGGAATATCTGTCATAAACCATATCTTTCCTGGTGCTCGTTGTTTGGCCATCTCTATCAAAGCTTCTGTATCCGCGTGCCGGGAACCAGCGATGACAAGGTGCAGCTCGGGGTTGGCTTTTGCGGCTGCAGCAAATTCTTGTATGAGCCAATCGATTCTTTTGTGATCTTTTTTTATCGCTGCAGCGGTTCCCCAGATGATTGCGTCCGGTGGCAGATGGAACAGTTGCCGCGCTGTTGTTTTGTCGGCTTCCGATTCTACCGGAGAAAACACATCAGTATCTACAAAGTTCGGAAGAGCCGTCCAGTACGGAAAGGCAGTCTCAGGCGTAGATCCATTTGATAGTATTTGGAGGGTTTGCTCCAGGTGCCAGGGGGCTAGATGTTGTAGATAGGTGAATTTTTGAAGGTAGGATGCCGGTTCTTCGGTGCCGTGTGCAAGAATGCAGCGGCAAGGTATATTCTTGTTTTTACCGTATTTCTGGGCCATTTCGGCCAGCAGGGGGTCTTGCACATGTAAAACATCAAATTTCTGTTCTGTAATGTGTTTCTTGAGATGGTTCCAGAAGGAGACCTGTTCAATGGCATAGGTACTTTTGAGGTGCCATCGCCATGTCCAACGAGGCATGATTTTTGCAATAAAGCGCGTAGTGGGGTCATTGCGTTTACGGGCGGGGAGCGTGACCGTTGGCACATGCGTATCGGCTAACGGTGCGGCGGTAAATAGGGTGACATCAACGCCATGATTTTGCAGGGCATGCGCGGTCTCAAATGCCCATGTTTCTATGCCCCGCTTAATGTGTCCTAATCCGGAACTCGCCACTGCCACTTTCATGGTTGTTCCTGATGGGAGGATGCTGAGGCAAGATGGCGCGCAGGAATGCCAACCGCAGTGACATGGCTTGGCACATCTTTGCAGACAACGGCATTCGCGCCGATTCGAACGTGATTTCCGATGTGGATCGGCCCAAAGATTTTAGCTCCAGCACCGATGAAAATGTCATCTCCAAGGGTGGGGGACTGATTTTTGTCGGCGCCGATTGTAACTTGATGTTCGATGTGGATGTTTGTTCCGCCTTTAACCTTGCTGTTGATCACGGTTCCGAGGCTGTGAATCATGACAAAACCTGGGCCAAAATCGGCATTACGACCTATGATGCAGCCGCAAAACCACAGCAGCAATTTGTTCCATATCATGGCAAGGGGAGCGAGTTTTGCTTTTTGGGCAGCCTGCATACATCGGTACAGGATCATAGCTGCGGTGCCATCGGTGCATAGTGTTTTGCATCGTGTGCGTCCGGTGCTAGTGCCATATAGTAATCGTGCCTTGGCTTCAATATCAGAACGAATCAGCGCTATACATTGCATGGCGCCATGGTACGTGTGCCAATCGTTCGATAACAAGCATAAAACTCAGAGGGGTGGGCGATTATCATGATCTGGCAGACGTTGATCGTTTGTTCCTTTTGCACAACTTGGATGCATGATGCAGAGGCAGGAAGGTTTTCGACAAATCCAATTAGCAAAATCCACCGAAAGGATATATTTGGCGCGTAAAAGGTTTGACACTTTATCCAGATTGGGCGAATCTGATTTATTACTGCAGCTTGTTATATCCTCAAGTTGAAAAATCTTTTTTTGGGTACGGATGCGGAGGCGTTGTTATGGGTAAGTTCTTACGGGTGTTGGTTATAGTGCTCTTTCTGGCGTCAGTTGCTGCACTTGTAATGGCGCACATCCTTTTTAGCCGTCGAGAGGTACTTGTTGCCCGGGTCGAAGCGATGCACCGTGGACTTGCTTCGGTTGCTCGTACATTGGAAACCGATTCTCCTGAAGCCCCAACGGTTGCGCCCTCTTATCCAGAGAGGGATATCTCTCCGATTACCGCCGAACCGGAGCCATCTCCGCGCAGGGGGCAGTTCTGGCGCCATTATCAGGCGGAGCTAGAAGAGATAGATCGCCCCTTGATGGACCTTAGCGGGCGGAGGCGAGATTTAATGAGCCTGTACCGCATTGATCCTGCAACAGGTACCCGCATTACAGATGGACCGGGCACGATGCAAAGCGTCATTAATGATTTGGTTACACGGGCAGGTGATCAATACAATACGTTAACCGCAACTCGTGAACAGCTCCGGATGCTTCGGGAGGAACTCGTTACGGTTATTAATGACTACAATGATCTTCGCAATGATCTACGGGCGGAAAAAGCTATTGTGGTGCAAGTTACGGCTGAGCGTGATGAGTTTCGGCGTGCTTTAGAAGAAACACGGCGTGAGCTCGCGCAAGCTAACGAGCGTAACCGTGAGCTCGAATTGAATATTGCAGATATGGAACAGGATATGCTCGTTATGCGTGAAGAGATGGATACCCTTCGTGCCCGCAACGAGGAGCAAGTTGCCCTGATAGCAGATTTACGTGAAGAAATATCTGTTTTGGAAAGAATTGGTGCTCGTGATCCGAGTGCGGAGGGACCCACGGTTAGTGGGGTTGCCCGGATTGACGTGGAGGTGGGCGACAAGGGAACGATTGTTTCGGCCGATCATGACTACATGTTTGTTGTCGTTCAGCTAGATGATGTTTTCATGGAAGAGCTGATTGCAGCGTCTGACGATGAGCATTTGCCGTTAGTAGAGCTATATGTGGAGCGGCAGGTTGGTGAACGACGGACCTTTGTATCGAAGATTCGTCTGATTCAGATCAAGCGTGAACAAAATCTGGCTATTGGTGATATTCAGCGAGATTGGCATCAGGAAGAGATTCGTCCTGGCGACCGGGTCGTGTATCAATAAGTTTGCGTTATGCTAAAGTATGGACATCATTTGTTGGTTGCACTTCTAATGGTAGTAGCCATTGGTATTGTCGGCTGCTATTCGGTTCCTGCTGACTCGGATATACCGTGGAACCAGCCGCAAGGGTGGGAGGGCAGCCCGCACATTCCTGGATTTTCCGAGTAGCGGAAGCATGGTGGATCCGATCGCGTCTTGACGTGACGAATGGACGTGTCTTTATTGCATCTGGGCTTTTTTGCTGCTGGTTTGCAGCAGTAGCTCCTTGGCATGCCGGAGAGCCACACTGGTTGCATCACGTCCGCCAAGCATACGAGCGATTTCCTCGGCGCGACTTTCGTCTTCCACGGCACAAATAGCGACATGTGTCCGCCCATCCTCTACGCTCTTGCTCACAACGAGGTGATGTTTGCCACAAACAGCGACTTGCGGTAAATGCGTGATGCATAATACTTGGTGCGATTTGGCTACCGTTGCTAGTTTTTTGCCTACAGCGTTGCCCATTTCGCCACCGAGATTGGCGTCAATTTCATCAAAGACAAGAACGGGAACTTTGTCGTGCTGCGCCAACACAGCTTTTAATGCCAGCATGACGCGTGATATTTCACCGCTGGAAGCAATGGCCTTAAGCGATCGCATTTCTTCTCCGGGGTTAGGGGCAAATCCAAACTCTACAATATCGAGGCCTTCGGGGCCGGGCGTATGTGCGGCAAGAATATGGATTTCGAAGCGTGCGTGCTGAAAGCCGAGGTCGTGCAAGTGACCTTCAACTTGTTTCGCCAGCTTGGCGGCACTGCGCAGGCGGACTTTTCGCAACGCTTCTCCGTGCTGTTGCAGTTCCGCGCGCGTTTGGGCAATGGCCTCGGCAATTTCTGCGAGACGTGTTTCCCTGCCAGATAGTTTCGTCCGTTTTTCCTTGGCTGAAGCCAGAAAGCTGCGCATATCTTCGATGGTGCGGCCATACTTGCGTTTTAGTTTTTGGAGTAACGCGATGCGGTCTTCAAGCCACACCAAACGTTCCGGGTCTACATCCATCCGATTGAGCATACTGGCGACAGCATGGGAAACATCTTTGGTCTGTATGGTAATGGATTCTATGGTTTCGAGCCATTCTTCGGCTTCGGGTACCATGGTAGCAAGTTCCGCAATTGCTTTCCGAGCGATCACGATGGCCGAAAGGGCAGCTTGCTCATCTCCCGTCAGTGCAGCGGTAATGCCATCGGAAAGCTCAATAATTCTTGCAGCATTCGCAATGCGGGTATGCTCGGCATGCAGTTCTTCTTCGTCGGTGTTTTCCAAATCAGCTTGTTCGAGCTCTTTGATCTGATAGTCGAGCAAATCTATTTGGGCTGCGGTATCGCCATCGGCGGTGTTGTATGCATTGCGCTCTGCTTCGAGTGCCAGCAGGTTTTCGTACGGTTTGCGGTATGCATCTACGAGGGAGGCATGTTTGCCAAACGCATCGAGAATCTCGCGCTGAAAGGCCGGATTGAGCAAGGACTGATGTTCGTGCGGTCCATGCATATCCACTAGAAAGTCTCCGATTTTCCGGAGCAGTTGGACGGATGCTGGCGTGTCATTGATAAATACGCGACTTGGGCCGTTGGTGGAAATCGTCCTGCGTACAATGAGCTCACCGTCGATACACGGTTCAAGGCCTGCTTCGGCGAGAACGCGATCTATCTCGTCTGTCTGCTCGAGATAAAAAACAGCTTCGGCGAGCGATTGATCAGCGCCCGTGCGAATCAGGGATTTATCGGCTCGGTCTCCAAGAATCAATTGCAGGGCGTCTGCCAGCATGGATTTGCCAGCACCGGTTTCTCCGGTGATCACGTTCAGTCCACCGGCAAACGTGACGGTGGCATCATCTACCACAGCAAGATTTTTAATACGCAGGTTTGTTAACATGGAACAGGATCATACAGGATATATAGTCAAGGCCGCAACAGGGGAATGCAGTGCGGGATTATTTTTTGCCGATGAAAACACGATACATGCCAGGTTCGAGTTCATCGGTTTCAATGACTTCAGAATATGGTTCGAACCCTGCATCGCGTAGCCACTGCATCCAGTCTTCTTTGGAAAATAATCCGCATATATGTGTTTCGCCCACGACTTCTGGTTCTCGGATGCCGGGAGACCGGAAAAGGTAGGCGAAATCGATCTGGTATTGACCATCGTCTGGGATGGGGTCGTGGTCCCATTGCAAAAATCGCATGGAGGCCTCTTTGCCGTCGTGTCCGCCATGGTGCGTGGCAGGGCGAAAGGTTTCTGCTGTGTAGTCCGGTGTAAACAGCGCAATTCCTCCCGGTTTGCAGTGTACAAATGCGGTTTCCAAGGCTGCTTTGAGATCCTGCTCTGTTGCCATATACCCAATGGCATCATGAATAAAGACAATGTCGAATTGGCGTTCAAGTCGTATGGATCGCATATCTCCCTGGATATGCTCGCACGCGGGATTAAGTTTACGGCTGACTTCGAGCATGTGGTTGGATTTGTCGCATAGGGTCATCTGGTAGTGTTCCTTGAGATAGGAGGCGTTATTGCCGCCGCCACTGCCTAGCTCCAGCAAGGAACTTGGGGATCCCGGGTGATACGTTTGCATGATGCGGTGATAGTCGATCGCGTCTTCAGCGTATTCCTCTGGCGCAGATAGCAGCGGCCACCATTCCGCGTATTTGGTGTAGAGCAAAAGGTCTGTGTCGTGCTGATTCGCATCCTGCATATAGGCCTCGTTTAGAAAAAGATTTTGAAGAAGCGGAGAATGCCTTGTTTCCATGGGACACGGTGTGAAATACCACTACGATTTTCGAATTCCGCTAGATGGGCGAGGTACCATTCATAGTTGCGTACCAAGGCCTGTTTATTGGAGAACTTGGGGTTATAGCCCAGTTTTTGTTCAGCTTTTTCGATGCTCACAAACGAATCTTCGCAGGCGGTTTCGTACACCCATTTGTACAGAGGCGACAGATGCGTGGCTTCGAGAATGCGCAAGATCCAGATGATTGGTTTCGCAGGTGTGCCGATGATGCGTTTGCCGTGGCCCGCTCGATCGAGAACAGCTTGATAATCCTCACGCATGGTCGTGAATTCCCGTGCACCAATATTAAATGTGTCGTTGGCAATATCGGGCTCTTTTGTCAAGCAGAGCCAGATAGCTTCGCAAAGATCTTCCACGTCCAGGAGTTGGTAGCGATTACGGCCATTTCCAATCATCGGGAAGTTTTTGCCATCGCGTGCCCAATCATAGAAGAGGGCAAATACGCCGAGTCTTTCTGGACCGACAAACGATTTTGGACGTACGATCGGCACGCACATGCCGGATTTGCGTAGCTCGATACAGACGTTTTCTGCTTCGATCTTGGCAACACCATATGGTCCAACACCATCGAGCTTGTCATCTTCAAGCAGCGGATGGTGGTCCGGAATGCCATACACTGCTGTAGAAGATACATGTACAAAACGCTCGACGGTTCCTGATTTTTTTGCTGCCTGCGCCAAATTACTGGTGCCATCGACATCGGTGGTCATGATTTCTTCCTTCGTGTATAAAGGAAGTGCTGCTGCCGTGTGAATAACCCAAGTGACGTCTTGCATGCAACGGTTGACGCACTCGGGGTCTCTGATATCGCCAACCACGCATGCAATTTTATCTTTTTCTGGATAATCGAATGCTTCCATGTCCAGAGAGATGATCTTTGTAATCCCCTTGGCCATCAAATGTCGGATCATGTTGATCCCGAGAAACCCACTACCGCCTGTGATCAGAACCTTGGTATCCATACCGATGCTCCTATTGCTTCCTGCTGTTTGTTATCGGATTTGAAAAATAGTGCGGAGAAAACTCCCGTCAATCTTTGCAGGGTAATGCAGGCCTGATTGTCAGAAAAGCTTAAAAGCGCAGGTTAGAGCATGTATATGGTTTTATGATTGTGTTGCAAAAAGTATCGCTATGCATGGGGGTTATACGATAGTGTGTAACTATGTAAACGCGCAAATGGGATACGAAGGGTTGTTTGCTTGGAGAGGCATGTGAAAGCGTTAGCGCCGGGAAAACTTATTTTAAGTGGTGAGCATGCGGTGGTTTATGGACAACCAGCCGTCGCGATGGCTATTGATTTGAATGCCCAGACGACGATCATACCTCAAGCTGACGCTGATGATATTGTGTTTTCGCTGCCGGATTTACGGCAGCGTGAATCTTTCAAGCTGCGTGCGTTGCGCGAGATGAAACGTCGCATTTTGACGAACTATCATCTTTTTCAAGAAGGTGAAATTGGCATTCGCGAGGTTCTCGTAAAGCCGGTGGAGTTGTTGCTGTTTTCGTTTATCACACTGTTGGATGGTATGCATGTGAAACTGGAAGAGGGCTTGGATATCGGGTTAACTTCTAGTATTCCTGTCGGGTGTGGACTGGGTTCATCGGCAGCATCGGTTCTGAGTGAGTTGCGGGCAGTGGGGCATTATTTGCGCGTTGATTTTCGTCCGGATTGGCATATGAAATACAGCATGTTGGCAGAAAACATGCAGCATGGACATGCATCCGGTGTTGATAGCTATGTTTCCATGCATGGTGGGTGCGTACGTTTTCAAGAAGGGGTTGGTACATCGATCCCGATGCCTACTGTGCCGATTTTTGTTGTACAAACGGGGGCACCGACTTCTTCGACTGGGGAATGTGTTTCCCATGTGCGTGAAACGATTGGCCCGGATGCAGCTATCTGGCGTGATTTCGGGGCCGTGTCGGATGAAGTGTCGCAAGTTGCTGGTAAGCGTGATTTACGTGCCATGAAAGCTGCCGTTCGTGAGAACCATCGGCTTCTATGTGAGATTGGAGTTGTGCCAGCTCGCGTTGCAGCGTTTGTTCAAGAAATCGAGTCTATGGGTGGCGCTGCCAAGATCTGTGGTGCGGGGGCGGTGTTGGGAGATAGCGCTGGCGTCGTGATGGTGATCGCCGATGAGCCGCCTTTACAGCTTTGCGCCAAGTATGGGTATACGGTCTCGTCTGTGCGGGGGGATCCGCTCGGAGTGCGCGTGGTGTGAGTGGGGCTGCACGTGATCTGCCGAGGAATGTTCTAAGTTCTGCGCCTGGTAGTTTTATGCTTTCGGGTGAACATGCGGTGCTGCGTGGCCAATCTGCTCTCGTTGCCGCGTCGCAGCAGCGTGCTACTGTACGATTACAAAGACGCAACGATCAGAAGATCACAATCCTGTCGGCGCTTGGTTCGTGCGAAATGCAGATGGGTGCTATCTCCGTTGAACGGCCTTTTCATTTTGCTGGAGCAGCTATCGAAGCGCTGCGATCCGAGGGGCTCGTGGCTGGGTTTGACATGCGAATAGAGACCGCCATGCCACCCGATGTAGGACTGGGGAGCTCTGCAGCCGTGACGGTCGCTGTGTATGCCGCTGTGTATGCTTTCGTGCATGGGGCGATCCCTGATAAAAAAATATTATGGGAGGCATGTCGTGATATCATTCGATCCGTGCAGGGGCGGGGATCAGGGGCTGACGTGGCAGCCTCCGTGTATGGTGGTGTGGTTTTGTATGAACAAAATGCTGGGGTGTTGGACCAGTTTATCGATAATCTGCCGGAGTTCTCCTTGTTTTATGTGGGCTATAAGACGCCTACGGCAGACGTGATTAAGATTGTCGATAAAAAGCGGTTGCAATCTTCGGCGCTGTTTCATGAACTGGATGGGCGTATGGATCAGGCTACAACATCGGCAGCAGAAGCTATACGGCCGGGAAATCTTGAGGCGTTAGGAATAGCGCTACACGCAGGACAAGAGGTGATGCGTGGATATGGCGTTTGTGATGAGAATCTTGAAACGTTGATTACACGTTTGATGGCCATGGATTGTGTAATAGCAGCCAAAATATCGGGGTCTGGTCTGGGGGACTGTGTGCTCGTGCTGGGGGCTGTGCCAGAATCTGCAGGAATCCCATTTCGACAGATTCCTGTCGCAATCGATCCTCAAGGGGTTTTTGTGGAGTTGAAATGATGTCGTGCAAGGAAATGATTGATGTATGCCTACACCATTGTCCATGGGGTATGCGAGATACGGTTTCGGTGTACGCCCCTGCAAACATCGCGTTATGCAAGTATTGGGGGAAACGGGATCTTGCGCTCAATTTGCCGGTTACCGATAGTTTGTCTATTTCCTTAGGTGCACTCGGAAGCCACTGCACGATGTCCATCGCGGATGAAGATGCTTATTTCTTAGATGGTGATCCGGTTGCGCCGGACGAACCGTTTGCAAAGCGTTTATGTGCATTTTTGGATTTGTTTCGCGGGAAAGAAGGCTATCAGTATCGTGTAGAGGCTGTGAATACGGTGGCGACTGCTGCAGGCTTCGCGTCTTCAGCATCGGGTTTTGCGGCGGTTGTGATGGCATTGGATCAACTTCACGGTTGGCGTTTAGATGCACGTAGCTTGTCGATCTTTGCCCGTATGGGCAGCGGGAGTGCCTGCCGGTCCTTGTGGCATGGTTTCGTGCATTGGCGTGCAGGGGAAAAGGTGGATGGATCTGATTGCTATGCAGAGCCGCTGCGTTCCGACTGGAAGGCCTTGCGTGTGGGATTGATAGCTGTTGATACAGGATCGAAACCCATATCTTCGCGAGAGGCCATGAACCGGACGGTGGCTACGTCTGTATTATACAACAGTTGGCCGCAGCAAGTGCAGCAGGATATGGCTACATTGCTGAAGGCTCTTGCTGCACATGATTTTGAAACGCTGGGGGCCTGTGCGGAACAGAATGCGATGGCCATGCATGCCACGATGATGGCAGCCCGGCCATCTGTCCTGTATTGGCGGCCATCCACATTAGACGTCTTGCACGATGTTTGGGCTGCGCGTTCGGAGGGGATTCCGGTCTATTTTACGATGGATGCAGGTCCTAATGTGAAAGTCCTGTTTCCCGAAGCTGCACAGGATGCCGTGCTGCAACGATTCCCATCCGTGCAAATTACCAATCCGTGGTCTGCTTGATTTTGGTCACGCATGGTATCCTGCAAATATTCATGATCATGTTTCGGGGTAGTGGTCTAAACCTAAAAACGGCATTTGTGAAAAGTCCCTGGAGACACGCGAGGCGTGCATCCAGGGACGATTTGTTCTTAGCCGAGGATGGTTTTTAGATCCTCTTCCGGTGTGCTGATCGGCATGATGTTGAAATTCTGCACGAGCACATCCAGAATAGCTGGCGTAATAAAGGCCGGCAGACTGGGGCCGACACGGATATTACGGATGCCTAAGTGCAGCAGCGTTAACAGAATACAAACAGCTTTCTGTTCATACCACGAAAGGATAAGAGAAAGCGGTAAGCTGTTGACATCGGTTTCAAATGCATTGGCCAGTGCCACCGCAATTTGGATTGCAGAGTAGGCGTCGTTGCATTGTCCAACATCCAGTAAGCGCGGGATGCCACCGATATCTCCGAATTGCATCTTGTTGAAGCGGAACTTTCCGCAGGCTAGCGTCAGGATGACCGTGTCATCCGGTGCTTGCTCGGCAAATTCCGTATAGTAGTTACGTCCGGGTTTGGCCCCATCGCATCCTCCAATCAAGAAGAAGTGCTTGATTTGACC
>PWYP01000064.1 GCA_003567805.1 PVC group bacterium
CGCGGAAAATCAATCCATTCGGGGTGACCGAATTCATTGCCCATGAAGTTCAGATCCCCGCCATTGGCGGTGGTGGCGGTGGCGAGTCGAATCATTTTGTGCAGGGCCACACCGCGATCGATAATGTGGCTTTGTTTATCTTTTGTCATGCTGGCGTACATCTCGGCATCCATGAGCTCAAAAGCGAGCGTCTTGTCGCCCACAATGGCTTGGTCATGGCTTTCGACGTAGCTCACGGTCTTTTCTTCTTTCCGGCGATCGGTCAGGAAATGAAAGAGTTGTGCCATGTGCCAGTCTTCGTCCTTGCGTTTGCGAATGAGTTCGAACCAGGCATCTGGTAAACCCATTCCGAGGCGAAAGTCGAAGCCGCATCCACCTTGATCCACGGGGGCGGCGAGGCCGGGGAGTCCGCTTACATCTTCGGCGACGGTGATGGCATCGGGCTTGATGTCATGGATCAGTTTGTTGGCAAGCGTGAGGTAAGCGATGGCATCTTCGTCCAGATTTCCGTTGTAATAATCCTGATAGGCAGAAAAGGCGGTTCCGAGCCCACGGTGTTTATATAGCATACTGGTGATGCCGTCGAAGCGGAATCCATCCACCTGAAAGGCGTCGATCCAGTAGCGACAATTCGATAGCAAAAAGTGGATTACTTGTGGCTTTCCATAATCGAAGCAGCGGGATCCCCAGGCGGGATGGTGCCCGAGAGGCCCAGCATGGAAATACTGATATGTGGTCCCATCGAAGCGTGACAGTCCTTCGACCTCGTTGGAGACAGCATGGGAATGGACGAGGTCGATGATGACGCAGAGTCCGAGGCCGTGCGCTTCGTCGATCAGGGCCTTGAGTTCTTCCGGCGTGCCGAAGCGCGAAGAAGGCGCAAAAAAGCTCGAAACATGGTAGCCGAACGATCCGTAGTAGGGGTGTTCCTGAATGGCCATGATTTGGATGGTGTTGTAGCCGGCGGCCTTGATCCGAGGGAGTGCCTGGGTACGGAATTCCTCATAGGTTCCCACGCGCGCTTCTTCCTGGGCCATACCGACATGACACTCGTAGATGGAATGGAATTCGGGTTTCGGGGGCGGCTGGTGTTTCCACTGATAGGGTTGTTCGGGCGACCAGACCTGGGCACTGAATACGAGCGATTCGGGGTCTTGGACGACACGCCTGGCATAAGCCGGGATACGATCCCCGGACCCACCATGCCAATGCATTTGGTATTTGAAGTGTTGTCCGTGCTGCAATGCATCGGATGGCAGCTGCAGTTCCCAATCCCCTTGATCACCCATGCGCTGGAGTGCATAGGCATCACTCGGTTGCCAGTTATTGAAATCGCCAACGAGAAAAATGGCCGTTGCCATGGGGGCCCATTCGCGGATGATCCAGCCATCGGCTGTTTTGTGGAGACCGTAGTGCTCGTGGCCGGCAGAAAAGGCTTCGAGTGTTGTGCCCCCATGGTTTGTTAGCATGTCTTCGACGTGATGCGTGTGATTCCACAGGGATTCGATTTGGGAACGGAAGGGGTCGAGGTAGGGATCCTGATCACAAAAGGAAGGCGAAAAGCTACTCTTGATTTGTGACATATCTCCAGCTCCTTTGCGGTGCATGTTTGCCGATGTCCTGCGGTTGACGATTGGTGTCATACTATGGTGTTCTGGTATGTGAGTCGAGAGGATAACGAGAGTGTCGGGTGTCGGGTCACGGGTGTCGGGTTGAGGGTTGAGGGGCGGGGAATGGATCCCGAAGCTTTTTCCGGGCAAAGTATCTTTATGGTCGATGAAGGCGATTACGATTGCGAGCAATGGAGGGAGGAAGGCAGGATGATTTTTGGACAGGATGATTATGAGTAATGGAGGGAGTAGATATGAAGGTTGGTTTTATTGGGCTGGGGGTAATGGGGAAGAGTATGGCGGGGCACTTGTTGCAGGCGGGGCATTCGCTGCATGTTTTTACACGTACAAAAGCCAAGGCTGAAGATCTGTTGCAAAAGGGGGTGGTTTGGATGGCGTCGCCTGCAGCACTAGCCGAAGTGTGTGATGTTATTTTCACGATTGTGGGTTTTCCGCAAGATGTAGAGGAAGTATATTTTGGTGTGGATGGACTGGTTCCGAATATGCGGGCGGGAACGATTCTGGTGGATATGACGACTTCGCGTCCTGACTTGGCAAAGCGGATTGCCGAGGAAGCGCAGGCGAAGGGGGGAGATGCGCTGGATGCACCTGTTTCGGGTGGTGATAAGGGCGCTCGTGAAGCCAAACTTTCGATTATGGTGGGTGGCGATGAAAAGGCCTTTGCGGATGTATTGCCGCTTTTCGCGTTGATGGGCGCAAATATTGTTTTGCAAGGTCCTGCCGGTAGTGGCCAGTATTGCAAGATGTGTAATCAAATTACGATTGCCTCAACAATGATTGGTGTTTGCGAGGCGATGGCCTATGCCCAAAAATCGGGATTGGATCCTGAAACGGTCTTGAAGAGTATCTCTTCGGGGGCGGCGGGGAGTTGGACATTGGATAATCTGGCACCGCGCATGTTGGCCGGGGATTTTACGCCTGGCTTTTACGTCAAGCACTTCATCAAGGACATGATGATTGCGCAGGAGTCGGCGCGTGCACTGGGGATGGAGACGCCGGGTTTGGATCTGGCCTTGTCGCGTTATAGACAGCTTGTCGAACGAGGGGAAGAAGACGCTGGCACGCAATCGCTTTTCAAGCTCTATAGCTAATAGCAGTTTGCATTATGCCGGTAACCTTGCATGTACCATCCCTTTTCTTTATGATGCCAACGTAAGTTGTGCGGGGGTCATCACGACTCATTACAAACACAAGTAAAGGAGAGGTAGATATGACAAAAGAAACACTGATCAAGAATCTCAACGAAGATCTGGCAGGTGAGCTTGGAGCCATTATCCAATATTTGACGTATGCGGCGAAGGCAACGGGACCGTATCGTCCGCAGCTTTCGGCATTCTTCCTGCAGGAAGTAGCCGATGAGCAAATGCATGCGCAATATCTAGCAAACAAGATCGTTGCGCTTGGCGGGGAACCCGTCACGGTGCCACGTCCTGTTCCAGAAGCCAAAACCAATCGCGAGATGGTGAAGGCGGTTTTGGATGCCGAGATGCAGGCGACCAAGGACTATGCGCAGCGTGCCGAAGAGGCTCGCGAGTTGGGTGACATTGGTTTGTGTGTGCAGCTCGAAGACATGGTGCGCGACGAGAGCGGTCACTCGGAAGAAACTGAGCGTATCTTGCGCGACTGGCCTTTGTAAGGCTTGCGGTACTTTGCAAATGCTTGGTGAGGGCGGGTTTCTCTTCAGGGGAATCCGCTCTTATCGTTTCATACATGTTCGGCTCGCTATTGCATAAGACTATTGCATATCCTGGCTGTATGGTAAGTTATCACAAGAGGTGTTTCTATGGATAAGGTGAGGGTTGGATTAATCGGTGCCGGGGGGTGGGGGCGGGATCATGCGCGTGGCTATGCGGCTGCCCCGAATGTCGATCTTGTGGCCGTCGCAGATACCGACCTAAACAAAGCCGAGGCCCTTGCTAAAGATTTTCATGTGCCAAAAGCGTATGGTGAAATCGATGCTTTATTGGCCGACAAGTCCGTTGATGCTGTCAGCATTGTGATTCCGAATGCTTTTCATGCTGACACAGCCATTCGGGCACTAGAGGCAGGCAAGCCGGTCATGCTAGACAAACCTTTTGCCCTCAGTCTTGCCGATGCAGAGCGCGTTGTCCAAAAGGCGCACGAATCGGGCGTCATCTTTATGATGGGGATGAACCAGCGCTTTAATCGCGACACGCAGATTCTCAGGGAACACATTGCGGCTGGTGCGGTGGGAGAGATATATCATGCCAAGGCCTACTGGTTACGTCGCAATGGGGTGCCGAATGTGGGGACATGGTTCACGCAGAAGAAACTTTCCGGCGGTGGTCCGTTGATCGATATCGGGGTGCATCTGCTTGATGTGTGCCTGTATCTCATGGATAATTTCGATCCCGTCAGTGTTACAGCGGCTACGTATGAGGAGCTTGCTGTTCAACTGCCGCAAGTGCAAAAGGCTGGGGCGGCGTATGATGTCGAGGATTTCGCAACAGCCATGATTCGGATGCGCAATGGGGCGACGGTCCAATTGGAGGCATCCTGGATGCTGCATCAGGCTACGGGCAACCGACAGGATGTGGAGTTATACGGCACAAAAGCCGGGGCCACGCTTTATCCGGTGCGCTTGCATCGATCCGGTACATCCGGATATGAGCATATTGAGTTGCAGTCTTGTGGTGATCTTCCGTTTCCGCATTGTTCCCGGTACCAGCACTTTGCGGATGTGTTGCAAGGGAAGGCCCAACAACTTGTCAGTTGGGAGCAATCCCTCGCCGTGCAACGCATCCTCGATGCGATCTACCAATCTGCCCACGAAGGCCGTGAAGTTGCATTTTAGTCACTAGCATCCCATAGAGTTTTCAAAAGTTGGCTTGGGGATGTTCTGTCTGTAGAACAGGCAGTATGAAAAAACATAAACACAAACAACGAGCGAACGCGGTGCGTCGC
>PWYP01000039.1 GCA_003567805.1 PVC group bacterium
CCGCATCAGCCACGGCCCCGGTAGTTTCCGGCGACTCTTGCTCCCAATCATGCTGCTGTGCGGTTTCGCTCTCAATCGTCGGAGCCTCACTCGGCCCAGACCTGTCCAGCAGGTTGAAACCAGCAACGCCAATGACTAAGAATAAACCCGCAAGCAACAATCGTTTTTGTGATGTCTTCATATTTTGATAACGAGAAATTGCCTACCGATCCAACGAGCAGCAAAGTGACATATAACCGCACGCACGACACAAAGACAAAATCGAATCCAATTCTCGTGTAATCCTACCACAAAAAAAAGAACCGCACCAAGTTGTCATTTGCGACACGAAAGTGGTTATTTGCGACACATGCATACATAATGTTTGGCTGACAACGGTCTAACGAGTACATACGGATAGCACTTGCCTTTCAAGCAATGCAGCGACTATCTACTCGAATGGGCAAAATGCTTCCATCGGGAGCATAGGATACATGACTAATCCAAAAATCCCGGAAATAGCGATTACCGGAGAAGGCCATTTCGCAATACGTAAAATACCATTGTCCCTTCCACTCGAAGAAATTGCCATGCCTACCTTGTGTGGGACCATGTGGCCATGTTCTTTCACGGAAACGCGGTTCCATTAGATCAGGATCCATGACACATCCCCGATATCTATAAGGACCATAAAGCGATTCCGAAACCGCATAATAGCTTCCCCAGGAGAGATAATAGATTCCCGCTCGCTTGTGTAAGGAAACCTTGTCATCGGTTTTTCCTTGCCCATATGGTCCCTGCGGGTTTTCAATATGCAGTAACCTTGGTTGCTCGGCAATGGATAGCATGTCGGCGGACATACGCGCAATGTAGTAATCCCAAACCCCGAAAACCATATAGACAACCCCATTCCCATCTTTGAAAAAGCAGGGATCATACACGGCTGTTTCAGCGCAATCGGGTGACAATAGCGGTTTTCTCAAAATATCTTGCCATGGTCCACTCGGTTTCTCTCCCACCACCATGCCGATTTGTGGCCCTCCCCCCTCACGATTCATATCCGAAAAGGCCCAATAGTATCGGCCAGCTTTTTCAACTGCATCCGTTGCCCAACAATAATCCACGGGCTTGCCAATATAGGTTTCTTCCGGCTTTAGCGTGGACTCCCACTGCCATGTCAACAGATCGTCCGAGGACCATACTTGCCAGTCGCGCATGTCGAATCGCTGATTTTCGGGAGAATAATCATGCGAGGCATACAAGTAGGCACGATCTTCAAAAATATGGATATGTGGATCGGTGATCCCCTGCCTGATGATGTTAATGGCTTCCGGCATCTATTGTCCTCTATTCTTGTATTGCAGGAAAGGTGTAGTGCGTTCATCGAAATATAAGCAGAAAAGCAATAGAGACCCAGAATATATCGTATCATCCTTGCTAGAAAATCTCTTATTTGGTGCGAAAGCCAGCAAAGCACGGCTACCCGAATTACCTGCCAGCGATTCGAAATGAAAACACATTATTCCATGCTTTTTCCTTGCGGATATTACACATTGTGTAAGACAATGCTGGCTTGCATCAGCGCCAGCGAGGACAAAAACACATGATCGAGCCATCGACGGGTAGAATACTTACAACAGCGGAGTTACAGCATTTTCAAGCGGAGGGATATGTCGTTGCTGAGAATGTCATTCCTGATGCTGAACTACAGCCAGTTATTGACGAAATCACCCACGAGATTGATGTCCGCGCCAAAAAACTCGTTGCTGCTGGAAAGCTTTCTCGCACGTATGAAGAGGAAGGTTTCGAGACACGCCTAGCCTGTATCAGCCAAGAAACCGATGCCCTCGCCTTGCAAATCTGGAATGGTATTCTGCATGGACCGGCGATTTTTCATCTGATTTCCAATGCAAATCTTGTCAACGTCGCCGAACAATTGGTTGGTGCAGAAGTAATTGCAAGCTCCGTCTATCGATTGCGCCCCAAGATTCCGAACTATGGTTATGGTGCCGTGCCGTGGCATCAGGATTCCGCCTATTTCGAACCCTATTGCGATAAGGATCTGGTGGTAACGATGTGGTTACCGCTCGTAGATGCAACGGAAGATAATGGCTGTTTGTGGGTCATGCCACGCAGTCACACAGGTCCTGTCGTGCGGCATGTGTTAAGCCACGGCGAGAAGTACCTGAAAATTGACGGCAAGGCATTTCCTCACACGGGTAAACGCGTATTATGCCCCGTGCAAAAAGGCGGCGTACTTTTGATGCATAACCGGACGGCACATGCGAGCTTCAAAAATACTACCAAAGGAGTGCGCTGGAGCATGGATCTGCGCTACCAGAACGCCAAGCTCCCCACCAACGCTTCCATCACACGTCTAGAAGGCGACTCCATTCCCGTTGAAGGAAGCGTCCCAGTAGCCTGCTATCCGCCGGAAGCCGACTTCCTTGTGCGCAGCGAAAATCGTCCCAACGAAGTTGTTCGCGACCCTGCACGTTTTGTTTCCATTCGGGAACAGCATCTTGCGCAACCGGTAACCGATCGCTTCAATTTGCGCAAACCCCATCTGGTCGCCAGTTAAAGGGCTCCTTATTCCGCATATTGGAAATGCCCCTTGCGAAGAAATTGGATGGTCTGCGCAATGACCTTGTTGTTACGCATGAGATAGGGATGTGCTGTGTGAATCACAATGTGCCCTGTCATACCATCTACTTTCGTCTGTTCAACCGAAACCTTTCCGTCATCAGTGCCATCGATCATACAACTATTGATCCAATTGATCGAACGATCTCCAGCAATAATACCTAGCGGAAAGTACACGGGCCCTAGATTGCGAGGAAATGCATGGATATGCGTACCCAGTTGATTCCCTGCTGGACCATGCATCCATTGAAATATCTTCAACCACCCCAGCGCATCCACAACCTGACTGCCTTGATTTGGCGGCCCCAACATAACGACCCGACCCAATTTCTGGATGGTTTGGGTTTTCAGATACTGGCGCACCAGCATACCGCCTAAGGAATGGGTTACAAAGTGAATGGCCTGAGCATCCATCACTTCTGGTAAGAAAAGGATTTCTTTCATCACGGCTGCTGCCAGCTCTTGTATGGATGCTGTCCGCGAAGGGTATCCCACATTCACAACGGTATATCCCGCAGAAACAAGGGCTTTCGCCATTTTTTGCATACTGCGATATGTCCGGCAAAGACCATGCAACAAAATGACCACTTCACCTTGCTTGGCTCCAGCACCTGTTTTGCCGGGGCAACATCTTATTCGGATCATACCACTGGGTTTCATGTAATGCTTGATAGAATATAGGTTACGCGCAACACTGGTAAGGCACGGTATCAAAAACGGTCCTCAAAAGGGAGAAAGAAGTATGTGGGTTGCTGTGATTTTGCTGTTGGTATGCATCGCCTTGCTCGGAGCCATCTGGCTGCGGTTGATGCGAGATCGGCCTGCAAGAGATCGTTTTATACAATTACAGGCTATCGAAACCGAGTGGAAGCTGGCGCAGGAGAAATTGGCAGACTCTACCCAACAGTTGGAATCGCTGCGCATTGAAAAAGCCCAACTCGAACGGGACCTTGAACATGAGCGCCAGCAAGGCAATGAAAAAGTTCAATTGCTACAGCAAGCCGAAACCCGTTTGAAACAGGAGTTCGAGAATCTAGCCAACCGCATTTTTGCATCGCGTGAACAAGCGGGTGCAGAATTGCAACGCAACCGGATGACAGCCGTGCTTGAGCCCTTCAAGCAGCAGCTCGAGGCCTTCCGTCAGCGCGTGGAAGAGGTTCACCGTAGCGAAACCGAGCAGGCTGGTAGGCTCATTGAACAGGTGCGCCAGCTTCAGACGTTGAGCAATCAAGTAAGTACGGATGCAAATCAGTTGGCTATGGCCATCAAGGGTGAGGCCAAGAAACAGGGCGATTGGGGCGAAGTGATCGTCGAGCGCATGCTGGAAGTTTCGGGTCTTGTTCTGGACCGGGAATACAGCCGGCAAGTTTCAGGACGGACGGAAGATGGCTCTCTGCAGCGTCCTGACTTTGTGCTGCATTTACCTGGCGACAAGGCCGTCATTCTTGATGCTAAAGTATCTCTTACGGCTTATGAGCGCTTTTGCCATGTGGAATCCGAAGAAGATCGCAGCCAAGCCTTGAAAGAACATGTGGCCTCCGTACGCAAGCATTTCGAGGATTTGAAGACACGCCGATATGATGCCATTCTCGGAAACAAGACGCTGGATTTCGTGCTCATGTGCATTCCGATCGAGCCCGCCTATCAAACCGCGCTGCAAGCCGATCCGGATTTACTGTATTTGCAGGCACAGGCTCCTGTTGTTATCACGGGACCATCCACCCTGATGATTTCGCTCAAGCTCATTGCACAAATCTGGCGCCGTGAAAACGAAAACCGTAATGCCGAGAAAATCGCGGATCGGGCGGGCCGGATGCATGATCACATCGTGTTGGTGTACGAGGCGCTGGCCGATGCGCAAAAGAAGCAGGAAGGTAGCTCCGCAGCATTGGAACTGGCCATGAAGCGCGTCAA
>PWYP01000002.1 GCA_003567805.1 PVC group bacterium
GGACATGAAATACGTAGGCGTCACATCCGTAATTCGCATAAAAGGCATGCCCGTCTCAGCAATTACCCGGGCAATCAAAATGCTAACCATAAAACCGATCAGCACAAACACGGCTGCCCATACATGAGGCACCCCTGCCCAACGTAACCAACCATGCATACCAATCGCTCCTGCAGTCAACATCCAGCCCGCAACACGCAAGAGTCGATCCTCATCCGATCTAACATGCTTGAACATGCTCCTGACCACCTTTGGCCAATGATGCCGACTCAAATACAAAACTACCACCGTTACCGCAATCATAGCTCCATTGCGGTGGTCGACGATAACCGCCCCGTCAAAAGGCGGCAAATACGCCCTGCCGATCATGGTATACACACCATAAGCAATCGTCGTGAACCAGATGGAAAATCCTGCTCGATTGGGCATAAAGAAAGCCATCCCAACCAGAACAAAAAAGAGTTTGGGAACATTCGTGATATAGGTAGGCAAGTACATCCAGGGCGGATCTGCGAAATGCGAGGATAGTCGCCAACCAAGGGGAAATCCGGGAAATCTGCCATGTGTATGATGCTGCAAACCATTCAAGAGATAGAGCACCATGACAAGAATCGCACCAAACCAAAACACACGGTTCCGAAACATAGCCGGAATCAATCGACCAGCGCCCTTCTCCGGCAATAAACCACGATAGACCTGCAACAACGGGAACGGCAACCGCTCCCGGTCTTTCCAAGCAGGAAAAAGCACCATTCCGACACCAATCATCAGGAGCCAGCAGGATAACACAAACAAGCCCCAGATGGGCACCAGGCGTAACCACACGCCCCAGGGAATCGCAGCCCCTTCATGCAGTTCATCTAGCAACTGATCGCTAACCGGAGTTTCCTCCTCTAACCCAATTGGATCCGGAAACAAATTGTGCGGAATGCCCGTATCCTCGAATGCTTCATAAAGCGAGGGCCAGTGGTTGATCCGATGCGTGCTCTGCGCCAGCGTCCAAGGTAACTGGCGCATCATACCTTGCCCGGGAATTACCGCGGAAACAAGCAACATGGAAAAGATCAAGGCGATCTGCTGTCGGCTCAATATCCACCGCACCCGCAGCAAGCGCAACATGGGATTCAATGCGAGAACGACGGTCAGCATGAATATGACCGTAGCGACAGGAAAGTAGGAATCCGAAATAAACGAATTGGCCAACAGAAAATTATTGTAAGGAGTAGCGAACCAAACAAAAAGACAACCGAGAGCGCCAACTACAACCGCCGACAACTTTCTTTGCCATGAGAGTTTCAAGCTAATAGTCAAGGTTACATTCGCCATCTTGACTCACTTTCCTGTTAACCCATCGCTGCGAGAAAACGCGCATACCATTGCTTTTAGCCCTTAACGGCACCACTCGTTAGACCTGCGACAAATTCACGTTGCAGGGTAAAGAACAAAATAGCGGGCGGAATAATGGCGAGAAGTGTACCCGCCAAAAACACGCCATATTGCTGCGTATAAACGCCCATATACTGGTTTAGAACAACAGGCAGGGTAAGCTTGGCCTGCGTATGAATATAAACTTGCGGACCGATAAAATTATTCCAATTACCGAGGAATGTAATCAGACAAAAGGCACCGATCATGGGACGCACCAAGGGCATGACGACACGCAAATAGATGCCAAATTCACTTGCACCATCAATACGCGCAGCCTCAATCAGACTATCAGGAACCGCTATCGTCGCCTGTCGAAAAAGAAACATACCGAATACGCTACATGCTCCGGGTACAAGCAAGGCAAGATACGTATCCATCCATCCAAACGCGAAAATCATGCGGTACACGGGAGCGAGAAAAAGCATCGGAGGAAACATCATTGAACCCGCCATGAAGATCATCATGCTTTTCTTTCCCCGGAAAGAATATTTCGAGAGGGCATACCCCCCCATTGAAGTAAAAAACAAATTCACCGTGGTAGCGGTCGAGGCGAGAAAAAGTGAATTGATCACATACTCCCAGAAATACACCCTACCCGCTACGGTATCCTCGCCCTGCAGCAAAGCTCTAAAATTGCCAAGATTGATCGTTTCGCGACTCCACTCGGAGAAGGGAGGCAGAAAACTGTACTGCATTAGTACATCCTTATCCTTAAAAACAGCAGTGATCAGCCAGACAAAAGGGCTAAGAATGAGAAAACCGGCGATACCAAGCAAGGTATAGCGAAGATAGGCGCTGGCAATCTCCTGATCGCGCGGATAGATCCAACGCAAGATCATATATAAGCCCGCCAGCAACAAAAGCGTAATCTGAATTCCGTTCATTCAACCCCCGCAATCTTCACCTGGATGGAACTGACCAAAAAGATGATCAGCGCGAGAAGCCACCCAATCGCTGCCCCCGTTCCGAGATCTCCGTTTTCAAAAGCACTCGAGTAGAGATACCCCACGATCGTTAAGCCGGCATTATTGGGACCATATCCACCGAGCAAGGCATACGGCAACTCAAACAACTGGTAAGAACCTATCGTACTCATAACAACCACAAAAATGGCGACGGGTTTGATTTGAGGCAAGGCGATATGACGAAATACTTGAAAACGGCTGGCACCATCCACTCGGGCAGCCTCTACAAGCGTTTGATCCACATTTTGCAGCGCAGCCAGAAAATAGATCATATTGAAACCGACATACATCCACATCGAAACAATAATCAAGGCAGGCATAACCAATCCGGGATTCGAAAGCCACCTTTCTTCCAGCCCCCAACCAACCAAGGCTTGCAAAAAGCGGTTAAACAAGCCGAAGCGCGGGGTAAAAATAACAGAAAAAAGAATACCAACAAAAATCGGACCAACTAGATGCGGACTAAAAATGATTAAGCGGAATATGTTGCGAATACGACTTTTGCCTGTATTGAGCAACAACGCCAACCCAAGCGAAAGCGGTAGCTGAACCAGAACAGAAGCTAGCGCGTACACGGTTGTATTTTTGACAGCCGTGTAAAAATTTGCATCCGTTAGAACAAAACGGAAATTGGCGAGACCGACAAAAACGGCCGTTCGCGGACCGTTGGTCTGGTGGAACGCCAACCAGATCGAATTCAAAAACGGATACAAAAAGAATACAGACGTTAAAACAAGGTAAGGCGTCAAAAAACACCACGGCGCGGCGGCCATTTTACGCTGCGGATTCACGGCTCTTTCTCCTGGGCGGCAACAGGTTGCAGAAATACATTACGCGCGACAATACTGCGAACATAATCCGCATGACGCGTAAGATCCTTGCGGATGTGTTCTTCGAGCCCTTCATCACCATGTCGACGATAGAACGCGACGGCCTGCAAATAGGCCTGCGTAATACGCGTGGATGCAAGCCCACTATAGGGACTGATATAAGAAGGAGGCGCTTCTGCGGCAAGCTCCGCCAATAGCGAACCGATCGCTTGACCTCCATAAAAAGGGCGCGGCTCATGGAATTCTGCCAAGTCCCAAGCATCCTTAAACGGCGGTACAATATTCGTATTACGGAAGCGGGTACCCAACTCATCCGTATTCAAGTAAAGAAATTTTGCCAACTCCCAGGCCAACTCCTGATTCGGACTTGATCTCGTGATTGCCAACCCTGTACCTCCCCATGTGCTGGTACGGCGCCCCCCCTCTTCCCACGCCGGTAAGGGCATCAGAGCGAGATTTCCCTTCTGGTTGGGCAAATCCATCTCGAATTGTTTCGTCCGCCAATCCGGTGTAAAAAAGAAAAGAACCAGACCGTCATTCATTGCCTGCGCGAGACTTTGCCCCCACCCAGCCTCATAACCAATGCGATCTTCGCCAACCGTCTGACGCACATACCAGGCAATTGTCTCTGCCGTTACTTCGTCATCAAAGGCAACATCACCGTATGCATCAAAAAATTGTCCGCCCCGCTGGAGTAGTAAAATTCGAATAACCGTTTCGTTGTTCATCGGCATATCCAATGCATAACGATCTAGATTACCATCACCCGTGAGATCGGCAACAATCGAACGCCCCATGGCAACAAAATCATCCCAAGTCTGGATACTATCGATATCGATTCCCAGTTCTTCGATCAAATCCCGCCGATAACAAAGAGTCACAGGATGCACATCATTGGGTAACGCAAAAATACGTCCGCGGCTTGACCATAGACTGAAGCGAGAGGCAACCATGCGATCATAGATACCTTCGGCATGCAGCCGATCCGTCAGGTCAACAAACCCCACATCCTCCAGCGGACCACGTGTAAAGAACCCTATCGTTCCTGAGAGCAGTTCCACAAGATCGGGCACGTCCGCCCCTGTCAACAATGCGGACTGCAGACGACTTTGCAGAGCTCGCTCACTCACAAGCTGTAACTGCACGCTCACACCATGTTGTTCTTCAAAAGCTGGAAGAATTTGCCGATATGCCTCCTCATGATTCGGTGCAAATATTGCCATTACAAGATCAGGTGCTTCTGCTTGGCGCTGCAAGGAAAAGAATAGGTGCCCTAGCCCCGTGAGAAGGGCTAGCAGTCCGATCATACC